>JAHBYY010000104.1 GCA_019635715.1 Rhizobiaceae bacterium | reverse complement strand
GTTCCTGTTCGTCACCCATGATCAGATCGAGGCCATGTCGATGGGCGACAAGGTCGGCGTGCTCAACCACGGGCGCCTCGTCCAGAGCGGCACGCCCAACGAGATCTACAACAATCCGTTGAACACCTTCGTGGCCCGCGCCGTCGGCTCGCCGCCGATGAACCTGATCGACGGCGCTCTCTCCTCCGGCCGCGCGATCATGGCGCCGGCAGGTTTCGAGCTGCCGTTCGACGGCGCGACGCCCCCGCTCGGCGCCGAAGGCCGCCCGCTGACCTTCGGCGTCCGGCCGGAGGACATCGTGCTGGAGCCCGGCGCGCCGGTCGAGGCGACCGTCCACGACGTCGAGAACCATGGTGTCGAGAAGATCGTCGTCCTGCGGGTCGGTGAAGCACTGATCCATGCCACCGCGCCGGCGCGCCTGCCGCTCGACATGGAGCAGTCGGTGCGCTTCGGCTGGAATCCCGCGAAGGTGGCGCTGTTCGACAGGTCCTCGGGCGTCAGCCTGCGCCACGCCGGCTGAGAAAGGCTGTCCCGCGCAGATCGTATAAGATATCGGATTGTGCGGCCGCGGCCTGCATGGTAGGTGTCGGTTCGCGAGGAGTTCGGATGCGTGGTGTCGCCCTTCCCGGTTTCCCTGAAGAGGCTGCGGCCCAGCCGCGGCCGATCAGCCGCCAGGGCCTCGCCGACGAAGTCTACGACGCGATCTTCAACCTGCTGATGTCCCTGCGCATCGCGCCGGGCGAGCGCATCACCGTCGACAATCTGGTGCGCGACTTCCAGGTGTCGCACACGCCGATCCGCGAAGCGCTGGGCCGGCTGGAAGGCGAGGGGCTGGTCGTCAAGACGCACCTGGTGGGCTATCGCGCCGCTCCGCAGATCTCCCGCCGCCGCTTCGAGGAACTCTACGAGCTGCGGCTGCTGCTCGAACCGGACGCCGCGCGCCGGGCCGCGCTGGCGATGACTCCGCAAGCGCTGCGGTCTCTCGAAACGATCGCGCAGGCCATGTCCGAGGTGGACGGCGGCGACGCGCGAGCCCGCTACGCGGCCTTCGCGAGACAGGATGCGATCTTCCACGACAGCATCCTCGAACTCTCCGGCAACGCGCTGGTCCGCGCCACGCTGGCGCACCAGCACACGCATTTCCACATTTTCCGGCTGATGTTCCACACCAGCGTGACCGAGCAGGCGCTCGACGAGCACACGGCGATCCTCGCCGCGTTCCGGGCCGGCGACGGTGGTTTGGCGGAGGCCGCGATGCGAACCCACATCCTGCGCTCGCGCGACCGGCTGCTGCCGGGATTCGGCTAGATCGACGATTTCAGAAACGACATCGAAGGAGGAAAACAATGCCTGGCAAAAAGATCCTGATGCTGACGGGCGAGTTCACCGAGGAATACGAGATCTTCGTGTTCCAGCAGGGCATGGAGGCGGTCGGGCACACCGTCCATGTCGTCTGCCCCGACAAGAAGGCCGGCGACAAGATCCAGA
The DNA here is from genome assembly GCA_019635715.1 of Rhizobiaceae bacterium. Classification (GTDB taxonomy): domain Bacteria; phylum Pseudomonadota; class Alphaproteobacteria; order Rhizobiales; family Rhizobiaceae; genus Kumtagia. The sequence goes on along the minus strand of JAHBYY010000104.1, from coordinate 11,394 downwards.
CGTCGCTGCACGATTTCGAGGGCCACCAGACCTATATCGAGCGCTACGGCCACTTCGCCGACATCAACAAGACCTTCTCGGAGGCCGAGAAGCAGTTGGACCAGTATGATGCGGTCTATTGCGCCGGCGGCCGCGGGCCGGAATACATCCGCACCGACAAGCGCGTGCAGGCGATGGTCCGCCACTTCCACGAGACGCAGAAGCCGATATTCACCATCTGCCACGGCGTGCAGATCCTCATCGCCGTCGACGGCGTGGTGAGGGGTAAGAAGGTGGCGGCGCTCGGCGCCTGCGAGCCCGAGGTGACCTTGGCCGGCGGCACCTACATCGACGTCAAGCCGACGGAAGCTTATGTCGACGGCACGATGGTGTCCGCCAAGGGCTGGACGGGCCTGGCGGCCTTCATGCGCGAATGCCTCAAGGTTCTCGGGACCGAGATCCGCCACGGCGAAGTGGCGGCGCCGGCGCGCGCCGCGGCCTGACGGCCGGCGAGCCGGGGGGCAGTTCGAAGCGACGCCTCCCGCCACCCTCCACGCTCTGGACCGGCGACGGCGCCGCTCCAGATAGTCAGGACGGATATCGTTCTGCCCGGGGAGGGAAGCTTGCTGGACGAGGGCTTTCGCATACTCTTCGGCGAGGCGGAGACGGCCACGCCCGCCTTCTATCTGGAAGTCGTCTTCCGGACGCTCGTCATGTATCTCTACACGATCGTTCTGGCCCGCATGGTCGGGCAGGGGGCGATCGGACAGATCGGTCCCTTCGAATTCGTGCTGGTCATCGCCGTCGGCTCGGCCTCCGGCGATCCGATGCTCTATCCCGAGGTCGGGCTGCTCCAGGGCATCCTGGTGATCACCCTGGTGATCCTGCTTCACCGCCTCACCGGCTTCGTCTTCAGCCGCAATCGTAAGCTGGAGCGTGCGGTGGAGGGCCTGCCGGTTCTGATGATCGAGAATGGCCGCATCCGGGACAAGGCGCTCGGATCCGGCACCGTTTCCGAAGCCGAACTCATGTCGCTTTTGCGCCTAGCCGGCGTGCGCGACACCGGCGAAGTCGAACGAGCCTTCCTGGAGACGTCCGGAAAGCTGAGCGTCTTCCGCTATGCCGACGACCCGCCGCGGGCGGGTCGGTCGACCATGCCTCGCCACACCGAATAGCGGCTCCCGCCGGTGTCGGCTTCAGGCCGCCTTGACCCACTTCTTCGGCAGATGCGCGCCGCGCACGAGCTGCGGCGCCACCGCAATCTCGTGGCCGAGCGTGGCCGCAGCCCGCCAGGGCCAGCGCGGATCGGCGAGGATGGCGCGGGCGAGTGCCACGAAATCCGCCTTGCCCGAGGCGACGATCTGGTTGGCCTGGAGCGGTTCGTCGATCATGCCGACCGCCCGCACCGCGATGCCGGCGCCCTTGCGGATGTGTTCGGCGAGATGCACCTGGTATCCGGGACCGCCGGGAATCTTCTGAAGGGGCGAATTGCCGCCGCTCGAGCAGCAGATGTACTGCACGCCGACCGCCTTCAGCGCCTTGGCCACCTCGACGCTCTCGTCCTCGGTCAACCCGCCGTCGACCCAGTCCTTCACCGACAGCCGCACGCCGAGCATCAGCTCTGGCACCGCCTTCGCCACTTCCTGAGCCACCGTCACGATCAGCCGCATGCGGTTCTCCAGCGAGCCGCCCCAGCGATCGGTGCGCGTGTTGGACAGCGGCGAGAGGAACTGGTGCAGCAGGTAGCCATGGGCGCCGTGAAGTTCGATGAAGTCGAAGCCGACGCGCTGGGCGCGGCGTGCCGCCTCGACCCAGTGCAGGATGACCGTCTCGATCTCGGCATCCTCCAGCGCGTGCGGCACATGCCAGCCGGCGTCGAAGGCGATCGCCGAGGCCGAGATGGTCTGCCAGGCATCCTGATCGGCTCGCAGCGGCCCGCCGCCTTCCCAGGGACGCTGGCAAGACGCCTTGCGCCCGGCATGGGCGAGCTGCACGCCGAATTTGGTGCCCGGCACGGCGACACGGCGCGCCGCGTCGAGTGTCCGTCTGGCGGTTGCCTCGTTGGCTTCCGAGTAGAGGCCCATGCAGCCATGCGAAATGCGGCCGCGACGCTCGACGTCGGTCATCTCGACCGTGACCATCCCCGCGCCCGACATGGCGAGGTTCATCCAGTGGTGGAGGTGCCAGTCGGAGGCACAGCCGTCGTTGGCAGAGTACTGGCACATCGGGGCGATGGCGATGCGATTGGGAAACTGCAGGCTGCCGAGCGTGATCGGCGAAAACAGATCGGTCATGAGAGGCTCCGGGAGAATGTCTCGGCAATGTAGGGATCGCAGCCGACCGTGCAACGCCGCGGTTGGCTGCCGGCGCGCCAGCTATTGGGCCAGCGGAAACCGACGGCGATAGGCTGGCTCGACCTGCGGATTGCGGAAGTTCGCAGGCAAGCCGCCCGCGAGGACGCGCAGCGCCTCCTCCGCGGCACCGACGCCCATCCGCATCATGCTCTCTTCGGTGATGCCGGCCATGTGCGGCGAGACGATCACATTGTCCAGCGCGAGATAGGGGTGGTCGGCCGGCAGCGGCTGCGTCGTGAACACGTCGAGCGCGGCGCCGAGCAGCTTGCCGTCCTTGAGCGCGGCGATCAGCGCCGCATCGTCGACGACCGGGCCGCGCGAGACGTTCACCAGAATGGCGCCGGCCTTCATCGTGCCGATGCGGTTGGGGTTCATCAGGCCGGTCGTCTCCGGCGTCAGCGGGCAGGCCAGCACCACAATGTCGCTCGACGCCACCAGTTCGTCGATGGCTCGGTACTGGACGAAATCGGGAAAGCCGGCACCGCTCCGGCTGGTGCCGAGCACGTCCAGGCCAAAGCCGTGATGGGCGATGCCGGCGATCTGCCGGCCCACCGCACCCATCCCGACGATGCCGATGCGCCGGCCGCCGAGTTCATGCGTGAGATTGGCGTGTTCGCGTCCCGCAAGCCACCCGGCGTCGCGCAGGTCGCGATCCATCATGCGGAATCGCCGCAGCAGGGCGAGGCAGGCGAAGATCACGTGCTCGGCGACCGACCTTGCGTTGACAGCGGGAACGTTGGCCACCAGCACGCCCGCGGCGGTGGCGGCCTCGACCGGGATCATGTCGAGCCCCGCCCCATGGCGGACGGCGGCACGGATGCGGTGCTCTCCGGCGAAGATTTCGGCAGGCAGCGGTGCACGGACGACGACGATGTCGGCATCGCGCGACTCGCGCACCAGTGTCCCTGCGTCCAGCGCGCCGGCCACCCGGACCGTGCCGGCTTGTTCCAGCAGGGCTGTCGCCTGGGGATGCAGGTCGTGGGTGGAATAGATCAGGGGCATTGCCGCTCCCGGCTTCTTTCCACGAGGTCGGCAGCCAGAGCCCGGAAGAAGGACCATGACCCATTGCGCTGCGTGTCCCGCATCAGGAGCCCGGCCGCTCCCGGACGGTCTCGTCCGTGCCGCCGATCAGCCCCTTCCAGTAGCTCTCCGCGCCTTGCAGATGCGCGCTCATCAGCGCCTGCGCAAGGTTGCCGTCGCGCCGCCGCAGCGCGTCGAAGATCTGCAGGTGTTCGGCATGCGAGCGGCGGCCGCGTTCGGGATCCTGGAAATAGATCGGCAGGCGCTGCTCGCCCATCACGTAGTAGACGCTGCAGACCTTGTAGAACATGCTGTTCTTGGTGGCCCGGACGATTTCCAGGTGGAAGTCGCGATCCTCCTTTGCAAGTCCCTCGCCGCCGGCGAGGCGCCGCTCGGACGCATCGAGGATTTCGCGCAGCCGCTCGAAGTTCTCCTCGCTGGCTCTGCTGCAGGCGAGTTCCGCCGCCTTGATCTCATGGATCTTCCTGAGCTCGACCGTCTCGTAGATCTGGATCGGATCGAGCGGCACGCCGGCCTTGGCGAACAGCGCCATCGCCTCGACGCTTGCCTGGCGCGTCGTCAGGTAGATGCCGGACTTCGCCCGCCGCTCGACGATGCGCATGGCTTCGAGGATCGCCAGCGTCTCGCGGATCTGGCCGCGGCTGACGCCGAAATGCTCGGCCAGCTCCCGCTCAGAAGGCGTGCGACCCGTCTCCGCATTCGAGCAGGAGTACAGGTAGGCGGCGAGTTCTGCGAGCAGATCCTTTTCCTTCATCTCGATCACGAGGGCTGCGCGTGGGCCTCCAGGAAGCGCTCCGACACGGTAAACCCGAGACCGGGCTTTTCGGGGATCGCGATCATTCCGTCAACGGCTTCGACGGTTTCTTCGACCAGATCGTGGATCATCGGGTTGGCGCCGAGCGAAAATTCGATGGTGAAGCTGGCGGGCGAAGCCGCGCACAGATGCAGACCGGAGAAGAAGCAGGGCGCACCGGCCCACAGATGCGGCGCGAACCGCAGGTTGAAGGCACTGGCGATCGTCCCGATCTTCATCGCCTCGCTGATGCCGCCGCAGAAGGCGGGGTCCGGCTGGAAGATGTCGGCCGCCTTCATCACGGCCAGGTCGCGGAAATCGTAGCGCGTCGCCTCGCTCTCGCCGGCGGCGATAGGCACGGTCGTGGCCGCGCGGACCTCGGCCATGCCGGCCTTGTCGTCGCCGATCACCGGCTCCTCGAACCAGGCGAGGTCACAGTCGGCGACCAGCCCGGCGAAGCGCTTGGCATCGGCCACCGTGTAGGTCCCGTGCGCGTCGACCATGATGTCGACCCCGTCGCCCAATGCCTGGCGCGCCGCCCGCACCCGCTTGGCCGAGACATGCGGTGCCGCATCCATGGCGCCGACCCGCATCTTCACGGATCGGAAGCCGCCCCTGGCGATGTAGCCCCGGAGCTGTTCGCCGATGGTTTCCGCCGGTGCCCAGCCGCCGGACGCATAGGCCGGCAGTCGATCTGCCTTGCGCCCGCCCAGCAGTTGACAGACCGGTTGCCCGAGATGTTTGCCCAGAATGTCCCACAGCGCGATGTCGACGGCGCTGATCGCCGCGATCGACATGCCGCGCCGGGCGATCTGCGGCATGGCATGGCCGTGCCTGACCGCCGAGCCGGCGCGCACGCCATTGTAGAGCATTTCCCAGATCGGGCCGATGTCGCCGGCGTTGCGGCCGATCAGCATGGGCCCGACCTCGTGGTTCAGCATGTGGACCAGCGCGCCGTAGGTGCCGGCGCTGCCGGCGGCATTCTTGCCCTCGCCCCAGCCGACCAGACCGTCATCGGTTTCGATGCGCAGGATCGCGGCGTCGAAAGTCTGCACCTGGCCGAAATCGCTGCGGTGCTGGCGTGCGGCCTCGATGGGAATGCGGACCCACCAGGCCTGGACCTTGGCTATGCGCACCTGGCTTCTCCGGTCTGGTGTTGACGGGCGCCCCCGTCCCTCACCTCTCCCCGCAAGAGGGAGGGGGGATCTGGGACGTTGGCGCCTCCCTCCCCCTTGCGGGGAGGGGTGAGAGGTGGGGGTAGCCTCATCTCGACGCGTCGATGGCTACTTGATCAGCGGCAGCAGCGTTTCGGCATTGATGCGCATCTGCTCGGTGTAGAACTTCTCGGTGAGCAGGCTGGACCCGTGATCCTGGATGAACTTCAGTTGCTCCGGCGAGATGTCCACCGGGTTGCGCTCGACCATGTCGGGGTAGCGGTTGGCCGGCGTGCGGTCGACGGGTGCCACGAACTCGTTGGTCAGCGCGCCGTCATAGCCGATGTCCTTGAGGATGCCGACGATCTTCGGCCAGTCGATCGTGCCGAGTCCCGCCGCGAAGCGATTGTTGTCGGCGACGTGGAAGTCGAACAGGCGCTTGCCCGCCTTGCGGATCGCCTCTTCGACGTCGAACTCCTCCATGTGGATGTGATAGGCATCCAAGCAGATGCCGCATTCGGGCGATACCGCGTCGGCCAGCGCCAGCGCCTGTTCGCCGCGGTTGAACAGATAGGTCTCGAAGCGGTTCAACGGCTCGATGGCGATCTTGACGCCGACCTTCTTGGCATGGGTGAAGCATTCGCGGGTGGCGTCCACCAGCCAGCCCCACTCCTCCTCCTCGGTCGCGTCGGGCGTCACCTTGCCGACGGTTCCCGGAACGAGCGTGATGATCTCGCCCTCGAGTTCGCTGACCATCGTCAGCACGTCCTTCACATACTGCACCGACCGCTCGCGCTGACCCTGGTTCTTGGCGGCCAGGTTGCGCTCGCCGAGCATCAGCGTGACCGCGCCCCAGCAGCGGATCCCGTGCTCCTTCAGCAGCTTGCGGGTTTCGGCCGGCTTGTACTGCTCGGGTTCGCCTGAGATCTCGATCGACTCGTAGCCGAACTTCTTGATCCGCTTGAGCGTCACTTCGAGCGGTTCGGCCCGCATCCAGTTGTGCGTCGACAGGTGCATCTCAATTCTCTCCCTATTCGCCTTGCAAGTGTCAGACTTCGCCCGGCGGAGTCCTTGTCCTCCCTCAAGGCAGGCCGGTTTGGTTGAGTCAAACTGGTTGGACCAATTGGGAGCTGCATCGTTTCTAGACCATTTGACACGCTATCGCAAGAAGCCACCTCGGAGGATCCGGTCGATAGCATACCTTGTTGAAATAAATAGCGATTGACAAACGGATCGGCGGCATGGCCGATCAAAATCGACAAGGTCCCGGACTTGACCCCGCGGCTTCATTTGGTATGACCAGAGTGGAATGGATGTCAGGACGCTTCGCGGTCGCCTTCGGCTTGCGGCGGAGGCGAAATCGCATAGGATGCGTCCGTTTTCGGGAGGAGTTTCATGGCAAGGACGATGAAGGGCCCGGCGATCTTTCTCGCCCAGTTCGCGGGCGACGCCGCCCCGTTCAACTCGCTGCCGGCGATCGCCGGATGGGCCGCCGGGCTGGGCTACAAGGGCGTGCAGATCCCGACCTGGGACGGACGCCTGTTCGACCTGAAGAAGGCGGCGGAATCGAAGGCCTATTGCGACGAGGTCAAGGGCATCTGCGCCGAGGCCGGCGTCGAGATCACAGAATTGTCGACCCACCTGCAGGGGCAACTCGTCGCCGTGCATCCGGCCTATGACGCACAGTTCGACGGCTTCGCGCCGTCCGCGGTTCACAACAATCCGAAGGCCCGCCAGGAATGGGCGGTCGAGCAGATGAAGTTCGGCGCCAGGGCATCGAGGAACCTCGGCCTCGACGCCTCCGTCACCTTCTCCGGCGCGCTGGCCTTCCCCTATCTCTATCCCTGGCCGCAGCGCCCGCCGGGCCTGATCGAGGAGGCGTTCGCCGAACTCGGCCGGCGCTGGAAGCCGATCCTCGACGTCTATGACGAAAATGGCGTCGATGTAGGCTACGAGATTCACCCGGGCGAGGACGTCTTCGACGGGGCCACCTTCGAGATGTTCCTCGACGCGGTCGGCGGCCACGAGCGCTGCAACATCAACTACGATCCGTCGCACTTCCTGCTGCAGCAGCTCGACTATCTGGCCTTCATCGACATCTACCACGAGCGCATCAAGGCCTTCCACGTGAAGGACGCCGAGTTCAATCCGGACGGACGCCAGGGCGTCTATTCGGGTTACCAGGGCTGGGTGCAGCGCGCCGGCCGATTCCGCTCGCTCGGCGACGGCCAGGTCGACTTCTCGGGCATCTTCTCCAGGCTGGCGCAATACGACTACGACAGTTGGGCGGTGCTGGAATGGGAGTGCTGCCTGAAGCACCCGGAAGACGGCGCCGCCGAGGGCGCACCTTTCATCGCCAGCCATATCATCCGCGTCACCGAGAAGGCCTTCGACGACTTCGCGGGTGGCACGACCGACAAGGCACTGCTCAGGAAGATGATGGGGATTTAAAGCGAGGCTGCGCCCCCTCCACCGCCTTCGGCGGTCCCCCTCCCCCGTAAACGGGTGAGGATCAACGTGGCGGCCGGCCGCTACCTCCAGTCCTCCGCTGCGAAGCGGGGGAGGGGGACCGCCGAAGGCGGTGGAGGGGGCGTGGTTTCGATTTGGAACATTATCGGGAGAGACATTCATGGTATCGGGCAGGCAGGTTGAATCGGGCAGCGGCCCCATCCGCTACGGCATGGTGGGCGGCGGACAGGGCGCCTTCATCGGCGCCGTGCATCGCATCGCGGCGCGCATGGACGGCGAATTCGAACTGGTCGCCGGTGCGCTCTCGTCGACGCCGGAGAAGTCGCTCGCCTCCGCCGCCGATCTCGGCCTCGATCCGAAGCGCAGCTATGGCAGTTTCGCCGAGATGGCGAAGGCCGAGAAGCGGCGCAAGGACGGCATCGAGGCGGTCGCCATCGTCACGCCGAACCACATGCACTGGCCGGCCGCGAAGGCGTTCCTCGAGGCAGGCATCCACGTCATCTGCGACAAGCCGCTGACCTCCAATCTCGGCGATGCGAAGAAGCTCGCCGCGCTGGTCGAGAAGAGCGGCAAGGTCTTCGTGCTGACGCACAACTACACCGGCTATCCGATGGTGCGTCATGCCCGCGAGATGGTCGCGAATGGTGAGCTCGGCGATATCAGGCTCGTCCATGCCGAGTATCCGCAGGACTGGCTGACCGAGAAGGCGGAGGCTTCAGGCTCCAAGCAGGCGGCCTGGCGCGTCGACCCGAAGCAGTCGGGCGTCGGCGGCGCCAGCGGCGACATCGGCACCCACGCCTACAATCTCGCCCGCTTCGTTTCGGGGCTGGAACTCGACAGCCTCTCGGCCGATCTGGATTCCTTTGTCGAAGGTCGCCAGCTCGACGACAACGTCCATGTGATGCTGCGCTTCAAGCCGAAGGGTGAGGAGAAGGGCGCCAAGGGCATGCTCTTCGCCAGCCAGGTGGCGCCCGGTCACGAGAACGGACTGAAGGTCCGCGTCTACGGCACGAAAGGCGGTCTCGAATGGGTGCAGGCCGACCCGAACTATCTCTGGTACACGCCGTTCGGCAAGCCGAAGCAGTTGATCACCCGCGGCGGCGCCGGATCGGGACCTGCCTCGGCCCGCGTCACCCGTGTGCCGCCTGGTCATCCGGAAGGCTATCTCGAAGGCTTCGCCAATATCTACGCCGAGGCGGCGCGGGCGATCCGGGCGGCGCGGCCGGGCGGCAAGCCGGACAAGGACGTCGTCTTCCCGACCGTGCAGGACGGCGTCGAGGGCGTGGCTTTCGTCGAGGCCTGCGTGAAATCGTCGAAGAAGAACGGCGCCTGGACGAAGCTCTGACAGGACGCCCCGGCGTCGGGCCGGCGGGTTGAGGATGTCGGTACGTCGCCTCATTCTGCTGGCCGACGAGGCTTTGCCGGCAACACGATGGACGGAGCCCGAAACCCGCCTGCGATTTACTCGGCCGCGGCGGGCTGGTTCAAGATCTTCAGCTTGCCCGTGTCTACCTTCCGCTCGGCGTGCCAGAGATCATGGGCCTGCTGCATCCGAAGCCAGATTTCCGGACCGTCGCCCAGCACATGACCCAGCCTGACGGCCATGTCCGCCGTCACCGCATGTTTCTCGGACAGCAATCCGTGCAGCATCTGCCGCGAAATCCCGAGCGCGGCCGCCAGCTCCGACTTGGTGGGAGCGCCACCTTCAAGTACGATCTCGTTCAGGAACGCGCCGGGATGCGAGGGCGCTCGGTTGGGATCGCGAAGGCTGCGCCGACTTTGGGTCATGATCAGTGGTAGTCTTCGTAGTCGACGGCAATCACGTCCTCGCCGTCGAAGGAAAAGGTGATCCGCCAGTTTCCGTTCACCCGAACCGACCATCTGGCCGGCACTTCACCAGATAATTTATGCAGCTTTAGCTGTGGGATGTTCATCATCTCTGGACCCGACGCTACCTCGAGTCGATCAAGGATCAGCTGAATTTTCCGGATATGCTGCGGATCAAGCCCGCGAGCATCAGATTTCTCCCAAAGTCGCTCAAGCGGGCGGCTACGAAACGACAAGATCATCTACGACCGTCTTTCCACGCCGCACCGTTAAATATCGGAGCCTGATTGCTCAGATAGAATTCTTAGTCGGTGCATAATTGCGGGTTTGGCGAACGTTGGCCGTATCCTAAGGCGCTGGCAGATTATGTCAAGTGATGCTTTACACTCAAGCCGCGTCGCGCACCTGGTAGTCCTTGATCGCGGTGAAGCGGATCGCCTTCCAGCGTTCCGCTTCGTAGTTCAGCGAAAAGCTGTGTTGGGCGAGATAGACCGGATCGCCGTCGAGGTCGCGGGCGATGTCGCTGCGATGCGCGTCGATGAAGCGCTGGACTTCGGCGGCCTGGTCCGCGTCGATCCAGCGGCACACCGAGAAGCGCGACATCTCGAAATCGACCGGCAGCGTGTATTCGACGTTGAGCCGCTCCTTCAGCACGTCGAGCTGCAGCGCCCCGACCACGCCGACGATCGCCGGCGAGCCGTCGTCGGGCTGGAAGAGCTGGACGACGCCTTCCTCTGCCATCTGCTGCAGCGCCTCCTTGAGCTTCTTGGCCTTCATCGCGTCGCCGAGGCGCACCCGCCGAAGGATCTCCGGCGCGAAGTTCGGCACCCCGCGGAACAGGATATCCTCGCCCTGGGTCAGCGTGTCGCCGATGCGCAGCGTGCCGTGGTTGGGGATGCCCACGACGTCACCCGCATAGGCTTCATCCGCCGTGATCCGCGAGCGGGCGAAGAAGAACTGCGGCGCCGACAGGCTCATCGGCTTGCCGGTGCGCACCAGCTTGGCCTTCATGCCGCGCTCCAGCGTGCCCGAACACACCCGCACGAAGGCGATGCGGTCGCGGTGGTTCGGATCCATGTTGGCCTGGATCTTGAACACGAAGGCGCTCATCTCGTCCTCGGTCGCCTTCACGGTGCGGCTGTCGGCTTCCTGGTCGCGCGGCGGCGGCGCGAAGGCGCCCAGGCCCTCGATCAGGTCGCGCACGCCGAAATTGCGCAGCGCCGAGCCGAAATAGACCGGCGTCAGATGTCCCTCGCGGAACGCTTCAAGGTCAAAGGGCCGGCAGGCCTCGCGCGCCAGCTCCAGCTCCTCGATGAAGGTTTCGCGCTCATTGTCGGGCAGGAGGCCGGCGACGCGGTTCGAATCCGGCCCGTTGACCTTGGTGCGCTCTTCCTCGGTGTCCGAGCGGCGCACGGCATTCTCGGCGAGGTGGTAGGTTCCCGAAAAGGTCTTGCCCTGTCCGATCGGCCAGGTGATCGGTGCGGTGTCGAGCGCCAGCTTCTGCTCGATCTCGTCGAGGATCTCGAAGGTGTTGCGGGCCTCGCGGTCCATCTTGTTGACGAAGGTGACGATCGGGATGTCGCGCAGCCGGCAGACCTCGAACAGCTTCAGCGTGCGCGGCTCGATACCCTTGGCCGCGTCGATCACCATGACGGCGGAGTCGACCGCCGAGAGCGTGCGATAGGTATCGTCGGCGAAATCCTCGTGGCCGGGCGTGTCGAGCAGGTTGAAGACGTTGTCGCCATATTCGAAGGTCATCACGGAGGTGACGACCGAA
>JAHBYY010000103.1 GCA_019635715.1 Rhizobiaceae bacterium | reverse complement strand
CATGTAGCCGATCGAGTAGATGTGCACGAGCGCCGACACGGTGTTGACGACGATCAGCATGACCACGGTCAGCGTATCGATGCGCAGCGCCCAGTCGGCCTGCAGCGGCCCGGAGTCGAGGAAGCGCAGGACCGGGATGGTGAATGCCGGCGTATCGCCCAGGGCGACCGAGAAGAAGGCGATCCACGACAGGACTGCCGACACCACCAGCAGACCGGAGGTGATGTACTCGCTCGCCTTGGCGCCGAGCTGCGTGCCGAACAGCCCGACGATCAGGAAGCCGAGCAGAGGAAGGAAGACGATGGCCTGGTACATTCGAAAATTACCTTCGCTCAGCCCTTCATCATGTTCACGTCTTCCACCGCGATCGAGCCGCGGTTGCGGAAGAACACCACCAGGATCGCCAGGCCGATCGCCGCCTCGGCGGCAGCCACGGTCAGGACGAACAGCGCGAACACCTGGCCCACGAGATCGCCCAGCGCCGCCGAGAACGCGACGAAGTTGATGTTCACCGCCAGAAGGATGAGTTCGACCGACATCAGGATGACGATGACGTTCTTGCGGTTCAGGAAGATGCCGAACACGCCGAGTGTGAACAGGATCGCCGAGACGGTCAGAAAATGTGCGATGCCGACGCTCATCAGATACCCTTCCCCGTCTCGACCTTCTTGATTTCGACGGCGGTCGCCGGCGTGCGCGCCACCTGCGCGGAGATCGACTGGCGCTTGACCCCTTCCTTGTGGCGCAGCGTCAGCACGATCGCGCCGATCATGGCGACGAGCAGCACGAGGCCGGCGATCTGGAAGAAGTAGAAATAGTCCGTGTAGAGGATGTCGCCGAGCGCCGCCGTGTTGTGGCGCGTCAGGATGTCGGGCGTCGGCTTGGCGACCGTCGACGCGAGCTCCGGCGCGAAGGCGTAGCCGCCGGTCACGACGATCAGCTCGGCCGCCAGGATGACGCCGACCAGCGCGCCGACCGGCGCATAGTGCAGCGCACCGCTCTTCAGCTCGGCGAAATCGACGTCGAGCATCATGACGACGAACAGGAACAGCACCGCGACGGCGCCGACATAGACGACGAGCAGGATCATCGCCAGGAACTCGGCACCCGTCAGCAGGAACAGGGCGGCCGCGTTGAAGAAGGTCAGGATGAGGTACAGCACCGAATGCACGGGATTGCGCGCGGAAATGACCATGAACGCCGCCGCCACCGCGACGAAGGCGAAGAGGTAGAAGAAGATCGCCTCTAATCCGTTGAGCATGGTTTTCCCGGGTCCGTCCTTACGGCGAGAGGTCCGCAGCCCCCTCGCCCCTTACCCTGTCCCGCCTCCGGTCCAGGGCGCGTTGTCCTTAGACGAGCCGCAGCGGCGCGTCCACGTTTGCGCTGGGGACAGTTTACTTTCTTTCCGCCAGCGCAAGCCTTGAGGCGACCCGCCTGCCGGCGGAAAAGTAAACTGTCCCCGGCACTTCCTATCGATACGGCGCGTCCAGCGCCATGTTGCGGGCAATCTCCCGCTCCCAGCGATCGCCGTTCGCCAAAAGCTTGTCCTTGTCGTAGTAGAGCTCTTCGCGCGTTTCCGTCGAGAATTCGAAATTCGGCCCCTCGACGATCGCGTCGACCGGGCAGGCCTCCTGGCAGAAGCCGCAATAAATGCACTTCACCATGTCGATGTCGTAGCGCACCGTGCGGCGCGTGCCGTCGTTGCGGCGCGGGCCGGCCTCGATGGTGATCGCCTGCGCCGGACAGATCGCCTCGCACAGCTTGCAGGCGATGCAGCGCTCCTCGCCGTTCGGATAGCGGCGCAGCGCATGCTCGCCGCGGAAGCGCGGGCTCACCGGCCCCTTCTCGAAGGGGTAGTTGATCGTCGGCTTCGGCGCGAAGAACTGCCGCATCGACAGGAAGAACGCGGCCACGAATTCCTGCAGCAACAGCGACTTGGCGGCTTGGGCTAGCGCTGACATGTCATTCTCCAAAAAGCAGCGGGACGACGAACCAGCCCGCGACGGGGAAGAAGATCAACTGGATGATCCCCGAAATGTGCAGGGCCTTGCGCGTCTCCGGCAGATCGACGCGGCCGGCCAGCATCCGCGAGAAGATCAGGCTGCCGACGCCGAGCAGCAGTCCGGCGATACCGCCTATGACGGAAAGGGACATCATGCCAGACCCGTGATCTTCAGGAAGGCGGCGGTGACGACGACCATCGCCAGCGAGATCGGCAAAAACACCTTCCAGCCCAGCCGCATCAACTGGTCGTAACGGTAGCGCGGCACGAACGCCTTCACCATGGCGAACATGAAGAAGACGAAGCACACCTTGAGCACGAACCAGATGACGCCCGGCACCCAGGTGAACGGCGCGAAGTCGAAGGGCGGCAGCCACCCGCCGAGGAACAGGATGGTGGTGAGCGCGCACATCAGCACGATCGCCACGTATTCGCCGAGGAAGAACAGCAGGAACGGCGTCGACGAATATTCGATCATGTGGCCGGCGACGAGCTCCGATTCGGCCTCCACCAGGTCGAAGGGCGGGCGGTTCGTCTCGGCCAGCGCCGAGATGAAGAACACCACGAACATCGGGAACAGCGCCAGCCAGTGCCAGTCGAGGAAGGTGTTCGGCAGGCCGACCATCGTGCCGATGCCGTCGCTCTGCGACAGCACGATGTCGGAGAGGTTCAGCGAACCGACGCACAACAGCACGGTGACGATGACGAAGCCGATCGAGACTTCGTAGGACACCATCTGCGCGGCCGAGCGCAGCGCGCCGAGGAACGGATATTTCGAGTTCGACGCCCAGCCGCCCATGATGACGCCGTAGACCTCGAGCGACGAGATGGCGAAGACATAGAGGATGCCGACATTGATGTTGGCGACCGCCCAGCCCTCGCTGACCGGGATGACGGCCCAGGTCGCCAGCGCCAGCGCCGCCGAAACGACCGGGGCCAGCAGGAACACGCCCTTGTTGGCGCCCGACGGGATCACCGGTTCCTTGACGACGAATTTGAGCAGGTCGGCGAAGGACTGCAAAAGTCCCCACGGGCCGACGACGTTCGGACCGCGGCGGAGCTGCACCGCCGCCCAGATCTTGCGGTCGGCGTAGAGCAGATAGGCGACGAACACCAGCAGCAGCACCAGGAGCACGACGCTCTTGAGCAGGATGATCAGTGCCGGCAGCACGTAGACGGTGAGAAAGGTTTCCATGGCCGTCCCTGTTACTCGGCAGCCTGCCTGAAGCCGCCCTTGGCGAGGGCGGAACACTCCGCCATCACCGCGGACGCCCGCGCGATCGGGTTCGTGAGGTAGAAATCCGTTACCGGAGAAACGAAGCCGGCCTTGGTCAGCGTTCCCTGCGACCTGGCCGCGGCGGCGACATGCTCCCCGCTGCCGGGCGCGATCCCGTCGATCTCGCGCAGATGCGGATGCGCGCCGTACAGCTTGGCGCGAAGCTGCGCAAGCGAATCGAAGGGCAGCTTCTTGCCCAGCATGTCGGACAGCGCACGCAGGATCGCCCAGTCCTCACGGGCGTCGCCCGGCGCGAAGCCGGCGCGGTTGGCCATCTGCACGCGGCCCTCGGTATTGACGTAGGTGCCCGATTTCTCGGTGTAGGCGGCGGCCGGCAGGATCACGTCGGCGCGGTGCGCGCCCGCGTCGCCATGCGTGCCGATGTAGACGACGAAGGCGCCTTCCGCCTTGGACAGGTCCAGTTCGTCGGCGCCGAGCAGGAACAGCACGTCGGTGCCGCCCAGCATGCCGGCGACGTCCTTGCCGCCCTCGCCCGGCACGAAGCCGATGTCGAGGCCGCCCGCGCGGGCGGCGGCTGTATGCAGAACCGCAAAGCCGTTCCAGTCTTCCGTGACCGCGCCGACCGCCAAGGCCAAGCTTGCCGCCAGCCCCAGCACCGCCGCGCCGTCGCTGCGCGCCAGCGCGCCCTGCCCGACGATCACCATCGGCTTGGAGGCACTCTTCAGCGTCTCGAAGAACGAGCCGTTGCCCGCCGCCAGCTCCTTCAGCGTATCCGGGCCGGCGCCCAGCGCCTCATAGGGATAGCGCAGGTCGCCGGTCTCGCCGATGACGCCGACGGCCAGCGTGCCGAGGCGGTAGCGCTTGCGGATGCGGGCGTTGAGCACGGAGGCCTCGAAACGCGGATTGGCCCCGACGATCAGGATGGCGTCGGCCTGCTCGATGCCCTCGATGGTCGGATTGAAGATGTAGCTGCCGCGACCGAGCGACGGATCGAGCGCCGCACCGTCCTGCCGGCAGTCGATGTTGTTCGAACCGAGCGATTCGACGAGCAGCTTCAGCGCATACATCTCCTCGACCGCCGCGAGATCGCCGGCGATGGCGCCGATGCGATCGGGCGCCGCTCCCGCCACGGCGGTCCTGATCGCCGCGAACGCCTCCGGCCAGGTGGCGGGACGCAGCTTGCCGTCCTTGCGCACATAGGGCCGGTCGAGCCGCTGCGTGCGCAGCCCGTCCCAGATGAAGCGGCTCTTGTCGGAGATCCACTCCTCGTTCACCTGCTCGTTGACGCGCGGCATGATGCGCATCACCTCGCGGCCGCGCGAATCGACCCGGATCGCCGAGCCGACGGCGTCCATGACGTCGATCGATTCGGTCTTGGTCAGTTCCCACGGCCGCGCCGTGAAGGCGAAGGGTTTCGAGGTCAGCGCGCCGACCGGGCACAGGTCGATGACATTGCCCTGCAGCTCCGAGGTCATCGCCTGTTCGAGATAGGTGGTGATCTCGGCGTCCTCGCCGCGGCCGATCAGGCCGAGCTCGGAGATGCCGGCGACCTCGGTGGTGAAGCGGACGCAGCGCGTGCAGTGGATGCAGCGGTTCATCACCGTCTTGACCAGCGGACCGATATATTTGTCCTCGACCGCCCGCTTGTTCTCCTTGTAGCGCGACGAATCGACGCCGAAGGTCATCGCCTGGTCCTGCAGGTCGCACTCGCCGCCCTGGTCGCAGATCGGGCAGTCGAGCGGATGGTTGATCAGCAGGAACTCCATCACGCCTTCGCGGGCCTTCTTGACCATCGGCGTGTTGGTGAACATCTCCGGCGGCTCGCCGTTCGGGCCCGGGCGCAGGTCGCGCACGCCCATGGCGCAGGAGGCCTGCGGCTTCGGCGGCCCGCCCTTCACCTCGACCAGGCACATGCGGCAGTTTCCGGCGATCGACAGCCGTTCGTGGAAGCAGAAGCGCGGCACTTCCGCGCCCGCCTGCTCCGCCGCCTGCAGCAGCGTGTAGTGGTCGGGTACCTCGATCTCTTTCCCGTCGACCTTGAGCTTAGCCATTACCTGTCTCCGGCGGCCTGTGCCGCCTCATAAGCCTTGAAGAGATCGCTGACCTGTACGCCGTCGATCGTCATGCCGGCGAGCCGCGCCTTCTCGATCCGGACGTTGTTGAGATCGACGTTCGAGAACACGACCCCGGAAAGGTTCGCATCGGTGATCCGGACGTCGCTCAGCAGCACCTTGTCGAACGAGGATGCCGACAGGTTCACATTGACGAACCGGGTGTTCGACAGATCGACATCGTCGAAATGCGAATGCGCCGCCGCGACATCCCGCACCTCCAGCACGCCGCTTGCGTTGATCACCTGCGTCACGCGATCCCCCGCCTTCCCGTCACGCGCATCGCGCCTGCTGCCAAAGCTTCACATGCGGCAGGTGTCCCCAGCCGAACGCATGGTCGCTGTCTCCATGCGCCTGCATGTGGTCAAGCCTCTGCTCAGCCTCCCGCAGCGTCGGGATGTGCCCGTCCTCGACCCACCACATGACGAAATGATGCTTGTCCATCAGCTCGAACCACTCGGCGCGCTTGCGGTAGAACTGCTTGTGCACCGTATTCCAGACGTAGTGCTCGAGGCTCTCGGCATCCCGCCAGACGCTCATGTTGACCGCGGTGTCGGGGTCGGCGAACGGGCGCAGGCCCGTCGCGTTGCCGCTGTCGTCCTGCAGGCGCCAGATAAAGCCGTCGGAACGCTCGGCGATCGCATTGACGCGATCGAGATTGTCCATGAAACCCGCCATCCGCGGGTCGTCGGTCGGATATCTGAAGCGGCCTATGTTGAGCTCGGCGAGTTGCATGGTCAGCCGCCCTCCCTCGCCGCCGCGAGCACGGCGGCCTGGGCCACCCATCCGTCTCGCCCGATCCTGCCCTTGAACCCGACGGCATCCTCCAGCCAGCCGATCTCTTCCGCCGACAGCGCCGCGATCTGGCCATAGGTCCAGAGACCGAAGCCGTTCAGCACCTGCTCGAGCTTCGGACCGATCCCGGCGATCGCCTTGAAATCGTCGGGCGTCTCGGGGCGGGTCATGGCCAGCGGCTGCCGCATCGCAACCGGGGCTTCCGCGGCATCGGCCGGGGCCTCCGCCGCGGGCGCGGTCTCTTCGGCCGGAGCGGCGGCCCATTGCGCCGGTTCGCTCGCCGGAGCGGCTGGAAGCTCCGGCTCGGGCGAGGCCACCGGCTCCGCAAGGTCCGCCGCC
The DNA here is from genome assembly GCA_019635715.1 of Rhizobiaceae bacterium. Classification (GTDB taxonomy): domain Bacteria; phylum Pseudomonadota; class Alphaproteobacteria; order Rhizobiales; family Rhizobiaceae; genus Kumtagia. The sequence goes on along the minus strand of JAHBYY010000103.1, from coordinate 6,909 downwards.
ACGCCGGCCGCCAGTTCGTCGAGCGCGGCTCCGGCACGCATCTCCGGCGTGCGCGACGCGTCGCGGAACGCGTCGGCGTCCAGCGGCATCCCGTCGAGCATAGGCGCCATCATGCGCTGCGACAGCGCCACCGCGTTCGAGACCGAGCCCAGCCAAAGTCCAAAGGCCTGGCTGGCCACGCCCATGCCGAGCGCCGACATCGCAGCCGCGCCGGCGAGCGGATGCGCCATCAGATTGACGGCACTCGCCATTTCGGTCGGCATCGCGGCAATCGCCCGCTTCATCTCGTCGAGGTTTCCGTTCGTAGGCATCATTTCGTCAGGGAAGGAAAACATGGACATCGCTGGCTCCTTTGCCGCTGCCTGTTTTTCTGCCCCCTGCGTTTCCAGTCCCGAATTCAAGACCTTGCGGTCCGTCGTCTTTTCCCGATCCGGCGCCGAAGCGCCTCATCCATTTCACCAACCCGGCCGGCCAATGCCCGGATTCGATTCACGAATACGCGCTCACTCCGCGGCCACCAGGACCGGCCGGACATTGTGCGCGTTGCGCGAAAACTCGTCGATGCGCCGCTCCACCTCGCCGCGGAAATGCCGCATCAGCCCCTGGATCGGCCAGGCCGCCGCGTCGCCGAGCGCGCAGATCGTGTGCCCCTCCACCTGCTTGGTGACGTCGAGCAGCATGTCGATCTCGCGCTTCTGCGCCTCGCCGCGCACCAGCCGTTCCATGACGCGCCACATCCAGCCCGTGCCTTCGCGGCACGGCGTGCACTGGCCGCAGCTCTCGTGCTTGTAGAAGTAGCTGAGCCGCGCGATCGCCTTCACCACGTCGGTCGACTTGTCCATCACGATCACCGCCGCGGTGCCGAGGCCGGACTTCAGGTCGCGCAGCGAATCGAAATCCATCGGCACGTCGATGATCTGCTCGGCCGGCACCAGCGGCACGGAAGCCCCGCCGGGGATCACGCAGAGCAGATTGTCCCAGCCGCCGCGGATGCCGCCGCAATGCCTGTCGATGAGTTCACGGAACGGGATCGACATCGCCTCCTCGACCGTGCAGGGCGTATTGACGTGCCCGGACACGCAGAACAGCTTGGTCCCGACATTGTTGGGGCGGCCGAAGGACGAGAACCAGGCGGCGCCGCGCCGCAGGATCGTCGGCGCCACCGCGATCGATTCGACATTGTTGACGGTGGTCGGGCAGCCGTAGAGGCCCATATTGGCCGGAAACGGCGGCTTGAGGCGCGGCTGGCCCTTCTTGCCCTCCAGGCTTTCGAGCAGCGCCGTCTCCTCGCCGCAGATATAGGCGCCGGCGCCGTGATGGACGTAGACGTCGAAATCGTAGCCGTTCTTGTTGCCCTTGCCGATCAGGCCGGCGTCATAGGCCTCGTCGACGGCCCGCTGCAGCGCCTCGCGTTCGCGGATGAACTCGCCGCGCACATAGATGTAGGCGGCGACCGCGCCCATGGCGAAACCGGCGACCAGGCAGCCCTCGACCAGCGTGTGCGGGTCGTGGCGCAGGATCTCGCGGTCCTTGCAGGTGCCCGGTTCGGATTCGTCGGCGTTGACGACGAGGTAGCTCGGCCGGCCGTCGCTCTGCTTCGGCATGAACGACCATTTCAGGCCGGTCGGAAAACCGGCGCCGCCGCGGCCGCGCAGGCCCGACGCCTTCATCTCGTTGATGATCCAGTCGCGGCCCTTGGCGATCAGGCCGGCCGTGTCGTCCCAGTGGCCGCGCGACATCGCCCCTTTGATGGATTTGTCGAACATCCCGTAGATGTTGTTGAAGATGCGGTCCTTGTCAGCGAGCATGTCTTGATCCTCAGACCGGCTTCTTGCCGAAGACGCGGGTGTACTCGGCGACGCCGCCCTCAGCCAATGCCTGCGCCTGCCTTACCCAATCCTCCCGGTCGATGCGGCCCTTGAACCGCAGATAGCCGTCGACCCACGCACGCTCCACCTCTTTCCACGACGCGATCTGCGCGTAGGTGAAGATGCCGAGCGAATGCAGTATGCCTTCGATCTTCGGACCGACGCCCGAGATCAACTGCAAATCGTCGGGCTTGGCCGGACGCTCGATCGCCGCCGGGCGGTCCGCCGAATCGAGCGACGGCTTGTCGTCCGCGCCCTTCGGTTTGGCCGACTTCGCTGACTTGGCGGCGGCAGCCGGCTCGACCTTCGCGGGCGCGGACTTGCGTTGCCGCTCCTCGCCTTCGGTCGCCGGTTCCGTCTTGTTGGCATTGGCCGGGGAATGGGCCGGGGCAGCCACGCTCGCCGCCGTCTCGGCAGCGGGCGCCGTCTTCCGCGGCGACGGCGTTTCGATTGCCGGGCTGGTCTCCAGCGCGTCCGTCTTCGGCTTGCCGGCATTGGACGGCGCTATTTCCGCCTCGGCCGATCCCGCCGCTTCCGCGGCAGCCGCCACGGCGGCAGCCGCGGCCTTCTCGCGGTCGCGCGTCGACTTCAGGACGGCGGTCTCGTCGCCGAGGCTGGTCAGGCCGGTCGCCGGCACGGCATAGGTGCGGCCGTTCTGCGGGCCGGGCTTGACGGTGTCGCCCTTGCCGGCCTCGAACGCGTCGATGATCTCGCCGAGACGCTCCGGCGTCAGATCCTCGTAGGTATCCTTGAACACCATGACCATCGGCGCGTTGACGCAGGCGCCGAGGCATTCCACCTCCTCCCACGACAGCGTGCCGCCCTCGTTCACATGGAACTGGTCGTGGTGGATTTTCGAGCGGCAGACGTCCATCAGCGCTTCGGCGCCGCGCAGCATGCAGGGCGTCGTCCCGCAGACCTGGACATGCGCCCGGGTGCCGACCGGCTTCAACTGGAACTGCGTATAGAAGGTCGCGACCTCGAGGGCGCGGATGTAAGGCATGCCGAGCATGTCGGCTATGCTCTCGATCGCCGCCTTGGTCACCCATCCTTCCTGTTCCTGCGCCAGCATGAGCAGGGGAATGATCGCCGACTGCTTGCGGCTGCTCGGATATTTGCCGATCCAGGTCTGCGCCTGCGCCGCCAGTGTCGCGTTGAACGCGAAAGTGGCGGGCTGGACGGCTGGCTCGGCGAGACGGCGGACGGACATTCGGACGGACCTTAACGCACGGGCTTGCAGTATTGGGTGGTGATCTCGGCGGACTGCGGAATCTCCGCGACGAAGCACATCATCAGCCGCGCCTGCCCGTCGTCATTGTCGTCCTCCAGCAGGATTCCCGGTCCTGCGTTCGACGGAATCACGCCGACGACGTCGTAACCCTGCTTCAGCAGCGACTCCACGGTCGGCTTGTCCTGCGCCAGCGCCGCGGACGAAATCGCCACCAGGGACAGAACGGCTAGGGCAAACTTCATCAGGAGCGGCTCCCCATCAGATCCTTCACCGATACCGAGAAACCCGGTGGGGCAAGCTCGATCATCCCATCCTTCAGGAATTGCGTCTCGACCTTTTTCCTGTCCGCGGCTCGCTTGAAGTGGACGACAAGCTGCTGATCCGGTGAAATCATCAGGTAGTGCTCGACCGAAGGCACCTGAAAATACTCGATGAGCTTGTAGGTTTCGTCGCGATTGACGCTCGATGGCGAGACGACCTCGACGAGGACCACGGGATTGTCGAGCACGACCGCTTCAAGGTCCACGGGCCCGCATTGGATCGCAGCATCCGGCAGCCGCACATGACCGTCGTCCACCACGACACTCATGCCGTCGGGAAACACGGTCCAGTCCAGTCCGGAGGCCTGGACGCCGTTCTCCAACGCCTTTGCCGCCGCGTGCTTGGCAAGCGCGTGCTTGGCCTGCTCGGAAGCCATTTCGATGATCAGGCCACCCTCGAGTTCGTATCTCTCCGACTGCCCGGCCGACCAGTCGAGAAATTGCGAGGCGGTCCATTTTGCTTTCGGCAAAGCCACCATCATCGGTCGACCTCGCCGAACACGATGTCGAGCGAACCGAGCACGGCCGAGACGTCGGCCAGCATGTGACCGCGGCACAAAAAGTCCATCGCCTGGAGGTGCGCGAAACCCGGCGCGCGCAGCTTGCAGCGGTAGGGCTTGTTGGTGCCGTCCGAGACGAGATAGACGCCGAACTCGCCCTTGGGCGCCTCGACGGCCGCGTAAACCTCGCCGGCCGGCACGTGATAGCCTTCGGTGTAGAGCTTGAAGTGGTGGATGAGCGCTTCCATCGAGCGCTTCATCGCGGGACGCTTCGGCGGCACGACCTTGCCGTCCACGTTCGACACGGGGCCGGTGCTGTCCTTGCCGAGCAGCCGGTCGACGCACTGGCGCATGATGCGCGCCGACTGGCGCATCTCTTCCATGCGAATGACCTGGCGGTCGTAATTGTCGCCGTTCTTGCCGATCGGGATGTCGAAATCCATCTGCGCGTAGCATTCGTAGGGCTGGCTCTTGCGCAGATCCCACGCCGCGCCCGATCCGCGCACCATGACGCCCGAAAAACCCCAGGCCCAGGCATCCTCCAGCGACACGTAGCCGATGTCGACGTTGCGCTGCTTGAAGATGCGGTTCTCGATGAACAGATCCCAGAGATTGTCGACCGTCTTGAGGAACGGGTCGATCCACTTGCCGATGTCCTCGACAAGCTGCTGCGGCAGATCCTGATGCACGCCGCCGGGACGGAAATACGCCGCGTGCATGCGCGCGCCGCTCGCCCGCTCGTAGAAGACCATCAGCTTCTCGCGCTCCTCGAAGCCCCACAGCGGCGGGGTGAGCGCGCCGACGTCCATCGCCTGCGTGGTGACGTTGAGCAGATGCGAGAGGATGCGGCCGATTTCGGAATAGAGCACGCGGATGAGCTGGCCGCGGATCGGCACCTCGATGCCGAGCAGCCGCTCCACCGCAAGCGCGAAGGCATGCTCCTGGTTCATCGGCGCGACGTAGTCGAGCCGGTCGAAATAGGGCACGGCCTGCAGGTAGGTCTTGGCCTCGATCAGCTTCTCGGTGCCGCGATGCAACAGTCCGATATGCGGGTCGACGCGGTCGACCACCTCGCCGTCGAGCTCCAGCACGAGGCGCAGCACGCCGTGCGCGGCCGGGTGCTGCGGCCCGAAATTGATGTTGAAGTTGCGGACGGAATGCTCGGTCATTGGCGTATGCCCATCGGCAGTCGGCAGTCGGCAGTCGGCAGTCGGGCAATAGGCAAGGCCCAAACCGGTTTTCCGCTTTTGCCGAACACACTAGCTCTCGAAAAAAGACGGCCCGCAACACTAGGGTCGCACGGCAGCGTGCGCCAATTGCCGACTGCCGACTGCCGACTGCCGACTGCCTTCATGTCTTCGCCTTCTCGTCGCCGGGCAGCACATAGTCCGTGCCTTCCCAGGGGCTCATGAAGTCGAAGTTGCGGAATTCCTGCTTGAGCTCGACCGGCTCGTAGAGGACGCGCTTCGCCTCGTCGTCGTAGCGAACCTCGACGAACCCCGTGAGCGGAAAATCCTTGCGCAGCGGATGCCCCTCGAAGCCGTAGTCGGTCAGCAGCCGGCGCAGATCCGGATGCCCCGAGAAAAGGATGCCGTAGAGATCGTAGGCCTCGCGCTCGAACCAGTCGGCGCCCGGATAGACCGCCGTGGCCGACGGAACCATCGTATCCTCATCGGCCATCAGCTTGACGCGGATGCGCAGGTTCTGGCGCGGCGACAGCAGATGATAGACCACGTCGAAGCGCTTCGGTCGCGACGGATAGTCGGCGCCGCAGATGTCGATGAACGACACGAACTGGCACTGCACGTCATTCTTCAGGAACGTCAGCACCTCGATGATGTCGGCGGCTTCCACCTGAAGCGTCAGTTCGCCATAGGCCACCGTCGCCGCATTGAGGCGCTGGCCGAGCTTTTCCGTCAGATAGGCGGACAGGTCGTTGAGAGCTTCACTCATTAGGGCTCACCGTTCGATCGTGCCGGTGCGGCGGATCTTCTTCTGCAGAAGCAGGATGCCGTAGAGCAGCGCTTCGGCGGTGGGCGGACAGCCGGGAACGTAGATATCCACCGGCACCACACGGTCGCAGCCGCGCACCACCGAATAGGAGTAGTGGTAGTAGCCGCCGCCATTGGCGCAGGAGCCCATGGAGATGACGTAGCGCGGCTCCGGCATCTGGTCGTAGACCTTGCGGAGCGCCGGCGCCATCTTGTTGGTGAGCGTGCCGGCGACGATCATCACGTCGGACTGGCGCGGGCTCGCCCGCGGGGCGAAGCCGAAACGCTCGGCGTCGTAGCGCGGCATGGAGAGCTGCATCAGCTCGACCGCGCAGCACGCCAGACCGAACGTCATCCACATCAACGAGCCGGTGCGGGCCCAGTTGATGAGGTCATCGGAGGCGGCGACGAGGAAGCCCTTGTCGGCGAGCTCGGCCTTCACCTCGAGGAAGAACGGATCCGGCGCCCGGTCGGCGGCGATGCCCGGGGGAACGATGGCGCCGGGTTTCGGGGGCTCGATCAATCCCATTCGAGCGCTCCTTTCCGCCATTCATAGGCGAAGCCGATGGTAAGGACGGCGAGGAAGACCATCACCGACCAGAAGCCGTAGGCGCCGAGGTCGCCGAAGGCCACCGCCCACGGAAAAAGGAAGGCGACCTCGAGGTCGAAGATGATGAAGAGGATCGACACCAGGTAGAAGCGCACGTCGAACTTCATGCGGGCGTCGTCGAAGGCGTTGAAGCCGCATTCGTAGGCGGAGAGCTTCTCGCTGTCGGGGCTCTTGAAGGCGATGACGAAGGGGGCGACGAGCAGCGCCAGGCCGATCACGCCGGCGACGCCGATGAAGATCACAACCGGAAGATAGGCGCCGAGAAGCTGTTCCATTGCCGAACCTTTTCGCCATCCGCCGCCGGCCGGACGGGCGTCCGGCCATCCCGATACTTGTTGCAGCGCAGCGCATTGGCAAGCCACTTGTTGGGCTCGCGCATGACGGCTTCC
>JAHBYY010000102.1 GCA_019635715.1 Rhizobiaceae bacterium | reverse complement strand
AAGAACAGGCAGCTCTCCGACAGGCCGGCATATTCATTGCCGGCGAAGGTCGGCTTGCCGTCCTTCCAGATCGACATGTGGACGTGCATGCCCGAGCCGTTGTCGCCGAAGATCGGCTTCGGCATGAAGGTCGCCGTCTTGCCGTAGGCATTGGCCACCTGGTGCACGACGTATTTGTAGAGCAGCATCTTGTCGGCATTGCGGGTCAGCGCGTCGAACTTGACGCCGAGCTCGTGCTGGGCCGCCGCCACCTCATGGTGATGCTTCTCGACCCGCACGCCCATCTGGCCGAGCACGGTCAGCATCTCGGAGCGCATGTCCTGGCAGGAATCGATCGGCGGCACCGGGAAATAGCCGCCCTTGACGCGCGGACGGTGGCCGAGATTGCCCGTCTCGTAGTCGGTATCGTCGTTCGACGGCAGTTCGGTCGAGTCGAGCTTGAAGCCGGTGTTGTAGGGGTCGGCCTTGTACTTCACATCGTCGAACACGAAGAACTCGGCCTCGGGGCCGACGAAGATGGTGTCGCCGATGCCCTCGGCCTTCATGTAGGCTTCCGCCTTCTTGGCGGTGCCGCGCGGGTCGCGGTTGTAGGCCTCGCCGGAAACCGGGTCGAGGATGTCGCAGAGGATGACCATGGTCGACTGGGCGAAGAACGGATCCATGTGGACCGTGTCGGTGTCCGGCATCAGCACCATGTCGCTCTCGTTGATGGCCTTCCAGCCGGCGATCGACGAGCCGTCGAACATCACGCCGTCGGCGAACATGTCCTCGTCGACTTCGGCGATGTCCATGGTGACATGTTGAAGCTTGCCCTTGGGGTCGGTGAAGCGAAGGTCGACGAATTTCACTTCGTTGTCCTTGATCTGCTTCAGTATGTCCTTTGCTGTCGTCATTTGGCGTTTTCCCTGATTGATGACGTGTTTTGGGTTGGGGGGCCGGTACGGCCGGTCAGATCGCGTCGATGCCTGTTTCGCCGGTACGGATGCGGACCACCTCCTCGATGTTGGATACGAAGATCTTGCCGTCGCCGATGCGGCCCGTTTGCGCCGCCTTGCGGATCGCGTCAATGGCGCCCTCCACGGCTTCGTCGCCGAGCACGACCTCGATCTTCACCTTCGGCAGGAAGTCGACCACGTATTCGGCGCCGCGATAGAGCTCGGTATGGCCCTTCTGGCGCCCAAAACCCTTGGCTTCCATCACGGTGATGCCCTGGAGGCCGGCCTCTTGCAGCGCTTCCTTCACCTCGTCGAGCTTGAACGGCTTTATGATCGCCTCGATCTTCTTCATGATACCTTTGGCCTCCAGCATTGCAGGTAGCTGACTCTCCGGCCAGCGTCGGACCATAGCAAGCAGGAAGCGTGCCAGTTATCGAAAAATACCGCGTTCGGACGGTTGGTGCGATTGGCGATCCCGGCGCGGCAATTCACGCGGGACTGTCGGCGAATTTGCCCGAGGTGATGCAGATGATGCGAATGATGAACAATTGTGCAGGTGAAATCGTGAGCAGTCTGCACAAACATTGGTCATGTCGTTTGCGTGAAGCCCGGCAGCCGGCCCCGGACCGTGGCCTGCGCGCGGATTTTGCGTGATGCGCGGGGACGATTCGGTCCTCATAACTCCCGAAGAGATGGCCGAGATCGATCGCCGCGCCGCCGCGGACGGCCCTTTCGACGGTTACCGGCTGATGCGCAACGCGGGTTCCGCGGTGGCCCGCCTGGTCCTCGACCGCTTCCCGGCACGCGTTCCCGTCCAGGTGCTCTGCGGACCCGGCAACAATGGCGGAGACGGTTATGTCGCCGCCGAAGAGCTGCGGGCGTGCGGCGTGCCTGTCGAACTGTTTGCGGAAATGCCGCCGCGCCCCGGAACAGATGCCTCCAGGGCTGCCGATGACTGCCGCCTGACGCCGCGGGCGCTCGGCGACTTCATGCCGGCGCGCGGCGGTGTCGTCGTCGATGCGCTCTATGGTGCCGGACTGGCGCGGCCGCTCGGCGACGTGGCGGCGCGCGCCGCGCGGCTCTGCGACGATCCGGGGACGCCGGTCGTCGCAGTCGACCTGCCGTCGGGGGTTGCCGGTGAGAGCGGCGCCGTTCTGGGCACGGCCTTCAAGGCGGCCGTCACCATCACCTTCGTGCGCGCCAAGCCCGGCCACTATCTGCAGCCGGGGCGCGCCGCCTGCGGCGATCTGGTGGTGGCCGACATCGGGATCGGCGACGCAATCGTTGCCTCGATCGGCGCCAGGTGTTTTGAGAACCGCCCAGCCGTCTGGGGAAGGCACTTTCCACGACCGGCGCTCGACGCCCACAAATATTCGCGGGGGCATGTGATGGTGTTTTCCGGCGCAGGGACCGCCACCGGCGCGGCCCGCCTCGCGGCGGCAGCCGCGGCGAGGGCGGGGGCCGGCGCGGTCACCATGCTGTCGCCGTCCTCGGCGCTTGCCGCCAATGCCGCGCAGCTCACGGCGACGATGCTCACCAAAGCCGACACGCGCGGCGAGGTGCTTGCCGCGTTCGAGGCGCGCCCGCCGGCTGCCTGCGTCTACGGGCCGGGCCTGTCGCCGGAGGCTGCGACCGCCGGATTTCTCTTCGATCTGATTGCCGATGCCGAACCATGCCCGCCCTTCGTCGTCGATGCCAGCGCGCTGACGGCGCTCGGCGGCATGCCGGACGCGCTGCGATCGGGCGGGCGTCGCGGCCGGCTGGTGCTGACGCCGCATGAGGGGGAGTTCCGCCGGGTCTTTCCGGATCTTGCCGAAGCGCCCGGACTGTCGAAACTGGAGCGGGCCCGCCGCGCCGCCTGCGCGGCCGATGCCGTGCTGATCTACAAGGGGCCGGATACCGTGATCGCCGCACCGGACGGGCGCGCCGCCATCAACGCCAACGGCACGCCCTGGCTGGCCACCGCCGGCTCTGGCGACGTGCTGGCCGGGATCGTCGGCGGGTTGCTGGCACAGGCCATGCCGCCGTTCGAGGCCGCCTGCGCCGCGGTGTGGATACATGCCGAGGCGGCGGCCCGTTTCGGCCCGGGACTGATCGCCGAGGATCTGCCGGGCTTGCTTCCGCCGGTGTTGCGCGATTGTCTGGCGCAAGGGGCATCCATGGGGGCAAGCCGATGATCCGGTTCCTTGTGCTGGCGGCGTTTCTGGCCGGCCTGCTGGCCATCGCGCTGCCGGCGCGCGCCGGCCAGCCGGTGCTTGCCGGCCAGCCGGTGCTTTTCGTCGAACAGCCGCTCGTCCTCGAGCGGCTGGAAAAGGCGGGATACGACTTCGCCTCGCTGTTCGGAGCCGAAGAGCGGGGAGGGCTGAGGAGCCTCTATGCGGATGCTCCGGCCTATCGTGCCATCGTCGACACCATTGCTGCGGATGTCGATCAGTTGCGTGCCGAGATCAGGGCCGGCGGCCGCTCGCTGAAGGAATTCACCGCCGCCGAGACCGGCCGCGTCATGGACATGCGGTGGCTGAAGGCCGGCGAGGCGCGGCTGCGGCTGGTCGGAATCGTCAACCGGCTCGATCGCCGCGACTTCCATGATCTGCGCGGCGAGGGCGGCTGCGGCGAGGTTCGTCTCATCTATCGGCTCTCCTACAGCTTCATCCGCGACGGCAAGGGAAAGGTGCTGTCGTCGCGCATGCCGTTCAATTTCAATGCCGTGTTCGACGCCATGCCCGATGCAGACGGCAGTTGCGTCGGTGTCGCTCGCCGGTGGACCCCGGCGAACGACGAGGCTGTCGACGCCGGCTGGCTCGCCGGCGGACCGCTCGACCGTTCCGCATGGAAGTTCCGGCAACTGGAGCTCAACGCCCAACTGGTGCGCTTCCCCTCGGGTCAGGAGCCGGAATTCGGCGGCCAGGCCGTCTATCTCATGCGAATCTTCGGCATCGACGGGCCCACGGCCAGTGAAATTCCGCTTGAAAACACGCCGGATCCCCAGAGACTTGCGCAGGATGAAGCTCTCAAGGCACGCCTCGCCTCCTTTCTCGCGGGCAATGTCGAGGCCGTCGATTCCGGGGTCTACCGCATTCCCGACGAATTCCTGGCCCGCAAGGTCATCTCCTTCTCGACTTTCGGCAATGCCAGGCAGGCGAACCATCCGTTCTCGCCGCTGTTCTCGCCGGACGATTTCCAGGCGCTGGATTTCTCCAGGGGCCGCCTGGTCCGTTCGTCGCGGGCCATGCTGGAACGGCTCGACAACGGCACCTGCCAGGGCTGCCATCAGTCCGGCGCCACTGCCGGCTTCCATTTCATCGGCCTGGACGACAGGTTCACCTCGCCGCTCAACCGGATCCAAGTCGGCATCTCGCCGCATCTTCATGCCGAATTGCCGCGCCGCGCGGCCTATATCGCCGCGGTCGCCGAACAGCGGGAGCCGAACCGCTACCGGCCGCTTTCCTTCGCGCCGCCCGCCGTGTGGCGCGCCGACGGCACCGTGGCTTACGAGGCGGCGGACGCCACCATGTCCTGCATCGCCGCCGGCGACGCGGCACATTTCGGCGAAACCTGGGGGTGCGGCGCCGGCACGAGCTGTACGCCGCTCGCCGAAAGCAATGGAGAACGGACGGCGCTGGCGCAATGCCTGCTGCCGGCGGACTCGAACGACATGTATTCCGGGCATCCCTGCCTGGCGGGCTCCATCGACACGGCCCAAAGCATGCCCTTCGACGATCGCTACCGGCTGACCCAGTTCACCGCCTTTGCGGCGAAAGCCTCGGCGGCGGATTATACCTGCCGGCCGCCGCGCATCGGCGTGCCGGGCGGGCTGGCCTACCGCAAATGCGACGAACGCGACCGCACCTTTACCAGGTTCAAGGCGGGGGAGCCCTTGCCGAGAGAGATCTGCGGGCTGACGGGCGGCAAGAAATTCGACCTCTGCGTCTCCACCGGCAAGTTCGACCAATGCCTGGCCGGCGCCGTCCAGCGCGGAAATCGCTCCAGTTGCTCGGCCGACCACTTTTGCCGCGACGACTACATCTGCCAGGCGTTTCCGGCCGATACGCCCAATGTCGGCAAGATCAAGGGCGTCGGCTTCTGCTCGCCGACCTATTTTATGTTCCAGATGCGCATCGACAACCACACCACCCCGTGGAAGTCGCGCACCAGGGCCGAGTACCGCTCGGTCGAGGCGCCGCCGGAGGACGGAGATCCCGACGATCTGTGGTAGCTCAGCAGGCCGTCGCGGCGGCCCGGGCGGCTACTGGACCAGCCTGAGCCCCTGTTGGGAGACCCGGTTGCGGCCGTCGCGCTTCGACGCGTAGAGCGCCTTGTCGGCCAGTCTCAGCGCCGTCTCGAAGGGCAGGCCCTCCTTGGTGCCGAATGCGACGCCGGCGCTCACCGTACAGGACAGGGCGCCGCGGTCGGTGATCACGCTGCGTGCGGCGAAGCCGGAGCGGATGGCCTCGGCGGCACGTTCCGCCTGATGCGGCAGACAGCGCGGCAGCACCAGGGCGAACTCCTCGCCGCCCAGCCGGGCCGCGCTCCCCTGGCCACCAACGGCGGCCGACAGTTCCGCCGCGAAGGCGATGATGACGCGGTCGCCGACTTGATGGCCGTATTGGTCGTTCACCGATTTGAAATCGTCGAGGTCGAAGGCGATGACGGCGGCGAACTGGCCGACCGGTGCGTTGCCGTGGAGATCGAACAGGGCGCGGCGGTTGAGAAGGCCGGTCAGGGCATCGGTCATGGCCTCGCGGCGATGGCGGCCGGCGGCCCGCCAATGGTTGAGCGCCAGCGAGAGTGCACCGATGCCGGTCATTCCGGCGATGCTGATGGCCAGCGAGACGTCTTCCGCCCAGTTCTGGGGGGCGGCTCCAAGCACGATCCGCCCGTCGGCGATCAACACGCCCGCACAGAGCAGGAAGCCTCCCGCGATGGTGGCGTAGAGAACCACCAGCGTGACGATCGGGCCGGGCGCCTCCGACCTGCCCCGCCAGTATTCACGGGCGGTCAGGCCGAGCAGCGCGGCGGCGGCGATGTTCTCGCCGACGAAGCCGAGGCCGTCGAACCCGAGAAGCAACGGAGGTACGCAGAAGGCGGCGGCGCAACCTGCCGCGCAAGCCGCCATGGCCTTTGGAAACCGGCCGGTGCGGAACTGCCGCGCCGCGCCGAACAGCGTGGCAAGGCCGGACGACAGGATCAGGAAACATGCCGCGCCGAGCAACGGGTTCGGATGATCGACATAGACGATGTAGGCCGCAACATAGGCGATGATGAAGGAAACGCCTGTTGCCCAGCTCAACAGGAACATCTCGGTACGCGAGACGCTCCAGCTCATGAGCAGGGTGATCAACAGACAGCCGCCCGAAATGCCGAGGGCCAGCAGGAGAGAATTGTAGTCGAGCGTCATGCCCTGCCGGTCCGAACGATGTCGATCGACGCAGGATACCAGGCCAAGGTGTTTGGAACGTTACGATTTCGGCGCAGCTCTGCAAATAACGCATTGCAGGGGTCTGAGCCACGGCGATCGTAGCGATCGGCCGGCCTGTCAGTTGCCGGCCAGACGCCGCATCAGCGCCATGGCGCCGAAGGGTGCGCGCGACTTGCCCTCGGTGATGAAGTAGACGAAGACGTCGCGGGGTCCGGCAGGCGAGGCGAGACCAGGGCCCGCGCGCGGCAGATCGGCCGGAACCGTCCCGGCGGCAAGCAGCCCGGCGCGCTCAGCCCAGCGGTCGAGGTCGGCGGGCGCATAGCAATCGGGGTTCTCGTCGCTTCCCGTCTGCAAGCGCAGATAGGCGAAGTCGCCCGTCTGGTCGGCGATGGCGGGGTAGGTCGCGTGGTCGGCGTAGACGATCGCCACCTTGTGCTTGCGGGCGAGGGCGACGAATTCCGGGACGACGAAGGAGGCATGGCGGACCTCCACCGCGTGACGCAGGGCGACTCCGTCCTGCCTGTCGGGCAGCAGCGCCAGGAAGGCAGCGAAATCGTCGGGCTCGAACCGCTTGGTCGGCGCGAATTGCCAGAGGATCGGTCCGAGCTTGCCGCCGAGCGCCGCCAGGCCCGATCCGAGGAAGCGCTGCATCGATTCGCCGGCGCTGGCGAGAACCTTCCGGTTGGTGACGAAGCGGTTGCCCTTCAGGGAAAAGACGAAGCCGTCCGGCGTGTCGGCTGCCCATTTCAGGAAGGTCGGCTCCTTGAAGGTGGAATAGTAGGTGCCGTTGACCTCGATCGTCGGGACCTGCCGCGACGCATGCTGCAACTGGCGCGCCTTCGCCAGAGTGTCGGGATAGAAGCTGCCTTCCCAAGGCTCAAAGGTCCAGCCGCCCATGCCTGCGCGGATCGTCGCGGATTGCATCTTCATCTCCGTCTTCCCGGTCGCGGCGAAAATGCGGCCCTCCCGTCCGCTTGTCCACCCGCAAGCCGCCGACTGCTGACAGGCCTGCGCGGCAGGGTCATCGCGAGGGGAGGCCGCGCCGTCTCGCCTCGTCCGGCGGGAGCCGGTCGCCGACCCGGAAGGCGAAGGACAGCACACCGGTCGCGTCGCTATCGACCTGGCATTCGAAGGCCAGATTGTGCCAGGAGCCGCCGGCCCGGAAGGCGCCGCGGCGAACGGCCAGGACCGTTCCCTCCTTCAGTTCGTAGGATGGCAGCAGATCGGGAAAATGTCCGTCGTTGAGCAGTTGCAGCCGCAGTTCCGTCGCGCAGAGCCGACCGGCGCGAATGCCGCGCGGGACGCCGGCCATCGCCGTCGTCGCGGCGCGGCCGCCGGCGGCACTGCGGGAGAACAGGGTGCGGGCCTCGCGAAGCTTCTTGGGTTCGGACGCCGGCTTTGCCGGCGATGCCTGCCTGGAGGCGGCGGAAGGGACCGCGGCATGCGACGACGCGGCGGCGGCGGCCAATTGGTCGACGGCAGGTCCGACGCTGTCCTCGTCCTTGACGGGTTCCGGCGTCCGGGCGGCCGCGGGTGGCTGTTCAGCCTCCGGCTGTTCCGGCTTGGCGTCTTGCGCCGCCTTGTCTTCGTCGGCGGCCGGGGTGGGAAGCGGCGGGTCGGGAGCATCCTCGGCGCCGGAACCGGCGAGCGCGCGGCGTGGCCCGGCGTCCCTCTCGCCGAATTTGACGACCGGATCGAGGCCGGGGATCGGGGTTGCCGGCTTTGCCTGCGGTGCCGGCTGCGGCGGCTCGGCCGCTTCCGCCTTCGGCGGCGGGGGAGGCGGCTGTGGCTTGGCCGGCTCGGGCGGCTTTTCCGGCGGCGGTTCGATCGTTACCGAGATCGCCTGCTCCTCCTGCGGCTGAAGCAGGGTCTTGGGCAGTCCGAAAATGACGAGTGCGGCGACCAGCGCGTGAACGGCCGCCGAGGCCGAAAGGCCCCAGACCCGACGCTCGCCATTCGCCTCGCCATCCATGCCGGCTACTTGGGACATCCGGATGGCGGCCGCAAGGCGGCGCGGCGGCATTCGGCGGCGGACACCTTGCGGGGAACAGGGCTCAGCGGCCAAAGGACGGCGCCGCGGCGCGGACGATCCGGGCCGGGCAGACGGGCGGAACGGCGCGACGGACGCGGTCAGGACGTGTCGCCCGGCTCGTTCATCACCCACCACGCCTGCTGGTGCGCGGCGCGCAGAAGGTCGAACAGCTCGTGCTTTCTCAGCCTTCGCCCCGCGCGGCCCCGCAGGTCCGGCGGAGGGCCGGGCCGCAACGGCTGCAGCATGCAGGGAACGCCGCGCTGCCGGGCGCGCCGGCGCAATGCCCGCCAGCGGGCGAGCCGCTCGGCCTGGGTCGGCAGGTCGTCGAGCGCGTTACAAAGGGCGTCGAGGCGCCGGGCCAGGCGGGCGGCGCTGATGGTCTTGTCGATGGGCGCCGGAATTCCCGAGAAGCCGCGGCCGGGCTGCGATCGAAAATATCGCGGCGTCGGTTCGGCCAGCGCGAACGGCATCCAGTCGGCCTGACGGCGGACGCGGCGCGGCCCCGGCACGGCGATCCGCGGCGGCGGCAGTGCGACGACGATCCCCCGCGCCAGCACCACGATCAGCCGCCGCGCCGCCGCCTCGGCGGGGCGCAGCAGGCGGGTGACGGTGCGATGCAGACTGCGCCGGATCGTCAGCCGGGAGCGCAGGCCCGCCATGGTCCACAGGACGGCGAGGATGCGCAGAAGGTCGCTCCGGAGTTGCCAGAGTGTCCGCTGCTGCACGTCCATCGCTCCCTCCTTTCCGTTCGGGCGGAGGAAGGATGGGGGCAGCGGAGGAGGAGGGGATAGATTCACTGAAGAATATTGCCGCGAGCAGGGCACAACCGTGCTTGTTCCTAGCTAATTTTCTAGCTATATTTCCGTCATGGCGACCTTCAACATGCACGATGCCAAGACGCAGCTTTCCGACCTCGTCGCCCGCGCCGAGGCAGGCGAGGAGATCGTCATCGCCCGCCGCAACAGACCGGCCGTGCGGCTGGTGCGGGTGGCGGAGATTGCGATGTCTGAAATCCGCGACGCACGAAAGCGCATCCCGGGACGGTTCGCGCATCTGCGACCGACCATGACCGAGGCTGATTGGCTTGCACCGCTTCCAGAAGATGAGCTTGAGGCATGGGAGGGGAGGTACTCAGGCGATTTTGATCAATCAGTTCCGTGAGTCTTCTTCTCGACACGCACACCTTTGCATGGTTCTGCCAAAAGGACGGGCTGCCCGCTCCAGTGCGGACCTTGATCGAAGATCATAGTGAGGACGTCTTTGTCAGCGCCATCTCCGCCTACGAGATGGCGCTGAAATTCCGACTTGGCCTTTGGCCCGATGCGGGTCCGCTGGTGAAATCTTTCGACAGTATCATCGAGGAGGCACATTTCAGACTCCTCCCTGTCACCTCGACACATGCCATTCGTGCCGGTCTGCTGGCGACGATCCATCGCGATCCCTTCGACAGGATTCTCGCTGCGCAGGCGATGATCGAGGACCTGCGGATTGTGTCACGCGACAAACAGTTCGAGCTGCTGGGCGCGGCAAGGGTCTGGGAATAGGCGGTAAGAAGCAGGCCTATCGCTCTGCCGGCTGATCCCGCCGACGTTGAGGATTTCGACGCGACCGTCGAGGCGCTGGACCGAGGTCGGCGCGCGCGCCTGATCCGCACCACGCGCACGGCGCTTGGCTTGTCGCAGACCGAGTTTGCCGGACATTTTCGCGTAACGGTCGGTACGCTGCGCGACTGGGAATGGGCGCGGGTCAGCCCGCCGGACTTCGCGGTGGCCTATGTGAAGGTGCTCGGGAAGTTTCCGGACATGGTGGCGGGCGGTGAGGTGAGCGGGCGCAGCCAGCTTCGACCCGCTGCCGCTGTCGGCCGACCGCGATCCGCGCGGTAGCTTTTCTAATGGACCACCACTACCGGTTCGACCGAATGATCGTTGCCGGTGATTGCGAAGGGGATGCCGGTGGTGTCGAAAAACAGGGCTACGGGAAATGGGGCGGCGGCAGTGTGGGGTAGGGGCGGCGATCCTGAGCATTGAGTTCTTGATTTGTTCACTTTTTTGCGCCAAGTTTCTTTGACTTGTGGAAACGAGATGAGTCACGTTGCGCTTCTCTATACATCGGTGAAGCATTGGGGCTCCAGGAGAATCGCTCTTTGCGTAGCGTCGAAATGTTCAGCGGATGTGGAGGACTTGCCTTAGGCTTGGCCCGGGCAGGATTTGATCACCTGCTCCTTGTCGAGCGCGACAGGCACTCGGTCGAGAATGTTCGCCACAACATCGCAAGGGACATCCAGCATATCGGCCACTGGCAGGTCCACTCGGACGATGTTCGAGCGGTGAGATGGGGTATTTTCAAAGAGTTGGTCGACTTTGTGGCAGGCGGCCCTCCCTGCCAACCTTTCTCAATTGGTGGCTTGCATCGCGGTGAAGAAGATGCCCGCGATATGTGGCCGGAGGCCGTTCGGGCGGTTCGCCAGATATCTCCTCAAGGATTTCTCTTTGAGAACGTGCGCGGCCTGCTTCGTCCAAAGTTTGCCGACCATCTCGACTGGATCAGGCTCTCCTTGACGGCGCCTGACTTATCGCAGGGCCTTGATGAGGATCGCGGCAGCCACCTCATTCGACTTCGCGAGCGTGAGGCCGATGGAACCTACCGCGTGATAGTTGTGAAGGTGAACGCTGCCGACTTCGGCGCGCCACAGAAGCGGCACCGAGTTCTTTTCTTAGGCGTTCATAGGGGCGCTGCGCCACTGGTCGAGCCGCCCAAGCCGACCCATTCGAGAGAACGCTTGCTTTGGGACCAATACGTCACAGGTGACTATTGGCGCAGACATCGGATCGAGAAGCCGCCGCGCCAACCGGTAAACTTGATGGACCGCGTTGCGGTTGAGGCTTTGCGGGTTGCTGGCCGGGAGCCTGAAGGATTGCCTTGGGTTACGGTTCGCGACGCAATCGTAGACCTTGGCGAACCGGGTTGCCGCAAAGATATCACCAACCACGTTCTTCAGCCAGGGGCTCGGGCGTATCCGGGACATACGGGGAGCCCAATAGACGAGCCTGCCAAGGCTCTCAAAGCCGGTGTGCATGGGGTTCCCGGCGGAGAAAACATGATTGCGTTTGCCGATGGCAGTGTCCGTTACCTGACAGTGCGGGAAGCCGCTCGTCTGCAAGGGCTACCGGACGACTACGAGTTCGTAGGAAGCTGGACAGAGAACATGCGCCAACTTGGCAACGCGGCCCCGGTGCAACTCGCCGAAGCTTTCGGCCGTCACATCCAGGGCCTCCTTTCAAAGGCTCGCAGGCCGGCTCGCAAGGCAGCCTAAGGTGAGCTACGCTGAATTCGAACTCGACATTCCGGCGGTAATGCGGGCGGAGTTGCCGAAGTACTTTGACTCGTTGCCAGAAACTCTGCTGACCGAGGAAAACGTCCGCGGTGCGATACCAGACGGTGCTCAAGGAGCTTACCTCCTCTTCTTGAAGGGTACGCTAGTCTACATTGGGAAGACAGATTCGAAGGCTGGTTTCCGGAACAGGCTTGTTAGGCACTTGAATTTCGTACGGCACCGCCGAAATATCGATCCCTCCGACGTGACCTTCAAGGCCGTCCGTATCTTTGTCTTCTCGAATTTCGATCTGGAAACAATGCTGATTGAGGAGTACACGAAGCAGCGCGAGGTGCGTCCGGTGTGGAACTACTCCGGATTCGGCTCGAACGATCCAGGTCGCCGCCGCGAAGGTCAGGAACCGGCTATTTTCGATCTAGACTATCCAGTCGATATCGACGAGGAGCTTCCTTTCCTCGACCCTGGCCAACACACACTGCTGTCGGCCGTACTCGCCCTCAAGAACAACCTGCCTTACATCTTCCGCTACAATACAGACGGAGCGCATTGGTCCAGAGGCCACGAACTCATGCGGAATGCGACGATTGTTGTCTCCAAAGGACCAATGACCACCCGTATGGCGCTAAAGCTGTTTCTTGATGCGCTCCCCGATGGATGGCGCGCAACTGTACTCCCGAACAGGGTGATCCTCTACCCGGAGAAAGATGGCGTATCCTACCCCGGCCAGGTGGAAGCGATTTCGAAGGGCACGTGACGGACCTCGCTCGCAGCGCCCAGATGGCACTCGTTAGGGGCAAGAATACCAAGCCCGAGGTGGTCGTTCGTCGCATAGTCCACGCCTTGAGCTACCGCTTCCGTCTCCACAGAAAAGACCTTCCTGGTAAGCCTGATATGGTTCTACCGCGCCACCATAAGGCCATCGAGGTACGTGGCTGTTTTTGGCACCAGCATCCCAACCCTTCTTGCTGGCGTTCGCGGCTGCCCAAGACCCGACGCGAATTCTGGGTGCCGAAGCTCGAAAGCAACGTCGCCCGGGACCGAGTCAACGAAGCCGCGCTGCGAGAACTGGGCTGGGAGTTGCTGGTGGTATGGGAATGCGAAACCGCGCCCGCTCGACGGGAAGAACTTGCAAAGAGGCTGCGGGATTTTCTCGAGACTGGTTAGATCGTCGCTATTGCAACCCTCACTCCGCCGCCTCTCTCTTTCCCCCCGGCCTTCTCTCCAGCAGTTCCTTCAAAAACTGTCCCGTATAGCTGCGCGTCTCGGCGACCACATCCTCCGGCCGGCCGGCGGCGACCAGCTCGCCGCCGCCGTCGCCGCCTTCCGGGCCGAGGTCGAGGATCCAGTCGGCGGTTTTTATCACCTCCAGATTGTGCTCGATGACCACCACCGTGTTGCCCTGGTCGACCAGCTCGTGCAGCACTTCGAGCAGTTTCGCCACGTCGTGGAAGTGCAGGCCGGTGGTCGGCTCGTCGAGGATGTAGAGCGTCTTGCCGGTCGCCTTGCGCGAGAGTTCCTTGGCCAGCTTGATGCGCTGCGCCTCACCGCCCGACAGCGTGTTGGCCTGCTGGCCGATATGGATGTAGCCGAGGCCGACCTGCTTCAGCGTGTCGAGCTTGTCGCGCACGGCCGGCACGGCGGCGAAGAAGTCGACGCCTTCCTCGACCGTCATGTCGAGCACGTCGGCGATCGATTTCTGCTTGAAGGTGACG
>JAHBYY010000101.1 GCA_019635715.1 Rhizobiaceae bacterium | reverse complement strand
ACCCTAGCTAGTTGCTGCCGGCGGCCGGTCAAGCCGCGGCGGTCGATGCCGCCTTCACGGATGTTCACGACCATGTGCGGACCATTGCCGCGGCCGCGGGCAGCCCTCCATTTTTGTCGTGAAATGCGGCAGGACGCTGCTATAATGGGCGCGAATGAGCTGAGAAACGGTTCCGTTGCATTTGCGTTCGGGCCGTTTCTTTTTTTGCCGGTCGACCGGACGGAGCCTGTCCGGCGGCCCGGCGAGCAGGGAGCGAAAGGCTGAGCTGAAATGAACAAGGTTCCGATGACTGCAGGCGGGTTTTCAGCGCTGAAGGAGGAATTGCGCTGGCGCCAGCAGGATGAGCGGCAGCGCATCATCGAGGCGATCTCGGAAGCGCGGGCGCACGGCGACCTGTCGGAGAATGCCGAATACCATTCCGCCAAGGAGGCGCAGAGCCTCAACGAGGGCCGTGTCGCCGAGCTCGAGGATCTCGTGGCGCGCGCCGAGATCATCGACATTTCGAAGCTTTCCGGGTCCAAGGTGAAGTTCGGCGCGACCGTCGAGCTCGTCGACGAGGATACCGAGGAAACGAAGACCTACCAGATCGTCGGCGACCAGGAGGCCGACGTGAAGGCCGGCCGCATCTCGATCTCGTCGCCGATCGCGCGTGCGCTGATCGGCAAGGAGGTCGGCGATTCGATCGAGGTCAATGCGCCGGGCGGACCGCGCGGCTACGAGATCGTCAATCTCAGGTTCGTCTGATCCAGCGGCTGCGGGCCGACGTCCGGAGGCGGCGGTGCGGGTGCCGGATATGAGGGATGTCGAGGTGATCGCGCCGAACCTCAAGCGCCGCCTGTCGGGCGTGACCAGCACGATCGTGCAGCTCGTGCCGGTGCAGGCGCGCAGCCTGGGGATCGCCACCATCGGTCCGGGCCTGCCTTCCAGCCTGCCGCGGATGTCCTGGCGCGACCTGCCGGCGCTGTGGCGCCGCCCGCGCAGCGGCCGGCCGCGCATCTGGCATGCGCGGCGCAATGTCGAGATGGTCGCCGGGCTCGCCATGTCGCGATTGCTGCGCATGCCGCTGCGCCTCGTCTTCACCTCGGCGGCGCAGCGGCACCACAAGGGCTTCACCAGATGGCTCATCCGGCGCATGGACGCGGTGATCGCCACCAGCGCGCGCTCCGGGAGTTTCCTGGAGGTGCCGCATCAGGTCGTCATGCACGGAATCGACCTCGACGCCTTCCGCCCGGCCGGCCCCGGCGAATCGACGGGTCCGGACGATCTTGCGGGGAGGCGGCTCGTCGGCTGCTTCGGCCGTGTCCGCCACCAGAAGGGTACGGACCTGTTCGTCGAGGCGATGATCGAGCTGCTGCCGGACTACCCCGACTGGACCGCAGTCATCACCGGCCGCGTCACGCCGGAACATCGCGGCTTCGCCGAGGCCCTGCGGAAAAAGGTCGCCGATGCGGGGCTGGGCGACCGGATCCGCTTCCTCGGCGAGGTTCCCGACGTGAAGCCGTGGTACCGGCGCGTGGCGCTCTATGTGGCGCCGTCGCGCAATGAGGGTTTTGGTCTGACGCCGCTCGAAGCCATGGCGTCGGGTACGGCGGTGGTGGCCAGCGACGCGGGCGCCTATGCGGAGATGATCGTGCCCGGCGAAACCGGGGCCGTCATTGCCGCCGGCGACGGCAAGGCGCTGGGACAGGCCGTTCGCCCCTATCTCGCCGACCCCGAACTGGCAAAGGCGCATGGCCGCAACGCGCTTCGGCATGTGCGTGCGACCTTTCCTCTGGCACGCGAGGCCGAAGGCATCCTCGGCGTCTACCGGTCCGTGTGGGCGCGCGGATGATCGACTGGATGCTTGTGGCGCGCTCCAACGATTACGGCCTGACGCGCGATGCCGCCATTCTGCGCGCGGCCATGGATCGTCTCGGCGTGTCGAACGCCTTCGCCGAGCGGCGGCGGCGAAGCGTGCTCGACCGGCTGTTTCGCCGGCGCGTGGCGTCCCGCATCCTCCATATCGAGCGGGCGTTTCCGGCCTGGTTCGGGGCAGGGCAGGAGAACTGGCTGATCCCCAATCAGGAGCGCTACCCGCGCCGCCAGATCGGGCGGCTGCGGCGGCTGTCCGGGGTTTTCGCCAAGACGCGAGACGCCCAGCGCATCTTCGAGGGCCTCGGCGTTCGCACGGTCTATCTCGGCTTCACCTCGCCGGACCGGCGCGATCCCGGGGCCCGCAAGGATTGGGGACGCTTCTTCCACCTCGCCGGCGCCAATACGCTCAAGGGCACCGAGGATATCCTCGCCCTCTGGGCAACGCATCCGGAATGGCCCGAGCTGGTGCTCGTGCAGAAGGCCGACAACGCCCCGAAATCCGTGCCGCCGAACGTGACGCTGCGATCGGGATATCTGGACGACGGCGAACTGAAGCGGCTGCAGAATGCCTGCGGCATCCATCTCTGCCCGTCGCGCGCCGAGGGCTGGGGGCACTACATCGTCGAGGGCCTGTCGGTCGGGGCGGTCGTCGTCACCACCGACGCGGCGCCGATGAACGAGCTGGTGACGCCGGAGTCCGGCATCCTCGTGCCGGCGAGCCGGGAGGAACCACGGCATCTGGGCGTGTGCCACTTCGTCGATCCCACGGCCCTGGAGACGGCAATCGAACGCCTCATCCGAATGCCCGCCTCCGAGAAGGCCGCCATCGGCCGGATGGGCCGGCAGCGCTATGAAGCGATCGACAGCTCGTTTCACCAAAGATGCGCGGCGACCTTCGGCATGGGGGCGTGAGCGTGGCGGCGGAGACGGGCAGGCGGCCGAGCCTCGGGGCGATCCTGATCACCCGCGACGAGGCCGACAATATCGGCGAATGCCTTGCCTCGCTGTCCTTCTGCGACGAAATCATCGTGGTCGACAGCGGCAGTTCCGACGGCACGGTCGAGATCGCCCGGACTTTTGGCGCGACGGTATACGTCACCTTCGACTGGCCGGGTTTTGGGCCGCAGAAGCAGCGTGCGCTCGGATATGCGACCACCGACTGGGTGCTCTCGGTCGACGCCGACGAGCGTATTCCGGAAGCCTTGCGGGGCGAGATCCTGTCGGCGATCGGCAGGAACAACCATGCCGGCTTCTCCATCAACCGGCTATCATACTTCCTCGGCGCGCCGCTGCGGCACGGCGGCTGGTATCCCGACCGAATTCTCCGCCTGGCGCGCCGCGACAAGGCGCGGTTCAGCGACTCGATCGTGCATGAGCGCCTCGAAATCGACGGCTCGGCCGGATCGCTCGACGCGCCGATGATCCATTACAGCTATCCCGGCGTCGACGACGTTTTGCGCAAGATGCGTGCCTATGCGCTGGCGTCGGCCGCGCAGCGGCGGCGCGACGGCGTGCGCGGCGGCGTCGGCATCGCGATCGGCCGCTCGACCTATGCCTTCCTCAAGGCCTATGTGCTCAAGGCCGGCTTCCTCGACGGGCGGCGCGGCTTCGTCGCCGCGACGTTCCGGGCGCACGAGACGTTCTGGCGCTATGTCGCCGCCGGCTGGGAGACCGGCCGATGAAGGTGGCGATCGTTCGCCGCCACTTCGCCCGGACCGGCGGCGCCGAGCGGTTCATCGTGGATATTCTGCGGTCACTCGAAGGACGCGGCGTCGATGCGCGGATCCTGTCGGAGCATTTCGACGCGTCGGCCGATCTCGCCTCGCGCTGGGTCAAGGTCGACGGGAGCCGCGGCGGCCGGCTCGCGAAGGCGAGGGGCTTCGAGGACAAGGTCGCCGCCATCCTGTCGGCGGGCGGCTTCGACTTCGTGCAGTCGCACGAGCGCATCCTGCGCGCCGACATTTTTCGTGCCGGGGACGGCGTCCACGCAGCCTGGATCGACCGGCTGCGGCGCAGCCGTCCCTGGTGGCGGCGGCCGTTCACCGGGCGCGACGCGTTCCACAGGCATGTGATGGAAACCGAGCGGCGCATGGCGCGCGACACCGGCATGGTGTTCGTCGCCAACAGTCCGCTGGTGGCGCGGGAATTGTCGGACTGGCTGTCCGTACCGCCGCACCGCCTGACGACCATCGAGAACGGCGTCGACCTCGACCGCTTCACACCCGCCTCGCCGCGAGAGCGGCTCGACGCCAGGAAGAGGCTGGCGGTTCCGGAGAGCGTGCCGCTCGCCGTCTTCGTCGGTTCGGGATTCGAGCGCAAGGGCGCGCCGGAGTTCGTCGAGGCGCTCGCCTTGCCGGCGCTGCGCGGCGTGCACGGCATCGTCGCGGGCGGCGACAGGACCGAGGCGCGGCTGCGCCACCGCATCTCGCGGCTCGGCCTCGACGGCCGGGTCACCGTGACCGGACCGACGAAAGAGGTGACGACCATCCTGCACGCGGCTGACCTGTTCGTCCTTCCGACCCTCTACGATCCGATGCCGAACGCGGCGCTGGAGGCGATCGCCTGCGGCCTGCCGGTCGTCACCACGGCCGACGCCGGCATTTTCGAGGCGATCGCGGAGACCGGTGCCGGCGCAGTCACCGACCGCCAGCCCGAGGCCCTGGCCGCCGCGATCGCCGCCACGCTCTCGCGTCTCGGCGATGCGGGCGCGGCGGCGCGCGCGCTGCGCGGCAGATTCGATCTGCGCCAGGCAACCGAACGTTGGCTCGAATTCTACCGGACGATGGCATGACCGACGACGCTCCTTTGCGCATCCTGCACACCGAAGCCTCGCTCGGCTGGGGCGGACAGGAGATCCGCGTCCTCAGCGAGGCGGCGGCGCTCGCCGAGCGCGGTCACAAGGTGCACCTTGCCTGCGACGCGCGCAGCGACATCTTTGCGGCGGCCCCGCGCTACGGCATCGCGGCGACGGCGATCGTCATGCGCAAGCGGCCGTCGAGCCTGCTGGCGCTGCGCCGGCTGTTCGGCGAATTCCGGCCCGACGTCGTCAACGTGCACTCCTCGATCGACCACTGGCTTACGGCGGTCGGGCGGATCGGCGTCTCGCCGCGGCCGGCCGTGGTCAAGACCAGGCACATCAGTGCGCCGGTCGGGCGCAACCGGCCGACGCGATGGCTCTACAACAGCGGCGCCGATTTCGTCATGACGACCGGCGATGCGATCACCGCGCAGTTGACGCAGGACGGCTTCCTGCCGACCGGCCGGGTGGCCTCCGTGCCGACCGGCATCGACACCGACCGCTACGCGCCCGGCCGCGGGGCGCGCGGTCGGCTCGGATTGCCGGAGGGGCGCTTCGTGTTCGGCATCGTGGCGACGCTGCGGTCGTGGAAGGGGCATTCGTTCCTGATCGACGCACTGGCCTCGGTGGCGCGCAGCCACGACGTCCACCTGGCGATCGTCGGCGACGGGCCGCAGGAAGCCAATCTGCGGGAGCAGGTGGGTCGGCTCGGCCTCGTCGATCGCGTGACCTTCACCGGACGCATCGACGACGTCGTGCCCTATCTGCACGCGCTGGACGCCTTCGTGCTGTCCAGCTACGCCAATGAGGGCGTACCGCAGGCGCTGCTGCAGGCGATGGCCTGCCGGCTGCCCTGCATCGCCTGTCCGGTCGGCGGCATTCCGGAGCTGACCGACGGCCTGGCCGGGGTGCGGCGGCCGGAGCCAAGGAATGCCGAGGCGCTGGCAGACGCCATGCACCGTGCCGTCGACACCCCCGCCGACGAGCCCGCGCGGGACGCGTTGCGGGAGCGCGTGGTGTCGTCCTATTCGACCGCCATCATGGCCGAGAAGGCGCTGGCGGCGTTCCGCATGGCGATGGCCAACCGGTAGGCGCCGCCGCCTATTCCCAGTCCAGGTCGACGTTGGCGATGCCGAGTTCGGCGATCCGGCGGCGCGTCGCCTCGATGCTCGCGGCGATCTCCGGCGAGAAGCGCTCGTGCGTTTCGACGAAGACCCGGCCGATCCTGCGGTCGTAGCGCGTCTCCAGCAGCCGTTCGAGGATCTGCGCTTCGGCGCCTTCGACGTCGAGCTTGAGCACGTCGACCGGCTCGCCGAGGCCGTCCATGAATGCGAAAAGATCGATCACATCCACCGCGATGCCCTCGGAAGCGGCATGAATGTCGCGCGCGATCAGCGAGGAGGAGATCGTTCCCTCGACGCCGCCTGTCTTGCGGTGCAGGGTGAAGCGGCCGGGCGCCGTACCCACGGCCTGGGGATGGACGTGCAGCTTCGGATAGCCGGCGAAGCGGCGGGTGAGCATGGTCCGGGCATCGGGATCGGGCTCGAAGGCATGAATGGTGAAGCCGCGCGCCGCGAAAAGGGCTGCGACATCGCCGACATTGGCGCCGCAGTCGATCATCAACCCGCCCGGCCGCACATTGCGGACGAAGTTGCGGAAGTCGCGGAAGACGCGGTAGCGCGGCCCCTTGAAACGGCGCCACAGGTGCCATTTCAGGGTGAACAGCCACCAGGGTTCAGTGAGTTTGTTCATGCCCCGGCCTGATCGCAGCGATCGCCACAGCGCCTTCGTCCTTCACCTGGCGGATGGTGAGCGCCGTGCGCACGGTGCCGACATTGGGTGTCGACGTCAGTTGCTCGATGACGAAGCTCTGGAAGGTCGCCAGGTCGCTCGCCACGCAATGCAGCATGAAGTCCGATTCGCCGGAGACCATCCAGGCTTCGCGCACGATCGGCCATTTGCGCGTCTTGTCGGCGAAGGCGCGCAGTTCGCCGTCGGACTGATGCTGGAGGCCGACCAGGCAGAAGGCGACGACATCCATGCCGAGGGCCGCGCCGTTGAGCAGCGCCCGGTAGCCGCGGATGACGCCCGTTTCTTCGAGACGCTTGACGCGCCGCAGGCAGGGCGGCGCGGAAATGCCGACCCGCCGCGACAATTCGACATTGGTCATGCGTCCGTCGTCCTGCAGTTCGCGCAGGATCTTCCAGTCGATCGCGTCGAGCTCGGCCCTGATCTGCATCAACCCTTCCGTCCGGTGCGGGACTCTGAGAATTCTGTCTTTAGAGCCCGGCCCTGAAAAGGGAAGCGTCGATCTGCTGCATCGCAAGCGTCGCACGCATTTGGCCGCGGATTGTCGGGGAGCGGCAGACCGCCTTCTTGCTGGCGGGTCCCGCAGCCCCTAAATTGTCGTCGACTCCGCCGCACGGCCGTTGTCGGCCGCCATTGTCGACGCACGCTTTTCAACGAAGGCAGCCATGACCGCCAAACACGCGCCCGTTCTCATCATCGGCTCCGGCCCGGCCGGCTATACCGCCGCGATCTATGCGGCGCGTGCCATGCTGAAGCCCGTGCTCATCGCCGGCCTTCAGCAGGGCGGCCAGTTGATGATCACCACGGATGTCGAGAACTATCCCGGCTTCGCCGACCCGATCCAGGGGCCCTGGCTGATGGGGGAAATGCAGAAGCAGGCAGAACATGTCGGCACCGAACTGGTGAACGACATCGTCACGCAGGTCGACCTCGCTGTCCGTCCGTTCCGCGTCAGCACCGATTCCGGCCAGGACTGGACCGCCGACGCGCTGGTCGTCGCCACCGGTGCCCAGGCGAAGTGGCTCGGCATCCCGAGCGAGGAGATCTACAAGGGCTTCGGCGTCTCGGCCTGCGCGACCTGCGACGGCTTCTTCTATCGCGGCAAGGACGTGGCGGTGATCGGCGGCGGCAATTCGGCGGTGGAGGAGGCGCTCTACCTCTCGCACCTGGCCAAGTCCGTCACGGTGATCCACCGCCGCAGCGATTTTCGCGCCGAGCGGATCCTGCGCGAGCGCCTGCTCCGGAAGGAGAACGTCAGGGTCATCTGGGACACGGTGGTCGACGAGATCACCGGCCGGCCCGGCCAGGCTCCGCTGCCGCCGTCCGCCGACGGCCTGAAGCTGCGCAACGTCGCGACCGGCGGGGTGTCGCATCTGCCGATCGACGGAATCTTCGTGGCGATCGGCCACGCGCCGGCGGTCGAGCTGTTCGTGGGAAAGCTCAGGCAGAAGCCGAACGGTTATCTCTGGACGGCGCCGGATTCGACGGCTACGGACGTAGCCGGTGTTTTTGCCGCCGGGGATGTCACGGACGACGTGTATCGCCAGGCTGTGACGGCCGCGGGGCTGGGCTGCATGGCCGCCCTGGAAGCGGAAAAGTACATTGCAAGCCTGGAGGAGCATCGCGAGGCGGCCGAGTAGCCGTCCGGTGTGACGGCGCATTTCAAGCTGACCGGCAGGTCAATGCCGGCGAATCGAGGGGACTGAATGTCGCTGGACTGGGACAAGCTACGCGTGTTTCACGCCGCCGCCGAGGCCGGGTCGTTCACGCATGCCGCCGAGACCCTGCGGCTGTCGCAATCGGCGATCTCGCGGCAGGTCAGCGCGCTGGAGCACGACGTCGGCGTGCCGCTGTTCCATCGCCATGCCCGCGGCCTCGTGCTGACCGAACAGGGTGAGCTCCTGTTCCGAACCACCCATGACGTCCTGCTGAAGCTGGAGACGGTCAAGTCCCGGCTTTCCGAGACCAAGGACAAGCCGTCCGGCGTGCTGCGCGTCACCACCACGGTCGGGCTCGGCGCCGGCTGGCTGACGGAGCGCATACCCGAATTCCTCGACCTCTACCCCGACATCCAGTTGCAGCTCATCCTGGCGAATGAAGAGCTCGACCTGACGATGCGGCAGGCCGACTGCGCGATCCGGCTGCGTCAGCCGCAGCAGCCGGACCTGATCCAGCGCCGGCTGTTCACGGTGCACTTCCACCTCTTCGCCTCGCCGTCCTATGTCAGCAAGTTCGGCAAGCCTGCGACGGTCGCCGAGCTGAAGAACCATCGCATCGTGACCTTCGGTCTGCCCGTGCCGACGCATCTCAGCGAGTTGAACTGGCTCGAGACGGTCGGCGATTTCGATGGCGGACAGCGCGTCTCGACGCTGCAGATCAACGACATCATCTCGATCAAGCGTGCCGTGCAGCGCGGAGCGGGCATCGCCATGCTGCCCGACTATCTCATCGACAAGGATGCCGGGTTGATCCAGCTCCTGCCGGAGACGGAGGTTCCATCCTTCGATACCTATTTCTGCTATCCGGACGCCATGAAGAACCAGGCGAAGCTTCATGTGTTCCGCGACTTCGTGATCTCCAAGGCGCGCAACTGGTCGTATTGACCGGCCCTGGCCTTGCCGGGCCGGTCTATTCCTGGCGCCATGGCGTGAGGCGCGGCAGCCAGCCGGGAACGGCGCGGCGATAGGCCTCGTATTGCGCGCCGTAGCGGCGGGCGAGGACCGGTTCCTCGTAGAAGCGCACAAAGGCGGCCATGGCGGCCAGGGCGAGCCCGGCATAGACGGCGACCGCGGCCGCGCCGAACAGCAGCGCCTGCCCGAGAATGATCGACATCACCGCCACATACATCGGATTGCGGACATGCCGGTAGATGCCGCCGATCACCAGCCGCTCCGTCGGCGCCACCGGAGCGGGCGTGCCGGCGCCCTCGGCGACGAAGCGGACGAAGGCGTGGATCAGTACGGCGAGGCCCGCGGCGATGAGGATGGCCGCCAGCCCGGAGGCGCCGGGCAGCGACGCCAGCGG
Source organism: Rhizobiaceae bacterium (assembly GCA_019635715.1). GTDB lineage: Bacteria > Pseudomonadota > Alphaproteobacteria > Rhizobiales > Rhizobiaceae > Kumtagia. Next base: position 4,058 of record JAHBYY010000101.1, on the reverse strand, counting down.
CATGTGGTAGCGATCGGTCAGCATCCAGGGGATCACGCCGGCGACCACGCCGGGCGCGCACAGGAAGAAGAAGGCACTTCCGGCAACCGCAGCCGTCCTGACCATGTCAATCGCGCCGCCCTGTCCGCCCAGGGCAATCGCCTATGGCGGGTATGGCAATCCGCTTTGACGCCGTCATCCTCGGGACAAGCCCGAGGATGACGGCGGGACGCGTCCGAGGATGACGACGGGACCATCCGGCTCGCGACCCATATGCGATTGCCCTGCCTATCAGCCGCTGCTGATTTTCCCGACACCCGCCGGAGAGACCGCGCGGTCTTTGCGTCCGTTGCCGGGCAGCGCGACGGCGCCGTTCCTGTCCCATTCGACACTCCGAAGGCGTTGGACCACAGAGACGATGTTTTTGCATGGGAGCCCTGCAAATGCCATGCTTGTTTCTTGGGCAGGAAGGGATCATATATTGGTCATCTCCGGAGCGCGTTTCTCCTCCCATTAGCGCTCCTGAGTGTTCCCCTCTGGAGGTTTAGCCAGTCTTGGCGAACTCCAATCAAACTCAGCCGGGTCTTCGCGATCCGGCTTTTTTGTTTTTCGGGGTGTCGCCCAAGCAGAACTAAGAATTGGCGGGCGACAGGCATGCCGTGACCGGCGCGGGCCTGAACTGCGCTGCCTGCCTTCGAAACGAGCATCCCTGAACCATGCCCGGATGCCGCGCAGGGGGCCGCCGCGCGATCGCTCGCAAGGCGGCCCATCGATGCCTCACGCCGCCTTGCTTCTGGCGTTGCTGGTGACTTCGTCCGCCAGCCGCCCCGTCAACTCGGCCATGTGGTCGAATTCGGCCTCGAAACTCGCCACGCCGGCCGTCGCCGAGCGCAGTTCGATGATCAGGTCGCCGATCTCGGATTGCGGCATGGTGGCTTCGACGGTGTCCCAGCCGTCCCAGTCCGCCCTGGCGTCGTAGCCGAGGATCTGGCCGCGCCGCTGCGGGATGATCGCGGTGATGCGGGCCGTCGCCTCGTTCGGCGTGAACACCGTCACCTTCATGATCGGTTCGAGCAGGACCGGCGAGCAGTTGGGCATGCCCTCCTTCATGGCCAGCTTGGCCGCCATCTGGAACGCCATGTCCGACGAATCGACGGTGTGGAAGGAGCCGTCCGAGAGATTGACGCCGATGTCGACGATCGGGAAGCCGAGCGGCCCGGTCTTGAGGAAGTCGCGCACGCCGGCTTCCACCGAGGGAATGTACTGCTTGGGCACGACGCCGCCGGTGATCGTGTCGGTGAACTGGAATCCGGAACCGCGCGGCAGCGGCTTGATCTCGATCATCACGTCGCCGAACTGGCCATGGCCGCCCGACTGCTTCTTGTGGCGGCCGCGCTGCTGCGTCGGCTTGCGGATCGTCTCCCGGTAGGGGATGGCCGGCGCCTGCTTCTCGATGGCGATCTGGTTGCGTCCCTCGATCCGTTCGATGGTCACCCGCAGGTGCATCTCGCCATGGCCGGCCAGGATCGTCTCGCCGGTGTCCTGCTGCTGGGAGACGGTGAGCGAGGGATCCTCCTCGGCAAGGCGCTGGATCGCCGTCGACATCTTGACGTCGTCCTTGCGCTCCTTGGGCCTCAAGGCCACCGCGAAGACCGGGGCGGGCCGCTCCGGTCCCGAAACCTGCGCGGCAGGGGTCTTGCCGGCCGAGAGCGTGTCGCCGGTGCGGACGCGATCCAGCTTGCCGAGGGCGACGGTGTCGCCCGTCGCGGCGGCGGCCAGTTTCGACTGGTCCTTGCCGAGCAGGCGATAGATTCCGGAGACGCGGGCGCTCGAGCCGTCCGGAAGGGTCAATTCGGTGCCGTCGGCGACCGAGCCGGAGAGGATGCGCGCGACCGAAAGCTTGCCGCCATGCGAGGTGTGAATGGTTTTCAGGACATGGGCGACCGTGCCCGAGCCGTCGTCGATGCCGAGGCGGCCCGCCGTCGCCGCCACATCGGGAACGTCGTGGCGGATCGCCTTCAGCAGGCGCAGCGCGCCGTTGCCGCGTTCGGCGGTGCCGATCAGCACCGGCGTGACATGCCCGCCGCGCAGGTCCGCGGCGAGGTCGTCGAACACCTCGTCGATCGGCGGGGCGACCTCGTCGAGAAGCTGCTCCATCAGATGGTCGTCATGGTCGGCAAGCGTCTCCAGCATGGAGAAGCGGGCCTCGACCTCGCGGGCCTTCTCGTCGCCGGGAATCTCGGTGATTTCGCTGGCGGCGTGTTCGCGCCACACATAGGCGCGCTCGAGGGCGAGGTCGATCGAGCCGACCACGACGCCGTCGCGCCGCAGCGGGATCTGGCGCAGCAGCAGCGGCGAGCGGCTGATCGGCTGCAGCATCTTCAGCGTGTCGCGGACGCCGGCGGCCGTCTTGTCGATCTTGTTCAGGAACAGGATGCGCGGGATCCGCGCCTGGTCGAGCTTGCGGAAGATCGCCTGCAGGGCGGGCACCTTCTTCTCGTCCGCCTCGGTCACCACCACCGCCGCGTCGCAGGCGGCCAGAACGGCGTCGGCCTCGGTGGCGAACTCGACGGAGCCGGGGCAATCGATGAAGGTGATCTGCTCGCCCATGAAGTCGACGGTGGCGACGGTCGCCTCGACGCTCATGGCATGCGCGCGTGCCTCCGGCGAACTGTCGCCGATGCTGTTTCCGGACGCGACGCTGTTTTGGCGCTGGATGGCACCGGCCCTGGCGAGCAGGGCCTCAAGCAAGGTGGTCTTTCCGCTGGCGAAGGGACCGACAATGGCGATGCACTTCGGTCCCGTTCGTCTTCCTCCGGCGCGATTTCCCATGATTGTCCTCCACTCAGGCGTTTCCTGGCGCAAGGCTGCCGGGAAGCCGTGGAGCTTCGGGCGGCATGCCGCACACCTCCCTTGGTCCTGGCGGCGCCAAGCCCGGAAGGGCGTCGACGCTGCCCGAGCGGCGGCCGGCCTGTCGGCCCCCGCGAACCGGATCCGTTGGCCGGATCTCGGTCTGCAAGCATGGTCCCACGCCTCATCCGGCAGGGCAAGGGCGTTTGCGCACATTGCGCTTCGGCGCTTGCGCTCCTACAATGTATGATCGGAATCGCCAGAGCCGCCGCGTCCGGAGGAACGACACTGCCCCACCCCGCAGTGGATACCCAGCAGACAAACGCTCGCCGACCGGGCCTGCGGCATGCCGCGCTGGGGTTGCTGTGCCGTGTTCTCGTCTGGGCCTTCGCCGTCGTCGCCGCCGGCGAGGTCGGAAAGTTCGGCGAGACCGGCCAGGTCCGTTCGGCTTCGGCGGCTTTCGAGGCCGTGCTCGAGCCGGTCGTGGCGGAGCGGGCAGGCGCTCAGGCAGCCGTCTGCGGCCAGCCTGATCCGGCTCCCGCCGCCGGCAAGACCGATCCGGCCGAAAGCTGCGACGAAGCCGATGCGGTTCCCCGGCTTGGGGCGCCGTCGCGCGCGGCACTGTCGATCGTTGCGGCGATCCTCGCGAACGTCCCGGCAGACCGCAGTCCGCCGGGCAAGGCCTCGGCCCGCGCACCTCCGTTCACGCATCCGGTTTGACGGCGCGCCCGGCGGCGCCTGTCGCGCGGCGGCCCGCGATCGGGCCGTGCCTTCCTTCATACCGAATCAGTTTCCGTGCTCGCGACGAGCACTCTTCCGGCCCCATCTCCCAGCGGCCAGAACGTGAAAGGACCACACATGACCAAGACCCATCCCCTCGGCTTCCGCATCGAGCAGGACATCAAGCAGGCGCTGACCGTCGCGGCGAAGGAGGACCACCGCTCGGTCTCCTCGCTTGTCGAGCTGATCATCGCCAAATGGCTGCGCGAACACGGCTATCTGGAGGCCGTCGCGGAGCGCCGCCACCATTCATCGCTGGCCGACGCCCCGCACGGGCTCTGACGCTTCCTCTGTCCCGGGCTTGCGGCGTGTCGGCCGCGAGCCCACCCTTGCCCGCTTCGGCCGGCATCCGGCGCCGTCCCGGGCGCAGGGCAATCGCATTTGAAGCTACCCCCACCCCTTTCAGGGCGAGACCGGTGGCTCGCCCTGAAAGGGGTGGGGGTACGCAG
>JAHBYY010000100.1 GCA_019635715.1 Rhizobiaceae bacterium | reverse complement strand
GCCCTAACCCGTGTTCACCGTCCTTGCGGCAAGATCAAGTTGACGCGCACGCTTTCCGCGAAAATACGACTTCACCCACGGCTCTTCGCTCGCCAGCATGTCCTCTATGGTCCCCTCGACCAGCACACGCCGCTTGCCGAGCACCGCGACACGGTCGCAGACCGAAAACAGGCTGTCGAGATCATGGGTGACCATATAGACGGTCAGTCCCATCGTATCGCGCAGCGTCGCAACGAGTTCGTCGAAATCGGCCGCGCCGATCGGGTCCAGGCCCGAGGTCGGCTCGTCGAGAAAAACCAGATCGGGATCGAGCGCCAGAGCCCGCGCCAGCGCCGCGCGCTTGATCATGCCCCCCGAAAGCTCGGAGGGAAATTTCCGCCCCGCGTCGGCCGGCAAGCCGACCATCTCGATCTTCAGATAGGCCAGTTCGTCCATCAGCGACTTGGAAAGGTCCAGATATTCGCGCATCGGCACCTGGATGTTCTCCATCACGGTCAGCGCCGAGAACAGCGCCCCGTGCTGGAACAGGACGCCGAGGCGCATATCGACACGCATGCGATCGGCTTCGCTTGCATTGTCGACATCCGTCCCGAACAGCTTGATCGTGCCCGCCTGCTTGCGGTTCAGCCCAAGTACAGTGCGCAGCAGCACCGACTTGCCCGCACCCGACGCGCCGACGAAGCCGAGGATCTCCCCCCGGCGCACGTCGAGGTCCAGGTTCTCGAGGATCAGCTTGCTGCCGAAGCCGACCGTCACGCCGCGCGCCGACAGAACGACATCTCCGTCCTGCTCGGGTTTCGCCGCGTCCGCATCCTGCCCTTGCGCCGTCGCGTGATCCTGCATCTCAGAATCCGATCTGGGCAAAGAAGATGGCGAACATGCCGTCGAGAATCACGACGACGAAGATGGCTTTCACCACCGAGGCGGTGACGTGCGTGCCGAGCGATTCGGCGCTGCCGCCGACTTTCATGCCTTCGACCGAGGCGACGATGCCGATGATCATCGCCATGAAAGGCGCCTTGATCAGGCCGGCGAAGATGGTGCCGACGTCGATCGCGCCGCGAAGACGGTCGATGAAGGCAGCCGGCGAGATGCCGGAATAGGCCCAGGTGATGCCGATCGCGCCGCCGATCGCCGCGAAATTGGCGAGAATGGTCAGGCATGGCAGCGCCACGACGAGCGCCACCAGGCGCGGAAAGACCAGCACACCGACCGGATTGAGGCCGATCACCGTCAGCGCGTCGACCTCCTCGCGCATCTTCATCGAGCCGATCTCGGCGGTGATCGCGCTTCCCGAGCGGCCGGCGATCATGATCGCCGTCATCAGCACGCCGAGTTCGCGCAGGACGAGGATGCCGACCAGGTCGACGACGAAGATGTCGGCCCCGAAATAGCGTAGCTGGAATGCGCCCTGCTGGGCGACGATCGCGCCGACGATCGTCGACATCAGCAGGATGACGGGAATCGCCCCGACGCCCATCCGGTCGATCTGGTTGAAGATCGCCGCGAAATTGATGCCGTGGCCGCGGCCGAGCTTCATCTGGCCGCCCTGGATGGTCGCGCCGAGGATGTTCATGGAGGCGACGAAATCGTCCTTCGCGGCGAATATGGCGCGGCCGATCGCTTCAAGGCCGCGCATGACGAAGTTCGGACCGCGTTCGCGCGACGGTCCGCTGCTTTCCCGCACCCGGCCGATGGCCTCGAGCAGGATACCGGCGGCCTCGCTCTTGCCGTGAAGCTCGACGGTACAGCCGCCTCGCTCGGCGGCCTCGAGGAACCGCTCGATCAGCCAGGCGCCGGCCGTGTCGATGCGGTCCACCGCCGAGATGTCGAGCTGGATGCGCTTGCCGTGCGCGCTCGTTCCGAGGCGCCGCATGGAAGCGTCGACCGCGGCGGCATTTCGCGTGATCCACCAACCGGACAGCCGGACGGTCAGCAGATCGCCTTCTTCGTGATGCTCGACGGCCGGACGGCTGTCCGTGGTCCGGCTTGTCTCGCCTGCGCGCTTGAACAACATTGCTGGCCGCGAGTCTTAGCTGCGGAATCACGCCCTGTCACTTTGAGGTCGGGCTTCAAATCATCGTGTCGGAGCAGATTGTCATGGCGCGTGTCCTTTTGGCCGAGATCGAGCGTTTTCCGATCGCCGGCACCTTTACGATCTCGCGCGGCTCCAAGACCGAGGCCGAGGTGATCTGTTGCACGATCCGCGACGGCGATCATGCCGGGCGCGGCGAATGCGTGCCGTATCGCCGCTACGGCGAGACGATGGAGAGCGTCATGTCCTGCATCGACGCCGCGCGCGACGCCGTCGAAGCCGGGGCCGACCGCGCCGAGATCGCCCGGCTGATGCAACCGGGTGCGGCGCGGAACGCTGTGGACTGTGCGCTGTGGGATCTGGACGCCAAGCGCTCGGGCATTGCGGTGGGCTCGCTGCTGTGCCCCGCAGGCACCGCCCCGATCGCCACGGCCTACACGCTTTCGCTCGACACGCCGGAGGCGATGGCGGCGCAGGCGCGCGCCAACGCCGCCCGGCCGTGGCTCAAGGTCAAGATCGGCGGCGGCGGCGACGAGGCGCGCATCCGGGCGGTGGCGGCCGCCGCGCCCGCCAGCCGCATCATCCTCGACGCCAACGAGGGCTGGACGCCGCAGGACCTCGCCGCCAACATCTCGATCGCCGCCGAGTGCGGGGTGTCGTTGATCGAGCAACCGCTGCCGGCGGACGCCGACGAGGCGCTGCGAGCCGCTGACCGCCACGTACCGATCTGCGCCGACGAGAGCCTGCACACCGCCGCCGATCTGGCGCGTCTCGTCGGCCTCTACGATGCGATCAACATCAAGCTCGACAAGGCGGGTGGCCTGACCGAGGCGCTGGCGCTGCGCGACGAGGGCCGCCGCCTCGGCTTGCGCATCATGGTCGGCTGCATGGTCGGCACCTCGCTGGGCATGGCGCCGGCCGTTCTGCTCGCCCAGGACGCCGACTATGTCGATCTGGACGGCCCGCTGCTGCTGTCGCGCGACCGCTCACCGGCGCTGCGCTACGACGGATCGCTGGTCCATCCGCCGTCGCGCGAACTCTGGGGCTGAGTCGCCGCAGCGATGCGGGATCGTCACGGCGGCGCAGGTGCGCGGCCCGCGGCGAGGATCGCGACGATGCCGAGCCCAGCGACCGGTACCATGGCCAGGAAGCCGAATTCTCCGTAGGAGGCGAACAACGGGCCGGAGGCCAGCGTGACCAGCGCCATGGCGGTGCCGTTGGCGAAGAAGGCCACACCCTGCGCCGCGCCGGTGTTCTCTTCCGGCACCCGGCGGGCGATCAGCAACTGGACGCCGATCAGGATCAGGGCGGTCGAGAACGCATGCAGAGTCTGGGCGAGGAAGAAGCCCGGCACGCCGAGGCCGAGCGGCCAGATACAGGGCATGACCGCCCAGCGCAGCATCGCCGCGGCGGCTGCGATCAGCAGCACGGCATAGGCCGAACGGCCGCCGAACAGCCGCGTGAAGATCACGAACATGAAGACCTCCGCCACGACGCTCCACGACCAAAGCACGCCGACGATGCCCGGCTCGAGCCCGATCCGCTCCCAATAGATCGAGACGAAGCCGTAGAGGAAGCCGTGGCTGCCCGAGATCAGGCCAGCGCCCAGGACAAGCAGGATGAAGCGGCGCTCGAAAAGCCGCGGCCCGGCCTGCCGGAATCCGACCGCCGACAGGGGGGAGGCACGCCGCGGCCGGCCGAGACGGGGGACGACAACCGACGCCGCCAGCGCGACGGCGAGACTGCCGCTCATCATCAGAGGGACGGCGCCGATACCGGTGACGCCCAGCAGCAGGCCGCCGCCGAGATTGGCGAGCAGGAAGGCAATCGATCCCCAGATGCGCATCGCCGGATAGTTCGAGCCGAAGCGCCGGACGCCCGACAGGGCGATCGCGTCGCACAACGGCGTCTGCGGCGCGAGAAAGAAGGCGAAGACAAGCGAAATCGCCAGCATCAGCGCATAGGTCGGCGTCAGGAGATAGCCGAGCGACGCCAGCAGGCTGCCGGCGGCCAGCAGGATAAGGACGAAGGCGCGGTCCGGCGTCCGGTCCGCCAGCGCGGTGACCAGGGGCGTCGAGACCACGCGCAGGAACATCGGCGCCGAAAGGATGATCGCGATCTCGGCGGCGTTGAAGCCGTTGGCCGACAGCCATGGCGGGAAATAAGGGAGCTGCAGGCCCTGCGCCACGAAAATCGCCGCATAGACCAGCGACATGCGCAGCTCGAACCGCGCGGGCTTGGTCTGATCGGCAGCGGGCGGTGAGTCTGGCATCTGCGGTCCGGCGAGTCGGGCGACGCCCGCCCGCCCGACATATCAGGCCGGACCGGATCTTGTAACGTCAACGGTTCGCCGGATCGCTCCTCCCGGCGCTCAGGCCGCCGCGACGAGCTGCGGCTGGACGGCACTTCGTGGCCTGTCCAGGACCTGCGCCCAGCGGAGAATTTCGAGCGTGCCGTCGCCGTGCTCGGCCACGGCGGTACAGCTTTCCACCCAATCGCCGGTGTTGACGTAGGTGATCTCCGCATACCGGTCGATGGTGGCGTGATGGATGTGACCGCAGATGACGCCCTCGACCTCCGAGCGCCGCGCCTCCTGCACCAGCACCTCCTGGAAAGCGCCGATGAAGTTCACCGCGTGCTTGACCTTCACCTTGGCCCAGGACGACAGCGACCAGTACGGCAGTCCGAGCAGCCGGCGCGCCCGCGCGACGACACGGTTGGCGACGATCGCCAGGTCGTAGGCGCGGTCGCCGAGATAGGCCAGCCAGCGCGCGCCGTGGACGATGGCGTCGAACTGGTCGCCGTGGATGACGAGGAAGCGCCTGCCGTCCGCCGTCTCGTGGACGGCCCGGTCGCAGACCAGGATGCCGCCGAAATGCGTGCCCGGGAACATGCGCAGGAATTCGTCGTGATTGCCGACCACATAGACGATTTCGGTGCCCTTGCGGGCCTGGCGCAGGATCTTCTGGACCACGTCGTTGTGGCTTTGGGGCCAATGCCAGGTGCGCCGCAGCCGCCAGCCGTCGACGATGTCGCCGACCAGGTAGATGCGGTCCGCTTCATGATGACGCAGGAAGTCGACGAGGAAATCGGCCTTCGCCGCCTTCGAGCCGAGATGCACGTCCGAAATGAACAGCGTCCTGAAACGGCGCGGCGCCTGTACGGACATGGTTCTTTCTCCCTGCCACTGCCCCGATCGCGGCCGAACCCCTCCGGCCGCGCGAAGCTCTGCACAGACTCGTGCTACATCCATGTGACGCGACGGTTTCCCGGCGCGGCAGACGGCGCCCATGCCCTGTGCAGGCCCGGTGTTCCGGTTGCCCTGTCGCGGTGCGCCGCGATAGGCTGGCGTCTCTCAGGGAGTATCGGCATGGATCTTGGAATTCGCGGCAGGAAGGCGATCGTCTGCGCCTCGAGCAAGGGCCTCGGCAGGGGCTGCGCCATGGCGCTCGCCGAGGCAGGCGTCGATCTCGCCATCAACGGACGCGATGCCGCCCTGCTCGCCCGCACGGCCGGCGAGCTGCGGGCGCGCTACGGCGTGAGCGTCGTGGAGATCGCCGGAGACGTCGCCGACCCGGCGGTCCAGGCGGCGCTGATCGGCGCCTTCCCGCAGATCGACATCCTGGTCAACAACAATGGCGGACCGCCCCATCGCGATTTCCGCGAACTCGACCGCGAGGCGATCCTCAAGGGCGTGACCAACAACTTGGTCACGCCGTTCGAACTGATCAAGGCGCTCGTCGACGGCATGGCCGAGCGCGGCTTCGGCCGCATCGTCAACATCACCTCGCTTTCGGTCTACATGCCGATCCCGGGGCTGGACCTGTCGTCGGCGGCGCGCGCCGGCCTGACCTCGTTCCTGTCGGGAATCGCGCGCGGCGTGGCCGACCGCAACGTCACCATCAACAACCTGCTTCCCGGCAAGCTCGACACCGACCGCCTGCGCGGTGCGCATGATCCCTCCGTCGCGGAAGACCCGGAAGCGGCCAGGGCGCGAAAGGCTCGGCTGTCGGAGAACGTGCCGGCACGGCGGCTCGGCACGCCCGAGGAATTCGGCCAGGTCTGCGCCTTCCTCTGCTCGCAGCATGCCGGCTATCTGACCGGCCAGAACATCCCGGTCGACGGCGGGCTCTATGTCAGCGCCTTCTGAGGCACCGCGGCGGGGACCGAACCGACAAGGCCCGGCGGCCGGCCGTCGCCGGCGCTCAACAGGACAGCGACCAAATCGATGACCAGCACATCCGAACCGGCCAAGCGATCCGACCTGGAGGAAGCGGCCCTCTTCTTCCACCGCTACCCCACGCCGGGCAAGCTCGAGATCCAGCCGACCAAGCCGCTGGGCAACCAGCGCGACCTGGCGCTCGCCTATTCACCGGGTGTCGCGGCTCCCTGCCTGGAGATCCGCGACAATCCCGAGACCGCCGCCGACTATACGGGCCGCGCCAATCTCGTCGGCGTCGTGTCCAACGGCAGCGCAGTGCTCGGCCTCGGCAATATCGGGCCGCTCGCCTCGAAGCCGGTGATGGAAGGAAAGGCCGTTCTCTTCAAGAAGTTCGCCGGAATCGACGTGTTCGACATCGAGATCGACGCGCCGGAGATCGAGCGCATGGTGGAAACCGTCTCCGCCCTCGAACCGACCTTCGGCGGCATCAACCTCGAGGACATCAAGGCGCCGGAGTGCTTCGAGGTCGAGGAGCGGCTGAAGGCGCGCATGTCGATCCCGGTCTTCCACGACGACCAGCACGGCACCGCCATCATCGTCGCGGCCGCGGTGCTCAACGCGCTCGAACTGGCGGCCAAGCAGATCGGCGAGGTGAAGATCGTCACCTCCGGCGCCGGGGCGGCCGCGCTGGCCTGCCTCAACCTTCTGGTGTCGCTGGGAGCCAAGATCGAGAACATCTGGGTCACCGACCGTTTCGGCGTCGCCTATCGCGGCCGGCTCGACGAGATGGACCGCTGGAAGGACCCCTACGTCAAGGATACCGATGCACGGACCCTGGCCGACGTCATCGGCGGCGCCGACGTTTTCCTCGGTCTCTCGGCCGCCGGCGTGCTGAAGCCCGAACTGCTTGCCGGCATGGCCCCGAAGCCGCTGGTCCTGGCGCTTGCCAATCCGACGCCGGAGATCATGCCGGAACTTGCGCGCAAGGCCCGGCCGGATGCGATGATCTGCACGGGCCGTTCGGACTTCCCCAACCAGGTCAACAACGTCCTGTGCTTCCCCTACATCTTCCGCGGCGCGCTCGACTGCGGCGCGCGGGCGATCAACGAGGAGATGAAGATGGCGGCGGTGCGGGCCATCGCGGCGCTGGCCCGCGAAGAGCCGTCGGATGTCGCGGCCCGCGCCTATTCCGCCGAGACGCCGACCTTCGGGCCGGATTTCCTGATCCCGTCGCCGTTCGACCCCCGGCTCATCCTGCGCATCGCTCCGGCGGTGGCCAAGGCCGCCTGCGACAGCGGCGTCGCGGCGAGGCCGATCGCCGACTTCGCTGCCTATGCCGACCGGCTGAACCGCTTCGTCTTCCGCTCCGGCCTGGTGATGAAGCCGGTCTTCTCCGCCGCCAAGTCGTCGCAGACCAAGCGCGTGATCTATGCCGACGGCGAGGACGAGCGCGTCCTGCGCGCCGCCCAGGTGGTGATCGACGAGGAGATCGCCCAGCCGATCCTGATCGGCCGGCCGCATGTCGTCGAGGTGCGGCTGAAGCGCTACGGGTTGCGGGTCCGGCCGGGCGTCGATTTCGAGCTGATCAATCCCGAGGACGATCCGCGCTACCGCCACTATGTCGACCTGCTGGTCGAGCTGGCCGGGCGGCGCGGCGTAACGCCGGAGGCGGCGCGCACCATGGTGCGCACCAACGTCACGGTGATCGCCGCTCTCGCCGTCCGCCGCAACGATGCCGACGCGATGATCTGCGGGCTGGAAGGGCGTTTCGAGCGGCACCTGCGCAACGTCGCGCTGATCATCGGGCCGCGCGCCGACGTGCGCGACCGCGACCTTTCGGCACTTTCGATGCTGATTTCGACGCGCGGCGCCATCTTCTTCACCGACACCTACGTCACCGTCGACCCAACCGCCGAGGAGATCGCCGAGATGACGATCCTGGCGGCCGAGGAGATCAGGCGCTTCGGCATCGAGCCGAAGGCGGCGCTGCTGTCGCATTCCAATTTCGGCTCGCGCGACTCGCCCTCGGCGCTCAAGATGCGCCGGGCGGCGGAGATCCTGCGCCAGCGCGCCCCCGATCTGCAATGCGAAGGCGAGATGCATGCCGATTCGGCGCTCTCCGAGGCGCTGCGCCAGCGGATCTATCCGCATTCCAGCCTGAAGGGCGAGGCGAACCTGCTCGTCTTCCCGAACCTCGATTCGGCCAACATCGCCATGTCGACCGTCAAGCAGATGATGGATGCGCTGCATGTCGGACCGATCCTGATCGGCACCGACCGGCCGGCGCATATACTGACGCCGTCGGTGACGTCGCGCGGCATCGTCAACATGACGGCGCTCGCCGTGGTCGAGGCATCGCAGCGCGCCCAAGTTGCAGCGAGGCGGATGGCGGACTAGACTCGCCCGGCTTGCCGGCGGTGCTTCGCGCAGTGCCGGCGGACCATCCCTGGACCGGGAGCAGGATGCCGCCTATTCGAGTCGCCCTTGCCGTGACGCTCGCCTGCCTCGCCCTGGCCGGCCTTGGGGAGGCAGCCTCCGCGACGACGCGCGTCTGCCGGCAGATCGAGGCCGAGCTCGCCTCCTCCGGCGACGACGGTTCGTCGGCACGCGTGCGCCAGCACGATCGCGCCATTTCGCGGCAGCGCGAGCAGATGGCGATCGCCCGCGGGCAGGCGCGCGATGCCGACTGCGGCTATGCGACCTTCGGCGCGAGCGTGCGCAAATGCGCGGCGATCAACGCCACGCTCGACCGGATGCTGGCCAATCTCGACAAGCTCGAGCGCGAGCGCGACCGGCTGGCGCGCAGCGGACAGAAGCGCTCGAAGGCTGCGCTTCTCGCCGAACTCGACGCCAAGGGCTGCCGCGACGAGCCGCCGGTCGCCGACCAGCCGGCGACACCGCTGGCCGAGATGCTGGCACGGGCCCTTCAGGATGATCCCTATGGCGAGGCACCTGCCGACGAGGCGCCCTTCGGTGACGGCGAGACCTATCGCACGATGTGCGTGCGCGGCTGCGACGGCTATTTCTACCCGATGTCCAATGCTGCAACGGTCGGCGACTTCGACCGGGACCAGAAGAACTGCGACTCCTCGTGTCCGGGCGCGGACATGACGATCTACTACGACGCCACCCATAGCGGCGAACCGGCGCAGATGGTCTCGACCCGCAGCGGGGCCGCCTATTCATCGCTGCCAACGGCGTTCCGGCATCAGGACGCCTCCATCCCGCGCGACCCGCAATGCGGCTGCGGCGTGGCAAAGAATTTCGAGATCATCGCAGGCACGCCTCCCCCGCGGACGCTGCGCGGCCCGCAAGACTCCGTGGCGCTGCCTGTTCCGACGCCTCGGCCCGACCCTGCCGCGACCGTGGCCGCCGTGCCCGGCGACACGTCCGCCGAATCCGAACAGGAGCAGGCGCCGCCCGCCCCCGCCGGCGGCAGCATCATCTCGATCGAACCGCCGCAGCGGCCCGAGCCGGCAATGCCGCAGCCTGAAGAACCTCGCACCGCCGAGGAACCGGTGGTTCCAAAGGAGCCGCGCCAGCCCGCCGAAGTCGACCCCAACCGCCAGGTCAGGGTCGTCGGGCCACGATTCCTTCCCGATCCAGAAGGGGCAATAGATCTGAAAGGTCCGGCCCCGACGGCTGCCCCGTAAGGAACAGCCGCAGCGGCAGGTAAAGTCCCTTGCCCTTCCGCCCGGTAGGTTCCTTGAGCGCGTCGGTCCAGGTCTTCCAGGTGCCGGTGTCCCAAGGCGTTTCCGGCAGCGCGTCCACCGCGGTGCGGACGAAGTCGCGATCTTCATCCGAAAGCTCGGCCGCCGTCTCCGCGCCATTTCGCGCAATGCTCCACCACCGCGCCGCGTCGGCGACCGTGTCGATGTTGCCGCGCACGGTCAGCCAGAACGCTTCGGCCGAGGCCTCCGGCACCCCCATCAGCGCAAGGCGCGAACGGACCTCCTCATAGGGCAGCGTCTGCAGGATGGTCCGGTTCAACGTCACAAGATCGGCGGGGTCGAATTTCGCGGCCGACTTCGAGGCCGAAGCCGGGTCGAACTGGGCCGCCAGCGTCGCCATCGACGGAATCGCCGCGATGTTCTCGGATGTCCCGGTGAGCACCGCCAGCGAAGCGATGGCCATCGGCTCGATCCCCTGCTCGCGCAGGCTTCTGACGGATAGCGCGCCGCTGCGCTTCGACAACCCCTCGCCCGACGCGGTGGTCAGCAGATTGTGGTGGCCGAAGGCCGGCGGCTCGGCGCCGAGCGCCCGGAACAGCGCGATCTGCACCGCCGTGTTGGTGACGTGGTCGTCGCCGCGGATGACGTGCGTCACACCCATGTCGATGTCGTCGACCACCGACGGCAGCGTGTAGAGATAGGTTCCGTCCTCGCGGACCAGCACGGGATCGGAGAGCGACGCCAGATCGACCGTCTCGTCGCCGCGGATGATGTCGGTCCAGCTCAGCTCCGTGCGGACCGGCTCGGACGGATCGCCGCCGCCATAATTGGGCAGCAGGAAGCGCCAGTGCGGCTTGCGGCCCTCGGCCTCCAGGGCGGCGATCTCGGCGCCTGTCAGCGTCAGCGCCTCGCGGCCATAGACCGGCGGCAGCTTCCGCGACAGCCGCACCTTGCGCCGCAGTTCCAGTTCCTCCGCCGTCTCGAAGCAGGGATAGAGCACGCCCGCAGACTTCAGGCGCGCGACCGCATCGTCGTAGCGATCGAATCGCTTCGACTGGGCGTGAACCGCGTCCGGAAAGATGCCGAGCCAGTGCAGATCGTAGAGGATCGCGTCGGCGAACGCCTTGGTGGAGCGCGCGGTGTCGGTGTCGTCGAAGCGCTGGATGAAGCGTCCGTTGCTCCGCAGCGCGAAGAGCCAGTTGAACAGGGCAGTGCGGGCATTGCCGATGTGGATATGGCCCGTCGGCGACGGAGCGAAACGTACTGTGGTTTTCATGGCGCGCGGCCTATCGGAAGGATGCGGCCATTTCAAGAAGCCGGGGGCGCCGCTTGCCCGCCGTTCCGGGCGCGCGCCAGACGGGAGGCACGCAGGAGAACCAGCGAGGTGGCGAAGCAGTAGACGCCCATGGCGACAATCTGCGCGGGGTAGTCGACATGCAGATCGATGAGCAGACCGCTGAGTCCCGGCCCCGCCGAAGAGCCGAGCACCGAGGCGGCGACGACCAGCGACCGGATCGCGCCGAGGTTCTTCAGGCCGTAGATTTCCGGCCAGACGGCCCCGAACAGCGTTGTCGACAGGCCGATCGAGGCGCCGATCAGCCCCATGAAGACGAAGGCGCTCCACTGGGCCTCGATGCCGCCCAGCACGAAACAGGCGAGCCCCAGCGGCAAAAGCACGAAGGGCAGCAGCGCCAGACCCGAGAAGCGGTCGATCAACTGCCCCGAGATCAGCGTGAAGCCCGTGTTGATGGCGGCCATCAGGGCGAAGGAAGACGCGAAAACGCCGAGCGACCAGCCGCGCAGTTCGACCAGATAGACCTGGTTGAAGAAGATGGTGGTGACGATGAAGCTCGGCGCCGCGACGCCGAGCAGGGTCATGTAGAAGACCGGGTCGCGAATCACCTCCGCCCGCGTCCAGTCGCGCGCGTCGACGATGCGCGGCACCGGATCCGTGCTGCGCGGGGTGCGCTGCACGGCGATCAGCGACGAGACGGCCGGCAAGGCCAGAGCCACCAGCGCGGCGGCGGCCACCAGCCAGATGTCGCGCCAGCCGACGGCCGTCATCAGCCCGACGAAGGCGAGCGGGAACAGCGCGTCGCCTGCATTGTGACCGATGATGATGACCGACAGCGCCCGGCCGCGCTGCGCGGCGAACCAGCGGGCCACCGCCGTATAGGCGTTGTGGACCATCATCCCCTGCCCGAACAGCCGCAGCATGTAGATGGAGAGCAGCAGCAGCGCGACATGCTGCGCGAAGGCCATCAGCACGGCGGCGGCGGCGAGCAGCGGTATGACCCAGGCCGCGACCAGGCGCGGGCTGTAGCGGTCGACGACCGGACCAAGGCGCGGCAAGGTCAGCGCGCTGGCCAGCGTCGCCAGCATGTAGACGGCGCCGAAGCCGCCATGGGTCAGGCCGTACTCCTCCCGAATATGGCCTGCCGACAGCGAGATGAAGGTCGTCTGCCCGACGGTCGAGAAGAAGGTCAGCAGGAAGCCGCCGGCCAGCCAGCGCGCATTGTCGCGCAGGAAAACCAGAAAGCCGGTCATCCCCGGTCGAAGCGCATATAGCGGCCGTCGGTCGACCGGCGGAAGCCGAAGCGCTCGTAGAGCCCGTGCGCGTCCTGGGTCGTCAGGTTCCAGTGGCGGACCTCGGCCAGTTCCGGATGGTCGAGGAAGGCCCGCACCAGGGCCTGGCCGATCCCGCGGCCGCGTTCCTCCGGCCAGACGATCACGTCGCAGAGATAGGCGTAGACGCACCGGTCGGTGATCGCGCGACCGAATCCGACCTGCCGGCCCTCCCGGTAGGCGCCGGCGCAAAGGGAAAGGTCGAAGGCGCGGCGGTTGATCTCGTCCGTCCGGGCGACGCCCCAATAGGCACCCATCAACAGATCCGAAGTGCGCCGGAAGTCGATCCGGCCGGGATCGAAGCTGATCTCTATGTCGGACACGGCCAGCCGCCTTCGTACCCGCCTAGCCGCGATCCCGGAAGCGGTTGGTGATCGGATAGCGGCGGTCGCGTCCGAAATTCTTGCGGGTGATCTTCACGCCGGGCGCCGCCTGCCGGCGCTTGTATTCGGCGATGTAGAGCAGGTGTTCGACGCGCGTCACCGTTTCGCGCGCATGGCCGCGCGCCACGATCCCGTCGACACCCATCTCGTTCTCGACCAGGCATTCGAGAATGTCGTCGAGCACGGGATAGGGCGGCAGCGAGTCCTGGTCGGTCTGGTTCTCGCGCAGCTCGGCGGACGGCGCCTTGTCGATGATGTTGACCGGGATCACCTCGCCCGAGGGTCCGAGCCCGCCGGGCGGCACGTGACCGTTGCGCCAGCGCGACAGGCCGTAGACCTGCATCTTGTACAGATCCTTGATCGGATTGAAGCCGCCGTTCATGTCGCCGTAGAGCGTCGCATAGCCGACCGACATTTCCGATTTGTTGCCGGTGGTCACCACCATCGAGCCGAACTTGTTGGAGACGGCCATGAGGATGGTGCCACGCGCGCGGCTCTGCAGGTTTTCCTCGGTGATGCCCGACTGCGTTCCCTCGAATAGCGGGCCGAGCGCCTTCAGGAACCCCTCGACCGGCTCGAAGATCGGCACTACGTCGTAGCGGCATCCCAGTGCCTTGGCACAGGCTTCGGCGTCGACGAGCGAATCCTTCGACGTATAGCGGTAGGGCATCATGATGCAGCGGACGCGCTCCTCGCCCAGCGCATCGACCGCCAGCGCCGCGCAGATCGCCGAGTCGATGCCGCCCGAA
>JAHBYY010000010.1 GCA_019635715.1 Rhizobiaceae bacterium | reverse complement strand
GCGAGGCCGGGGCCTGGCCGTTCGCGATCGGCTTTGCGGCGGCGACCGCGCTGCTGCATGCCGCCGGCGTCCTGTTCGGCATCGGGCTTGGTGGCCGCTACGTCGCGGCCCGCACGGTGGGCGCGCTGACGGCAGCGGGCGGGCTCTGGCTCGCCTTCGCAGGCTGAGGGAGGATTGCCATGATCCTCGGAGATTTCGTTCCCGGCGAGATCATCACCGCCAAGGGCGACATCGAGCTCAACGCCGGCCAGCCGACGGTGACGCTGAAGGTCGCCAACACCGGCGACCGGCCGATCCAGGTCGGCTCGCACTATCATTTCTTCGAGACCAACGAAGGTCTGTCCTTCGACCGCGACAAGGCGCGCGGGATGCGCCTCGACATCGCGGCGGGAACCGCGGTGCGCTTCGAGCCCGGCCAGGAGCGCGACGTCACGCTGGTGCCTCTGGGCGGCAAACGCGAAGTCTTCGGCTTCCAGCAGAAGGTGATGGGCAAGCTGTGAAGCGCGAGGGATCAGCCCGCCGGCTTCGCCGCGGCGTAGACGACGACGCGCTTGTCGTCGCCGATCTCGATTCCCAGCACGTCGCGCATCAGCACCTGGCGCGAGTCGATGGCGTGGAAGAGAAGGGCATTGCCCTCGATCTCCTGCCGCAACGACGTGATCTCCGCGTCGCGTTCCTTCAGCTTGGCGTCGATCTCGGACGGAGGACCGCCCTCGGTCACCGCCGCGTCGGACAGGAAGACAATGTCGACGCTCTTGACGTCGGTGACCTTGCGCACGGCTTCAGCGTTTTCCC
The DNA here is from genome assembly GCA_019635715.1 of Rhizobiaceae bacterium. GTDB lineage: Bacteria > Pseudomonadota > Alphaproteobacteria > Rhizobiales > Rhizobiaceae > Kumtagia. The sequence goes on along the minus strand of JAHBYY010000010.1, from coordinate 74,918 downwards.
CGGCCTTGTCGATGGCCTCGAGGATCTTACCGTGGTCGGCGCTGGCGGTGCTCTCCTGCTCACGCACCTCGGAGCCGACGATGGCGTCGATCGCGCCTTCCGTCTGGAGGCCCTGGGCGAGCGCTCCGCCGACCGCGAGAGCCGTCGCGACAAGGGTGACACCGATGGTAGGTCGCAACATCCTTCACCTCGTTCTGTTCGTGACCGGATCATGAAGAACCGCCCGCGCCTCGGATGGTTCCCGCCGCGATCCGATATTCTTCAGCATTCGCCCGCTCACTCCGGAGCCTGACCCATGCCCGCCCGCATTCCCCGCGCCCGCTACGCCCAGATGTTCGGACCGACCACCGGCGACAAGGTGCGGCTCGCCGACACCGACCTGATCATTGAGGTGGAGCGCGACCTCACCACCTACGGCGAGGAGGTCAAATTCGGCGGCGGCAAGGTCATCCGCGACGGCATGGGACAGAGCCAGGTGACCCGCGCGGACGGCGCGGTCGACACGGTGATCACCAACGCGCTGATCGTCGACGCCACTGGCATCTACAAGGCGGACGTCGGCCTGAAGGACGGCCGCATCTATGCAATCGGCAAGGCCGGCAATCCCGACACGCAACCGGGCGTAACCATCGTCATCGGCCCCGGCACGGAAGCCATCGCCGGTGAAGGCAAGATCCTCACGGCCGGCGGCATGGACGCACACATCCACTTCATCTGCCCGCAGCAGATCGACGAGGCGCTGATGTCGGGAATGACGACCATGCTGGGAGGAGGCACAGGTCCGGCGCACGGAACGCTGGCAACGACCTGCACGCCGGGGCCCTGGCACATCTCCCGCATGATCCAGGCGATGGACGCGTTCCCGATCAATATCGGCCTGTCGGGCAAGGGCAACGCCTCGCTGCCCGGTGCGCTGGTCGAGATGGTGCAAGCGGGAGCCTCCTCGCTCAAGCTGCACGAGGACTGGGGCACCACGCCCGCCGCGATCGACAACTGTCTTTCCGTCGCCGACGACTACGACGTCCAGGTGATGATCCACACCGACACGCTGAACGAGTCGGGCTTTGTCGAGAACACGGTTGCGGCGATCAAGGGCCGCACTATCCACGCCTTCCACACCGAGGGCGCCGGCGGCGGCCATGCGCCGGACATCATCAAGGTGGCCAGCTTCCCGAACGTGATCCCGTCCTCGACCAACCCGACCCGGCCCTACACGGTCAACACACTGGAAGAGCATCTCGACATGCTGATGGTGTGCCACCACCTGTCGCCGTCGATCCCCGAGGACATCGCCTTCGCCGAGAGCCGCATCCGCAAGGAGACGATCGCAGCGGAAGACATCCTGCACGACATCGGCGCCTTCTCGATCATCTCCTCGGACAGCCAGGCGATGGGCCGCATCGGCGAGGTGTTGATCCGCACCTGGCAGACGGCGGACAAGATGAAGCGCCAGCGCGGGCGGCTGAACGAGGAGACCGGCGACAACGACAATTTTCGCGTGCGCCGCTACATCGCCAAATATACGATCAACCCGGCCATCGCCCACGGCCTGTCCAAGCACATCGGCTCGATCGAGGTGGGGAAACGCGCCGACCTGGTGCTGTGGAATCCGGCCTTCTTCGGCGTCAAGCCGGACATGGTGCTCATCGGCGGCATGATCGCGGCCGCCCCGATGGGCGATCCCAACGCCTCGATCCCGACGCCGCAGCCGGTCCACTACCGGCCGATGTTCGGCGCCTACGGCAAGGCCATCGCGGCGAGTTCGATGACCTTCGTCAGCCAGGCCGCGCTCGACGACGGATTGAAGGAGAGGCTCGGCGTCGACAAGGGCATGCTGGCGGTCGAGAACACGCGCGGCGGCATCGGCAAGCGCTCGATGAAGCTCAACGACGCCATGCCGCATGTCGAGGTCGACCCCGAGACCTACGAGGTCCGCGCCGACGGCGAACTGCTGACCTGCGAGCCGGCGACCGTGCTGCCGATGGCGCAGCGGTATTTCTTGTTTTGACGAGTGGCAGCTTCGCCAAAGTTCATGAACATCGACAAGTGCGGAAGCGGACCCCGACGCGTGTCCCGAAGACAAGTCGCGAAATCGCTTTCATTCGGGCCGTATTCCGAGCGATATTGCATTCATGAACAGGCATTTCCCGAAAGCGCAATTGACGCCCTATGAGGCCGACTATGCTCTGTGGTGCGCCGAACAGGGCGCGTTGCTGCGCGAGGGACGGCTGTCCGATCTCGATCGCCGGAACCTTGCCGAGGAGATCGAGAGCTTGGGCCGACGCGACAAGGATGAGATCGAGAGCCGGCTCAACGTGCTTCTGGTGCATCTCCTCAAGTGGAAATATCAGCCGGAAGGCCGCACGGGCAGTTGGGAAGGCTCGATCGTGGAACAGCGTTACCGCCTTGCTCGTCGCCTGGCGGAAAGCCCGAGTCTGAGAAACTACCCGGCCAGCATTCTCGACGACGAATACGTGTCCGCCAGGCTGAAGGCGTCAGGCGAGACCGGGCTGCCGCGTGGAACGTTTCCAGAGGTCTGCCCCTTCGCGATCGAGCAGGCTCTCGACCCGTCCTTCCTGCCGGAGGCAAGGTGATGGGCCGGAGCGCGGTCAAACCTGCCCCTCCGCTCTATGAGCGCGACTTCCACGCATGGCTCAACGACCAGGCCGCGAAGCTGCGCGATCGTTCGCACAACGAGCTCGACTGGGACAATCTCGCGGAGGAGATCGAGAGCGTGGGCAGGAGCCAGAAGCGCGAGGTTCGCAGCCGGCTTGAAAGGCTGATCCACCATCTGTTGAAGTGGCAATTCCAGCCAGGGCGCCGGAGCGAAAGCTGGCGGATCACGATCAGCGAACAGCGGACGTTCATTCCTGGGATCATCGACGACAGTCCCAGCCTCAAGACGTTTCCGGCTGAGGTTTTCGCGCAGGCCTACGCGGCTGGCCGGCATGCCGCCATCGACGAGACCGGGCTACAGGCTGGCGTGTTCCCAGCCGAACCGCCCTTTACGCTGCAAGAAGCCCTGGACAGCAAATTCCTGCCCGGCGAGCCGTTCGCGCCCTGGGACATTCTTCGCGACTGATTGAACTCTTACACCGGCCAACATGAAAATCTCCACCACCACCGACTTCACCAAGTTTCCGCGTGCCGGCAGCGTGCTTGCCGCGGCCGAAGCGTCCGGCCCGGCCTTCGCCTCGGTCGAACTCGCCCATGACGAGCGCCGCCTGCGCCGCAAGGCGCTGCCGCTGGCCGACGGCAGCCGCATCCTGGTCGACTTCCTCGAGCCGGTGACGCTGCATGCCGGCGACCGGCTGGTGCTCGACGACGGCCGGCAGGTCGAGGTGAGGGCGGCTCCGGAGGAGCTGCTGGAGATCATCCCGCGCGATGCCGTGCACCTGGCCGAACTCGCCTGGCACATCGGCAATCGCCACCTCGCGGCGGCGATCGAGCCGGCGCGCATCCTGATCCTGCACGACCATGTCATCGACGGCATGCTGCAGGGGCTCGGCGCCGAGGTCCGCCACGTCGTGGCGCCGTTCGAGCCGCTGCGCGGCGCCTATGGCGGCCACGGCCACCACGACCATGGCCACGGGCATCATGATCACGACCAGCACGACCATGGCGAGCGCGACGCCCATGGGCGCGCGCCGGGCGATCCGCATTATGGCCACAACCACGGCTGATGGCGGCGGCCGCACGCTGCTGAGGCTGCTGGCCTGGCTGTCCCCGGCCTTTCCGGTAGGCTCGTTCAGCTACAGCCACGGCCTGGAAAGCGCCGTCGCCGAAGGTTTGGTGAAGGACGCGCACGGCCTGCGATGCTGGATCGAGGCGTTGATACGTCACGGTTCGGGGTGGAACGACGCCGTGCTTCTCGCCGAGGCGGCGCGGGTCGCGCATGCTGGCGGCGAACTCGCCCCCGTGTCCGAATTGGCCGAGGCGCTTGCCGGCTCGGCCGAGCGCCATCGCGAGTCGCAGTTGCAGGGCGGTGCCTTCCTGCGCGCCGCATCAGCCTGGGATGCTGCGATCGCTGGCCGCCTGCCTGGCGGCTGCGCCTATTGTGTCGCGGTCGGCGCCGTCGCCGGGCATCACGCCCTGCCTCTGACGCAGCTTCTCCAAGCCTATCTGCAGGCCTTCGCCACCAATCTGGTTCAGGCGGCGATCCGCCTTGGCGTCACCGGGCAGGAGGGTGCGGTGTCCCTGATCGCCTTGCTGGAAGAGACGCTCGTAGATGTGGCGGGCTGCGCCGCGCGGTCGTCGCTCGACGATCTGGGCGGTTGCAGCTTCGTCTCGGATGTGGCGGCGATGCGTCACGAGACGCAATATTCGCGGCTGTTCCGCTCATGAGGCGCGACATTGAAAACGGTCGACATGGCCGCGACGGCGGCGCATCGTTTCGCAGCGCATAACCAACGGAGCTAGGATGACCTCCCACAACGGACCCCTGCGCGTCGGCATCGGCGGACCCGTCGGGTCGGGCAAGACGACGCTGACCGAAAAGCTCTGCAAGGCATTGCGCGACCGCTATTCGATCGCGGTGGTCACCAACGACATCTACACCAAGGAGGACGCCATGATGCTGGCGCGCCTCCAGGCGCTGCCGGAAGAGCGCATCATGGGCGTCGAGACCGGCGGCTGCCCGCACACGGCGATCCGCGAGGACGCCTCGATCAATCTGCAGGCGATCGCCGAGATGAACCGCAAATTCCCGGACCTCGACATCGTCTTCATCGAATCCGGCGGCGACAATCTGGCCGCCACCTTCTCGCCCGACCTCGCCGACCTGACCCTCTATGTTATCTCGGTCTGCCAGGGCGAGGAGATTCCCCGCAAGGGCGGGCCGGGCATCACCCGCTCCGATTTCCTCGTCATCAACAAGAGCGACCTCGCGCCCTATGTGAACGTCAATATCGAGGTGATGGACGGCGATGCCGCCCGCATGCGCAAGGGAAGGCCCTTCGGCTTCACCGACCTGTCGCGCGGCAAGGGGCTCGACGAGGTGATCGCCTTCATCGAGGAGCAGGGCGGGTTGGGTCGCCATCGCGCCGCGGCCGAATAGGATCAGCGCGCCCGGCTGACGAGGCCGAGCGCCAGCAGGGCCAGAGCCGCGCCGACGCCGAAGGTGACATGCATGCCGTCGGCGATTGCCGCCGGTCCCGCCTCAGCCACCCCGGCTCCGCCGGCAGCCTGGGCGAAGACCGCGCCCATCGCGGCGGCGCCGGTGATCAGTCCGAGGTTTCGGGACAGGTTCAGCACCCCTGAAACCAGGCCCCGCTCGCCCGGGCGGCTGACCGACATCACAGCGGTGTTGTTCGCGGCCTGGAACAGCGCATAGCCCGCCGTCAGGACGGCAATCGGCGCGACGAAGCCGGCGATTCCCCAGACGGGCTGTGCGGCCGCGAGTGCCGCGCAGCCGGCCGTCAGCATGAGCAGACCCATGATCGACGTGACGCGCGAGCCCAGCCGGTCCACCAGCCGTCCCGCCGGCCAGCCGGCCAGGGCCGCCACGACCGGACCTGCCGACAGGACCAGGCCGACCGACGCCGCATCGAGCGAAAGCCCTTGCGAAAGGTAGAAGGGACCGACCACCATCGTCGCCATGACCACGGTGGCGACGAGGCCGTTTGCGGCAAGGTAGCGGGCCATGGACCGGTCACGCAGCAGCGACAGGCGGACGATCGGCACTTGCGCACGCCGCTCGGCCAGCACGAAGAGCAGGGCAATGGCCGCCGCGGCGCCGAGCAGGGCGATGTTGCCGGGGCCCCAGCCGCCGCGCCCGGCGGTCATCGCCAGCGCGTAGGCGGCAAGCGTGACGGTCAGCAGGACCATGCCGGCCGTGTCGAACCGCAGACGACCCGCCGTGCGGCGCGGCCGGCCGTCGGGCACCGCCTGCCGGACGACCAGCAGAGCCGGGACGCCGAAGGCTGCCAGGACGAGGAACAGCGACCGCCATCCGAAGGTGGAGATCAGCAGCCCGCCGAGGGAGGGACCGAGCGCCGTGCCGACCGCCGACATCGTGCCGAGCAGTCCCATCGCCCGGCCCGTCCGCTCCGGTCGGGCCGTCTCGCCGACCAACGCCATCGACAGGGCTGTCATGATCGCCGCGCCGATGCCCTGGACGCCGCGCGCCGCGATCAGCAGCGGCAGCCCGGGCGAGACGGTGCAGGCGAGCGAAGCGGCGACGAAGAGCGCGATGCCGCCAAGCAGCAGCCGTCTGTGGCCGACCATGTCGCCCAGCCGGCCCGCCGCCACGATTGTCGCCGTCATCGCCAGGAGATAGGCGATCACCACCCACTGGACGGACTGGAAGGACGCTCCGAAGTCGCGGGCCAAGGCGGGAAGGCCGACATTGGCGATGCTGGTGCCGAGCGCCGCCAGCAGGATGGCAAGCGACAGGCCGGCCAGAACCCGATCGCCGCTCGTCTCGCCGACCGCGGCGCCCGCCGTCTGAGATATCGCCTTCATGTCCGTTCTCCGTTTCTCGGCAGCAGACATAGCCGGGCGGAAAGGCAGGCGGAATGCGCAGCGTTTGCACTTCAATCATGCATCAAACGCCATGCCAGGATTGGGAATCGTGCTAGGCTTGCGCCATGCATCGGCCGGATCTCAACCTTCTTGTCGCCCTCGACGTCCTGCTGGCGGAAGGCAATGTGGCGCGCGCCGCCCGGCGCCTGCGGCTGAGCCCGTCAGCGATGAGCCGCCAGTTGGCCCGGCTTCGCCGCGCCACCGGCGACCCGCTTCTGGTGCGGGCCGGACGCGGTCTGGTGCCGACGCCGCGCGCCCTGGAGCTGCGGTCGGAAGCCGGGCGCATCGTCGGCGAAGCCGGAGCCGTGCTGCGGCCCGTCGCGGCCCTCGACCTGCCCAGGCTTTCGAGATCGTTCACCCTGCGATGCAGCGAGGGTTTTGTGGAGACGTTCGGTCCCGCTCTGCTGGCGCGCATCGCCGGCGACGCGCCGGGAGTCAGGCTGCGCTTCGTCAACAAGCGCGACCGCGAGAGCCTGATGCTGCGCGAAGGCGCGGTCGACCTCGAGACGGGCGTGGTCGGCGCACGGACCAGCCCGGAGGTGCATACGCAGGCGCTGTTCCGCGACCGCTTCGTCGGGGTGGTGCGACCCGGCAGCCCGTTGTCCGACGGCGAGGTGACCCGGGCGCGCTATCTGGCGGCGGGCCACATCCTTGTGTCGCGCCACGGCGAGGACGAAGGCCCGGTTTCGCGGGCCATCGCGGCTGCCGGCCTGCGGCTTGAGGTGGCCGTCACCGTCGAGGGATTCGCCACGGCGGTGCAACTGGCGCGTCGGACGGATCTGGTGGCGGCGGTTCCCGGGCGCCACAGCGCCGGGCTGTGCGGCGGCATGGTGCGCTTCGCTTTGCCGGTTGCGGTGCCCGACGTCCCGATCTCGCTCTTCTGGCACCCGCGGCTGCATGCCGACCCGGCGCATCGCTGGCTGCGCGCCTGCGTGCGCCAGGTCTGCAGCGCGACCGACGCCGGCGATCCGGCCGAAAGCGGTTTCGTGCCGCCGCGATAGGCTCTACACTGGCGCGGAACCCGCGGAGAAAGAACGTGTCCGTCACCCACCTCGCCAAGCAGCCGCTCACCAACCTCCCGCACTACGAGGAGCGCGTCGACCTCGCCGCGGCGTTCCGCTGGACGGCGCGGCTGAACATGCACGAAGCGGTGGCGAACCATTTCTCGCTTGCCGTCGACGACACCGGCACGCGCTTCCTGATGAACCCCAACCAGGTGCATTTCTCGCGCATCAGGGCGAGCGACCTGCTGATCATCGACGGCAAGGATCCCGAAACCATGAAGCGGCCCGATGCGCCGGATCCGACGGCCTGGGGCCTGCACGGCGCCATCCATCGCAACGTGCCGCATGCGCGCTGCGTGATGCACGTCCATTCGATCCACGCCACCGTGCTGGCGCTGCTCGCCGATTCCATCCTGCCGCCGGTCGACCAGAACTCGGCGATGTTCTTCGGCAGGCAGGTCGTCGACGAGCACTATGGCGGTCTGGCCTTCGAGGAGGAGGGCGAACGCTGCTCGAAGCTGCTCTCCGACCCGAAGACGCAGGTGATGGTGATGGGCAACCACGGCATACTGGTCATCGGCAACTCGGTCGCCGAGGCGTTCAACCGCATGTATTATTTCGAGCGCGCCGCCGAGACCTACATCAAGGGACTGTGGACCGGAAAGCCGCTGCGCCGCCTGTCGGACGAAGTGGCCGCCAAGGTCGCCGACGAGATGGACGATTATCCCGGCCAGGCCGACCGGCACCTGGCCGAGCTGAAGGCGATCCTCGACGAGCAGGAGCCGGCATATCGGAATTGAGGGTGCAACCTTCGAGGCTCACCCTCCAATCCACAATCCTTACCAAGTGCGCGTTGTGCGGGCTCGCGCCTCAGGATGAGGGAGGTCGCATTCCGGCGGCGAAGTCTTCGCGGGTCTCAAGAGTCCGGAAAGCATTGTTAGCCGCACCGACTTGGCCTGAGCGGCAGTCAGAGACCCGACTTTGCAAAGCTATCTGACTGAGTAGCCGCGCCAGCATGCCTCATCCTGAGGTGCGAGCCCGCACGGTGGTCGACAGACGAGCCCCATCTTGGTGGGCGAGTCTCGAAGGACGCATCTCTACTCGATCCCGAGGAAGCGCCTGACGTCCTGCGCCGTTTCGGCCACCAGCGCGCCTTGCGGTCCCGGCTGCGGCACCTCGGGCCAGTAGATGCTGCGCATGCCCGCGGCAAGACCCGCCATCGTTCCCGTCCAGCTATCTTCCATGACCGCACAGTCCGCCGGATCGAGGTCGAGCAGCCAGGCGGCGCGCAGATAGGGTTCGCCATGCGGCTTGCCTTCGCGCACATCGTTGCGGGTGACCGTGACCATGCCCGCCTGCGCCAGTCCGAGCGTCTTGATATTGGCTTCGACCACCAGGCGGTCGGAGTTGGAGACCACCGCCTGTGCGACGCCGCGCGTCTTGAGGTCGTTCCAGATCTCGACGGCGCCGGGCCGGGCCTTCAGACGCGGTGCTTCCCTGAGATAGTGGGCGTATTTCAACGCGATCCATTGGTCGAACGGCAGGTCGAGGCCGACCTCCTCGCGCATCATCTCGTAGACGTCGGCCGCCGCGATGCCGAGCACGCGGCGATGCAGGTCCGCGGGCGGCTGCAGCCCGAGTGAGCTCAGGGCGACCTCCAGGGCTTCGTCGTGCAGCGGCTCGCTGTCGATCAGCGTTCCGTCCATGTCCCAGAATACGGCTTTTGGCGTCATCGATCCGGTCTTTGCTCGAACTCCGGTCTCAATAGGACGTTCTTGGGGTCAGCGGAACCCTGCAGTCGCCGCGAGTTGGCATGGATGGCGACCGCATCCGCGCTTTTGTAAGCTTCACTGGGCAATTGCACATTCACCGGGAAATTGCGAAACTCCGTCACCGGTGGCTTGGAGCCTCGGAGGGAGGAACGGACGCACATGGCGACGCGCCCTGATGCCGGCAGCACACGGCTTGACGATGCCGCACGCGCCGGCTGGCTCTACTATGTGGCGGGCAACACGCAGGATCAGATCGCCGCCAAGCTCGGCGTGTCGCGTCAGTCGGCGCAGCGACTGGTGTCGCTGGCGATGTCGGAGGGGCTGATCCGCGTGCGCCTCGACCATCCCATCGCCAATTGCCTCGAACTCGCCGACCGCTTGCGGTCGCGCTTCGCGCTCGACCTCGTCGAAATCGTGCCCACCGATCCCGGCTCGATCTCGACCACCATCGGCATCGCCGAGGCGGCGGCGGCACAGATCGAACGTTGGCTGCGGTCCGAGACGCCGATCGTCATGGCGATCGGCACGGGCCGCACGCTGAAGGCGGCCATCGAGCAGTTGCCGGCGATGGAGTGCGCCAAGCACAAGGTGGTGTCGCTGACCGGCAACATCGCGCCCGACGGGTCGGCGGCCGTCTACAACGTCATCTTCACCATGGCCGACCGCATCAACGCACGCAGCTTCCCGATGCCGCTTCCGGTCATCGCGTCCTCGCCCGAGGAGCGGCGGATGCTGCTCAGCCAGCCGATGATCCAGCCGACGCTGGAACTGGCCGGCCAGGCCGACGTCACCTTCGTCGGTATCGGCGAACTCGGACCGCGCGCGCCGCTCTTCCTCGACGGCTTCATCACCGAAGCCGAGATGAAGGCGCTTCAGAAGGCGGGCGCGGTCGGAGAAATCGTCGGCTGGGTGTTTGACCGCGACGGGAAGCTGATCGACGGAATGACCAACGATCGGGTCGCCTCGGCGCAGATACCTTCGCGCGAGAAGTCGCTCGTGGTGGCGCTGGCGATGGGCGAGCGCAAGCTGCCCGGTATTCTGGCAGCCATCACCCGCCGCCTGGTCAATGGCCTGATCACCGATGAGAAGACAGCGGAAGCATTGCTCGGCGGATGAGTGCCGTAGCTGTGCTTATGCCGTCCGCCGCCCGCCCGTGGCGGCGCGCCTCCCCTGCGGCCTGCCTGTCCCGCGCGAGGCCGCGATCCACGGCCTGCGCGATGTCGGCATGCTCCGTCAGTCCGATGTCCCGGCGCAGATAGTCCGGCATGCCGTGCAGATAGCGCACGGTCCGCGCATTGGCGCGGGCGCGGAACCATTTTCGATACAAGGTCTTCACCGCGGTCGCGAGGCTGGCGACGATCGGCAGGATGGATGGGATCGACATGATGACCCTCCCTCGTGGCTGGAGATCATGCCGTCTATCTGGCCGTTCTGCCCCTTGATGGCCAATCGAACATGTCATAGCATGCATCAACAGGGCTTATGCATGACCGGCCGACTTCCCCCATTGGCGGCACTTCGCGCCTTCGAGGCCGCGGCCAGGCATTCGAGCTTCACCCGCGCCGCCGCCGAACTCGCCATGACCCAGGCCGCGGTGAGCTACCAGATCCGGATTCTCGAGGAACGCGTCGGATCGCCGCTGTTCCTGCGCAGGCCGAGGCAGGTGGTGCTCACGGAGACCGGGCAGGCGCTCGCCCTGGCCGCGACCGACGCGTTCAGGAAGATCGGCGAGGCCTACGAGACGGCCCGCACCGGCAGCCAGGGCACGCTGTCGATCACCACCATTCCGACCTTCGCCGCCAACTGGCTGGCGCTCCACCTCGGTGCCTTCCAGATGGAGCACCCGCGCATCGCGGTGCGCATCGAGACCTCGGACGTGCTGGTGGATCTCGCCCGCGACAATTACGACGTCGCCATACGCTCGGGCACGACCGGGCATTGGCCGGGACTGGACTCGCATTTCCTGTTCAGGGAGACCTTCAGCCCGATGCTGAGCCCGGCCCTGGCCGCCAGCATCGGCGGCGTGCGCGAGCCGGCCGACCTGCTCAGGCTGCCGATCATCGGCTCCAGCGACGATTGGTGGAGGATCTGGTTCGGCCTGGTCGGCGTCGATGCCGCCGAGGACCTCGCCGGCAGGCCGGACAGCCGGTTCGGCTCGCAGAGCTATGAAGGCCGCGCCGCGGTCGCCGGCCTCGGCGTCGGCATTCTGACGCCCGGCATGTTCGTCCAGGAACTCGCCTCTGGAAGCCTGATCCAGCCTTTCGACATCCTCGGCGACGATGGCCAGTCCTACTGGCTGGCCTACGAGGCGGACCGCAGAAACGTCGCGAAGATTCGTTCGTTCCGCGAGTGGCTGCTCCCGAACTTCGCCGCCCCGTAAGCCTCCGCCGCATTTTCGCCGAGCTGTGAAAGGCGTCCGCGCCGGGGGTGCATGTCCCTGCCGGCATCGACACGTGCTGCGCTGCAGCAACGAAACGCTATTGACAGCAAAAGCCTGGAACGAATAATTGCCCAATATCAAGGCAAATGCTCAGTCTTGGTTATTGGGAGGAAGATCCGATGAAATTGAAGACGCTCATCCTGGGCCTTTGCACGGCCAGCGCATTCGCCCTCGCGGCACACGCCGAATCCATCACCATCGCCACCGTCAACAATGGCGACATGGTCCGCATGCAGAAGCTGACCGACGACTTCACCGCCAAGAACCCGGACATTCAGTTGAACTGGGTGACGCTGGAGGAGAACGTGCTGCGCGAGCGCGTCACCACCGACATCGCCACCAAGGGCGGCCAATACGACGTGATGACCATCGGCACCTACGAGGTTCCGATCTGGGCCAAGCAGAGCTGGCTGCTGCCGCTCGACGACCTCGGCGCCGACTATGACGCGGCCGACATCATCCCGGCGATCGCCGGCGGCCTCACCGCCGACGGCAAGCTCTACGCCGCGCCCTTCTACGGCGAGAGCTCCTTCGTCATGTACCGCAAGGATCTGATGGAGAAGGCCGGGCTGACCATGCCCGACGCACCGACCTGGGACTTCATCGTCGATGCGGCCAAGAAGATGACCGACCGCGGCGCCGACGTGAACGGCATCTGCTTGCGCGGCAAGGCCGGCTGGGGCGAGAACATGGCGTTCCTGACCGCCATGTCGAACTCCTTCGGCGCCCGCTGGTTCGACGAGAACTGGGTGCCCCAGTTCGACCAGCCCGAGTGGAAGAAGACGCTCGAGACCTATGTCAACGTCATGAAGGAAGCCGGACCGGTCGGCGCCTCGTCGAACGGCTTCAACGAGAACCTCGCGCTGTTCCAGCAGGGCAAGTGCGGCATGTGGATCGACGCCACCGTGGCGGCATCCTTCGTCTCCGATCCGAAGAACTCGACGGTCGCCGACAAGGTCGGCTATGCGCTGGCGCCCGACAACGGCCTCGGCAAGCGCGGCAACTGGCTGTGGGCCTGGTCGCTCGCCGTCCCGGCCGGCACGCAGAAGGCCGACGCGGCCAAGAAGTTCGTCGCCTGGGCAACCTCCAAGTCCTATCTCGAGCTCGTCGCCTCGAAGGAAGGCTGGGCCAACGTTCCTCCCGGAACGCGCACCTCGCTCTACAACAACCCCGAGTACCAGGCGGCGGCGCCCTTCGCCAAGATGACGCTGGATTCGATCAACTCGGCTGACCCGACCCATCCGACCGTCAAGCCGGTGCCCTATGTCGGCGTCCAGTTCGTCGCCATTCCGGAATTCGCCGGTCTCGCCACCAATGTCGGCCAGTTGTTCTCGGCCGCGCTTGCCGGCCAGTCGAGCGTCGACGACGCGCTCGCCGCCGCTCAGAGCGCCGCCACCACCGAAATGGGCATGGCCGGCTATACGAAATAGGCTCCTCCCGGTGCCTGGCCGTCCGGCTCCCAGCGCCGGGCGGCCCCTTCCCTTGGCGATGCCCGACCAGGGCCTTGCAGATGGCCGGACGCAGTCCGCGCCCCGGCCGACCGGGCGGCTCCCGGTGATCGTCGGCAGGCCGCCGGCAACGTCCTGAAGATCGGCATCCCGTCCGGCCGCAAAGGGTCTCCAGGCCCGGCGCGTCTCGGCGGCGCCGCCCGTCAGAAGCACCTGCCTTGGCAGAGACACCGGACCGACCCGTTTCGCGATCAAGACAGCCTCTAAGGGGGACGCGATGGCAACTCGACAGACACAGACGCTGGCGCGCAGCATGCTTGCGCCCGCCGTGATCGTCCTCTTCATCTGGATGATCTACCCGCTGCTCAGGACGATCTATTTCTCGTTCATGCGCTACAATTTGCAGCGGCCGGAAACCTACGGCTTCACCGGGTGGAACAACTATTACTATCTGTTCCTCGACGGCGGCTTCTGGCCGTCGATCGTCAACACGCTGGTGCTGGTCGTCGGCGTGCTGCTGATCACCGTGGTCGGCGGCATCCTGCTCGGCATGCTGCTCGACCAGCCGATGTTCGGCCAGGGCATCGTGCGCATCCTGGTGATCTCTCCGTTCTTCGTCATGCCGCCGGTCGCCGCGCTGGTCTGGAAGAACATGATCCTGAGCCCGAGCTACGGCGTCGCCGCCGACATCGCGAAATTCATCGGCATCAGTCCGGTCGACTGGTTTGCCCAGTTCCCGCTGTTCTCGGTCATCATGATCGTCGCCTGGCAATGGCTGCCTTTCGCCACGCTCATCCTGCTGACGGCGCTGCAGTCGCTCGACGGCGAGCAGAAGGAAGCCGCCGAGATGGACGGCGCCGGCTTCCTCAGCCGGTTCTGGTACCTGACGCTGCCGCATCTCGCCCGCTCCATCACGGTGGTCATCCTCATCCAGACCATCTTCCTGCTCGGCGTCTATGCGGAGATCCTGGTCACCACCGGCGGCGGTCCCGGCTACGCCTCAACCAACCTGCCGTACCTGATCTACAAGGTCGCGTCGGTGGGCGGCGATGTCGGGCGCGGCTCGGCCGGCGGCGTCATCGCGGTCATCCTCGCCAACATCGTCGCCATCTTCCTGATGCGCGCCGTCGGCAAGAACCTGGACAAGTGAGGATCGCAATGCGGGAAGCTTGTCCGGCAACCACACCCCCACCCTTACCCTCCCCACAAGGGGGAGGGGGTCATCTACGTCGTGCCTCCTGGTCGAGTTCTGCGCCGCGGGGGACGGGGGAATCGCAACGATCAAGTCTCCCTCCCCCTTGTGGGGAGGGTAAGGGTGGGGGTCGCCTCACCACACCGTTGATGGGGGAGCACTAACCATGGCACGCGCCGTCACCACCCAGCACAAGGTCGTCGTCACCGCGGCGGCCTGGGCCGTCGCCCTCATCATCTTCTTTCCGATCCTCTACACGATCATCACCTCGTTCAAATCGGAACAGGAGGCGATCCAGGGCTTCGATTTGATCCCGTCCTTCACCTTCGAGAGCTACGCGGACGTCCAGTCCCAGTACAACTACTTCAAGCCGTTCATGAATTCGGTGATCATCTCGGTCGGCTCGACCATTCTCGCCCTGTTGATCGCTGTCCCCGCGGCCTGGTCGATGGCTTTCTCGCCGACGCGGCGCACCAAGGACATCCTGATGTGGATGCTCTCCACCAAGATGATGCCCGCGGTCGCCGTGCTGATGCCGATCTATCTCCTGTTCCGCGACTTCGGCCTGCTCGACAGCCGCATCGGCCTCACCGTCATGCTGATGCTGATCAACCTGCCGATCGTCGTGTGGATGCTCTACACTTACTTCCGCGAGATCCCCGGCGAGATCCTGGAGGCCGCGCGCATGGACGGCGCCTCGCTGTGGAACGAGATCGTCTACGTGCTGACGCCGATGGCGATCCCCGGCATCGCCTCGACCATGCTGCTCAACATCATCCTGGCGTGGAACGAGGCCTTCTGGACGATCCGGCTGACGACCACCGAGGCCGCGCCTCTGACCGCCTTCATCACCTCGTTCTCCAGCCCGCAGGGACTGTTCTGGGCGAAGCTGTCGGCGGCGTCCACGCTCGCGATCGCGCCCATCCTGGTCATGGGCTGGTTCAGCCAGAAACAACTCGTCCGCGGCCTGACGTTCGGCGCGGTGAAGTAGAAAAGCGCTGGGGACAGTTTACTTTTTCCGCTTGCGCCAACTCCTGAGCTGCAGCGGCCATTCGGCGGAAAGAAAGTAACCTGTCCCCCGCATGAAATTCCGGGAGGAAATCATGGGCAACATCGTTCTCAGAAGCGTCAACAAGTCCTTCGGGGCCACGACGATCATTCCGAACATCGATCTCGACATCGCCGACGGCGAATTCGTCGTCTTCGTCGGCCCGTCCGGCTGCGGCAAGTCCACCCTGCTGCGCCTGATCGCCGGCCTGGAGGACACGACGCGCGGCACGATCTCCATCGATGGCCGCGACGTCACCGGCGAGGCGCCGGCCAAGCGCAAGCTCGCCATGGTGTTCCAGTCCTATGCGCTCTACCCGCATATGACGGTGGCCAAGAACATCGCCTTTCCGCTGAAGATGGCCGGCGAGAGCCCCGAGGTCATCGACAGGAAGGTCAAGGACGCGGCGCGTGTCCTCAACCTGACCAACTATCTCGAACGCCGGCCGGGACAGCTCTCGGGCGGCCAGCGGCAGCGCGTCGCCATCGGCCGCGCCATCGTGCGCCAGCCGTCTGCCTTCCTGTTCGACGAGCCGCTGTCCAACCTCGACGCGGCGCTGCGCGGCACGATGCGGCTGGAGATCAGCGAACTCCACAACCAGTTGAAGACCACCATGATCTACGTCACCCACGACCAGGTCGAGGCGATGACCATGGCCGACAAGATCGTGGTGCTCAATGCCGGCAACATCGAGCAGGTCGGCTCGCCGATGGAGCTCTACAACAAGCCGCGCAACCTGTTCGTCGCCGGCTTCATCGGCTCGCCGAAGATGAACCTCATCGAGGGCGCGCCGGCCGCCACCCATGGCGCCAAGACCATCGGCATTAGGCCGGAGCATCTCAAGGTGTCGACCAGCGACGGCGCCTGGAAGGCGACCGTCAGCGTCGCCGAGCACCTCGGCTCGGATACCTTCCTGCACGTCAGCGCGGACGGCGTCGGTCCGCTCACCGTCCGCGCCGATGGCGGCATCGCCGTCCAACACGGCAGCACCGTCTATCTGACGCCGGACACCACGCGCATCCATCGCTTCGGCAGTGACGGAAAGGCGCTATGACGGGCCGGCTGCAGGGGAAGTCGGCGCTGATCACCGGATCGGCGCGCGGCATCGGCAAGGCCTTCGCACAGGCCTATCTGGGCGAGGGCGCGACGGTGGCGATCGGCGACATCAATCTGGATGCCGCCAGGCGCACCGCCGC
This sequence comes from Rhizobiaceae bacterium, assembly GCA_019635715.1. Lineage (GTDB taxonomy): Bacteria > Pseudomonadota > Alphaproteobacteria > Rhizobiales > Rhizobiaceae > Kumtagia. The sequence continues at coordinate 58,296 of JAHBYY010000010.1, read as the reverse complement.
CGAGCTTGGGGAAGGTGCCTATGCCGTGCATCTCGACGTGACCGATCTCGTGTCGATCGACAGCGCAGTCAGAAACGTCGACGAACGCACTGGCGGCATCGACATACTGGTGAACAACGCGGCGCTGTTCGACGCCGCGCCGATCGTCGAGATCACCAAGGCGAGCTATGACCGGCTCTATGCCGTCAACGTCTTCGGACCGCTGTTCACCCTGCAGGCCGCTGCCCGCTCGATGATCGCCCGCGGCAAGGGCGGCAAGATCATCAACATGGCGAGCCAGGCCGGGCGGCGCGGCGAAGCGCTCGTCGCCGTCTACTGCTCGACCAAGGCCGCCGTCATCAGCCTCACCCAGTCGGCGGGCCTCGACCTGATCAGACACGGCATCAACGTCAATGCCATCGCGCCGGGCGTCGTCGACGGCGAGCATTGGGACGGTGTCGACGCGCTGTTCGCGAAGTACGAGAACCGCCAGCCGGGCGAGAAGAAGCGCCTGGTCGGCCAGGCCGTACCGTTCGGCCGGATGGCCACGCCGGCCGACCTGACCGGCATGGCTATCTTCCTGGCAAGCGCCGATGCAGACTACGTCGTCGCGCAGACCTACAATGTCGACGGCGGCAACTGGATGAGCTGACGGAGACTATCGCTCTTCTCCCCGTTCACGGGGAGAAGATGGCGGCAGCCGGATGAGGGGCAGCGCCGTCGTCTCGAATCGTGACGCCGCCCCTCATCCGACCCTCCGGGCCACCTTCTCCCCGTGAACGGGGAGAAGGGTCGGAAAGGCCGGCACCCGGTCAAAGGAAGGTGCTACAGCATGACCACCAAACTGTCCGCCGCCACCCTGGCAAGCCTGCCCGACAATGTCGCGGCGCCGCGTTATGACCGCGCCGCGCTCAGGCCCGGCATCCTGCATTTCGGCGTCGGCAATTTTCACCGCGCCCACCAGGCGGTCTATCTCGACGACCTGTTCAACGCCGGCGTGGACCAGGATTGGGCGCTCGTCGGCGCGGGGGTCTTCGAGGGCGAGAAGAAGGGCCGCGACATCCTGCAGGCACAGGACTGGCTGACCACGGTGGTCGAGCAGGACAGCGGCCACATGCAGGCGCGCGTCACCGGCTCGATGGTCGACTTTCTCGTCCCGGGCGATGCAACTGCCGTGGTCGCCAGGCTGGCCGATCCGGCGATCCGCATCGTTTCGACGACGATCACCGAGGGTGGCTATTTCATCGACGCCGGCACCGGAAAGTTCAATCCCGCTCATCCCGACATCGTCGCCGACGCGAACGCGCCCGACGCGCCGAGGACGGTGTTCGGCCTGATCGTCGCCGGGCTGAAGCGGCGCAGGGCCGAAGGCACGCCGCCCTTCACCATCATGTGCTGCGACAACATTCCTCACAATGGCCATGTGACGGCCGACGCCGTCGTCGGGCTGGCGCGCCTTTCCGATCCGGCCTTCGCCGACTGGATCGAGGCGAACGTCGCCTTCCCCAATGGCATGGTCGACCGCATCACGCCGGCGACGACCGATCGCGAGCGCCAGATCGCCAGGGACGAGTTCGGGGTCGAGGACGGCTGGCCGGTGTTCTGCGAGCCGTTCCGCCAGTGGGTTCTCGAGGACAGGTTTCCGCTGGGACGTCCCGCGCTCGAAAAGGTCGGCGTGCAGTTCGTCGACGACGTGTCGCCGTTCGAGCTGATGAAGATCCGCATCCTCAACGGCGGACATGCCACCATCGCCTATCCCGGCGGGCTGATGGACATCCATTTCGTCCACGAGGCGATGGAGAACCCGCTGATCCGTGCCTTCCTGGCCAAACTGGAGCGCGAGGAGATCGTCCCGACCATTCCGCCGGTGCCGGGGGTGGTTCTGGAGGATTACTACCGGCTGATCGAGCAGCGCTTCTCCAATCCGAAGATCGGCGACACGATCCGCCGCCTCTGCCTGGACGGCTCAAACCGCCAGCCGAAATTCATCATCCCGACCATCGCCGACCGGCTGAAATCGGGAGGCGACGTGACCGGCCTCGCCCTGGAATCGGCGCTCTGGTGCCGCTACTGCTTCGGCACGACGGAGTCCGGCGCGGTCACCGAGCCCAACGATCCCAACTGGGACCGCATGCAAAGGACCGCGGCGGCGGCGAAATCCGATCCTGACGCGTGGCTGGCCATGGAGGATATCTACGGCGCCGTCGGCAAGTCGCCGGCCTTCGCGGAAAAGTTCGCGGCTGCGCTCAAGGCTTTGTGGGCCGACGGCACGGTGGCGACGCTGCGGCGTTATGTCGGCGCCTACGCCTGACGTCGTCGCGCCGACCGCCGCCTGATCCGTGCCGCACCCGCCTGCCGAACTCATCATCTTCGACTGCGACGGTGTCCTGGTCGACAGCGAGCCGATCTCGATCGCCGTCCTGGTTCAGGTCATCGTCGAGGCTGGAGGATCGATCACCGAGGAGGCCGCCTATCGGAGCTTCCTCGGCCGCTCGATGGCCAGCGTCGGCGAAATCCTCAGCACCGATTACGGTTTCGTCATCACCGGGGAACATCTCGCATCGATGCGTCTGGAATTGTGGCGTCGGTTTCGCGAGGAGTTGAAGCCGACGCCCGGCATCGCGGCTGTGCTTCCCGGCCTGTCCATGCTGAAATGCGTCGCATCCTCCGGCAGTCCGGAGCGTATACGCCTGTCGCTCGGCCTGACCGGTCTGCTGGAAATGCTGGAACCCAATCTGTACAGTGCCGCCATGGTTGAGCGAGGAAAGCCGGCGCCGGATCTGTTCCTGCATGCGGCGCGCGGCATGGGGGTGCGGCCCGAGGCCTGCATCGTCGTCGAGGACAGCCCTGCCGGAATCGTGGCGGCGCAGCGCGCCGGCATGCGTGTCTTCGCCTATCACGGCGCCTCGCATGCGCATCGCGCCGGCCTGGCCGCGTCGCTCAGCGCTCTCTGCCCCGACCGGCTGTTCGACGACATGGCGCAACTTCCCGATCTGATCTCCGGCGGCGATTCGCGGGCCAAAGCCTCCTGATGGGACCGAAGCTGTGTGCCGTCGATGTCGGTACCCGCAGCGCCCGCGCCGCGATCGTCTCCCCGGACGGCGCCCTGCTCGGGCGCGCCGAAAGCCCCTTCGCCCTCCATGAACCGGAACGCGACCACCTCGAGCAGGATTCCGAGGAGATCTGGCGGGCCGTGTGCCTGTCGGTGCGCGGCGCGCTGGCGAAGTCGGGCGCCGTGGCCGGCGAGATCGTCGCCATCGCCTTCGATGCAACCTGCTCGGTGGTGGTCCGCGACGGCGACGGCCGGCCTCTGTCCGTCTCCGCCTCGGCGGCCGGCCCGACCCGCGACACCATGGTGTGGATGGACCACAGGGCCATGGAGGAAGCACGGCTTTGCACCGCCACCGCCCATCCGGTGGTGACCGCCGCCGGCGGCGCGATGTCGCCCGAGATGGCGATTCCCAAGCTGATGTGGCTGAAGCGGCATCGGCCCGATAGCTGGTCCGCCGCTGGGCTGGTCTTCGACCTCGCGGATTTCCTGGCCTGGCGCGCCAGCGGCAGCACGCAGCGGTCGCGATGCACCCTTGCCTGCAAATGGGCCTACGTCGCCGGCGCCGGAGGATGGCAGCCGGATTTTTTGGCGGCGATCGGCCTTTCCGACCTGGTGGCGCGCAGCCGCCTGCCTGCCGCTCCCGTCGCGCCCGGCGCGTCTCTCGGTACCCTGCTGCCCGGGGCCGCCGAGCAACTCGGCCTTTCGACCGACTGCCGCGTCGCGGCCGGCCTGGTCGATGCCTATGCCGGCGCGCTCGGCGTGCTGGCGCCGGAGATCCTGGCGGGCCGCGACCCGAAGCGCAACCTGGCGCTGATCGCCGGAACGTCCGGCTGCGTCATGACGCTGACGCCCGATCCGCTGGCGCTTCCGGGATTCTGGGGTCCCTATTCCGACGTCATCCTGCCGGGAAGCTGGACGACGGAAGGCGGCCAGTCGGCGGCGGGGGCGCTTCTCGACCACCTGGTGCGCCTCCACGGGGCAGGCGGCGAGCCGACGCCGGAGCGGCACCGCGCCATCATCGAGCGCATCGGGACGCTGCGCGCGCAGCATGGCGAGGTGTTCGGGCGCGGCCTGCACGTGCTTCCGGATTTCCATGGCAATCGCTCGCCGCTCGGTCAGCCGGAGGCGCTCGGCGTCGTTTCCGGCCTGGCGCTCGACGCATCGTTCGACGGCCTGTGCGCGCTCTACTGGCGATGCTGCGTGGCGATCGCGCTGGGCATCCGCCACATACTGGACGCCTATGCGGCCGGACATGGACCGGTCGAGACGCTGTATGTCACCGGCGGCCACACCCGCAACCGACTGCTGATCCAGCTCTATGCCGACGCGACGGGATGCCGGATCGCCGAGATTGCCGGCGACGAGGGCGTGCTGGTCGGCACCGCCATGCTCGCCGCCACCGCCGCCGGCCTCTACCCCGGTCTGCCGGAGGCCTGCGCCGCGATGCGCCAGGCGACGCATTTCACGCTGCCGGACGCCGCCCGTCGTTCCAGGCTGGATGCCGACTACGCCGTATTTCTGGAGATGCAGCGCCACCGCGCCGAGATCGCGGCGCTGGACGCCGGCCGGGGCTGACATCCGCCGCCGAGCCGCCTTGGCTCAATCGATGGGGCGCCGGCGCACTTGCGCGCGCCGCCGCTTTCCGTCAGAAGCCGCCGCTCGACACTGCTGATCCGCCCAGGCTGCGGACAGAACCGCGCCCGCCGCCGTTCGTGCAAGGGCAGGCGCCCGAAAGACAGGACAATGACTGCGATCGACACCGGCGCGACAGCGCGCGGAAACCTTTGGCGCGACGAGATCAGGGCGACGGTCGGCCTGGCCTGGCCGATGATCCTGACCAATATGGGCCAGACGGCCATGCACGCCACCGATGTGATGATCCTGGGGCGGCTCGGGCCGAACTCGCTCGCCGCCGGAGCGCTCGGCGTCAACCTCTTTTTCCTGCCGATGATCTTCGGCCTCGGCCTGATGCTGGCGACTTCGCCGATGATGGCGACGGAACTCGGCCGCCGCCGCCACTCGGTGCGGGACATCCGGCGCACCGTGCGGCAGGGCCTGTGGCTCGCCGTGATGATCTGCGTGCCGATCTGGCTGGTCCTCTGGCATGCCGACAAGGTGCTGCTGGCCATGGGACAGCGGCCGGACCTCGCTGCCGAGGCGGGGCACTATGTGCGCTGGCTGCAATGGTCGGCCTTGCCGTTCTACGGCTACATCGTGCTGCGCTCCTTCATCTCGGCCCTCGAGCGGCCCGGCTGGGCGCTGGTGATCGTCTTCGCGGCGGTCGTCTTCAACGCGCTGGCCAACTGGGGCCTGGTGTTCGGCAATTTCGGCCTGCCCGCCATGGGCGTCGCCGGCTCCGGCGTGGCGACGTCGCTGTCCAACATGCTGATGTTCGCAGGCATGGTTCTGGTCGTCGCGCTTCAGCCGCGCTTCCGGCGCTACCGGATATTCGGGCGCTTCTGGCGGCCCGACTGGCCGCGCTTCCGCGCATTGCTGGCGCTCGGCCTGCCGATCGCCGCCATCCTCGCCTTCGAGGTGTCGATCTTCAACGCGGCCGCGCTGCTGATGGGCCTGATCGACGCCACCTCCGTCGCGGCCTTCGCGATCGCCATCCAGGTCGCCTCGATCACCTTCATGGTGCCGCTCGGCCTGAACCAGGCGGTGACGGTGCGGGTCGGGCTGGCCTTCGGCGCCGGCGACAGCGAAGGGATCGCGCGCGCCGGATGGACGGCCCTGGCGCTCGGAGTCGCCTTCATGGCCTGCACAGCGATCCTGATGATCTCCATCCCCAAGGTGCTGATCAGTGGCTTCGTCGACATCGGCAACCCGATCAACGCCGATGTGGTGGCGCTGGCCGTCACCTTCCTGGCCTTCGCGGCGCTCTTCCAGATCGCCGACGGCGCCCAGGCGGTCGGCGCGGGGATGCTGCGCGGCCTGCACGACACCAAGGTGCCGATGATCTATGGCGGCATCGGCTATTGGGGGATCGGGCTGACGCTCGGCGTGGTGCTGGCCTTTCCGATGGGCCTGAAGGGTCCGGGCATCTGGATCGGCCTGTCGACGGGCCTGATCGTCGTCGCCGTGCTGCTGCTGGCCCGCTGGCTTCGCCGCGAACGGCTCGGGCTCACGAGCAAGGACCGCGCCGCCATCTGAGATCGCACAGCGCAGCGGCCGAGGCGTCCGGAATTCACGCGGGCGCCTCCTGTTCTTTCTTGCCGCCTCAAGACGTCGGCAAGGAAAGGATACAAACTTGCCGTCGTCGCGGCATAATGCTGACCCGGCCGCGCCCTAAAGCTGGTTTTGACTGGACACTGACAGCACAGCTTGCAATTCTGTGTTGGGGCAGAACTTTTGACGGGTGCGATTTTGCGCTTGGGGCTTGTAGCAATTACAGCCGCCGCGCTTTCGCTGGGCGTTGGCTCCGCAGAAGCGACGACGCGTGCCTTGGTCGTCGGAGTGTCCGGCTACCCCAATCTGGCCGAGAGCCTGCGCCTGAGCGGCCCGAAGAACGATTCGCGCGCCTTCGCCAATACGCTCGCCAGGCTGGGCATTGAGCCGGCTAACATCACGGTGCTGGCCGACGGGGCGTCCGATATCGCCGACGGCATTGCCAACCCGGGCCCGGCCACCCGCGACGCGGTGCTGGCGGGGCTCGACCGGCTTGCGGAGACGAGTTCGCGCGGCGACCTCGTCGTCTTCTATTTTTCCGGCCACGGCTCGCAGCAGCCCGACCGCGACGGCGACGAGCAGGGCGGCAACGACGAGATATTCCTGCCCTACGACGTCGGCAAGTGGAACGGTTCGGGGGTCGACAACGCGCTGGTCGATGACGAGCTGGGCGAGCGGGTCGGCAGGATGCTCGACAAGGGCGTCGATTTCTTCGGGGTCATCGACGCCTGCAACTCGGCAACCGGTTTTCGCGCTCTTGCCGATGACGACGTGCGCGCCCGTGGCGTCGAACCCGCCGATCTCGGCGTGCCTGGCGGCACCGAACCGGCACGGTCGCGACTGCTGGATCGCGGCGCCGCGCAGGCAAAGGCCGGTCGCGGACGCGCCGCCTTCTTCTATGCGGCGCAGGAAGTCGAGGAAGCGCTGGAGAAGGTGCCGAAGGGGGCGGCCGAGGGCGAGAGCTACGGCGTCTTCACCTACACGCTGCTCGCCCGGCTGGCGGCGACGCCCAACCTGACCTACCGCACCCTGCATCGCGCCGTCATGGCGGACATCAAGAAGAACACGCTGATGGCGACGCAGACGCCGGAACTGGAAGGCGAACTGCTCGACGAGCCGGTGCTGCGCCTGTCCGATGCGAAGCCTGACCGGCAGTGGCAGATCTTCAACGGCAGGCTGCAGGGCGGCGCCCTGGACGGACTGGCCGTCGGCTCCCTGCTGGCGCTCTACGACGATGCGGCCGCCGATCCCGACCTGCCCGTCGCCCATGGCGTCGTCGAGACGGCGGGTGCGACGCGCAGCGTCGTCGTCGCGGCTGCCGCGCCATGCGGCGGCCTGGTCGCCTGCCGGGCCGCGTCGGACGAGGCGGCCTTCAGGAAGGCGCGCTTCGCCCGGCTGGTCGAGCCGGGCGTCGATTTCGGTCTCGTCCTGTCGGAGCCTGTGCGCGTCGATCCCGGCGACGGCCACGACTACACCGCGGCGGTCGCCGCCCTGCGCGCCGCGCTTTCCCGCGACGCGATCGCCGGTCGCGTCAGGATGCGTGCCGAGGGTGCCGACATCGCGGTCGGGCTCATCGATGGGACGCTCGCCTTTGCGCCGGCCGGCGGCCTGATCGACCGCAACGGCAGGGGATCCTCGCCGCGCATCACCTTGCCCGAGGATCCGGCGGGCGCCGAGGCGAAGATTGCCGAATCGATCGACCGCATGGCGCGCGCCACCGCCCTGCAGCGGCTGGCCGGGGGCGGCGACGCGGCGGGGCGCCTCGGCCTCACGACGCAGCTTCTGGCGCGCCTGAGCCCGCGACGCCCGGCGGCGGGAGAGTCCTGCCCGGACGACCTCGACGCCTATGCCGCGCCCATGCCGGCGGGCGAGACGCCGGTCCTGTCGGATTGCGACATCATGACCATCCGCCTGGTCAATGACGGCCGCAAGCCGCTGGACGTCACGGTCCTTCTGGTCGGTGCCGACTTCTCCATCACGCCGGTCTGGCCGGTCGACGGCAACGCCAATCGCATCCACATCGGCGAGGAACGCAGCGTCGATATCCTGCAGATGGAGCCCAACCCGAAGGCGGCGGCGGAGGAGCGCCTGGTCGTGCTCGCCCTGCCCGGGGTGAACCGGGCGCATGTCGCCTTCACGGATCTCGGCCAGGACGGGCTGCGGCAGGCGACAGCGGACTTTCGCCCGGTCGAGAGCGCCGTGCGCGCCCTGCTCGACGCCGGGCTGAATGATTTTCAGCGGTCGAGCACGTCGCTGCCCGCCGCGATCGAGGAGGAACTGTCGGTCGACATCAGGCCCTTCCTGGTGACCGGCGGGGGCGGCTGACGCCGCGCAGGAATTCCGGACCGCGCGAGCGGTTCGTCAACGATCCGTCATCCGGGCCTGCTCTGAAGGGGGGCAAGTCGGGAGCGGAGCGCCGGGCGGGAGGATGCCGCCGGTGAAGCCCGATGGCCGCGGCAGCTTTGCGACCCGGCCAAATGAAACGTCGAGCCGCGCGGTTCCGGCCGTCTGTCCGGGAACGCGCCGGCCTCGCCAAACGATGAGGACCGACACCGATGAAGAAACTCATACTGGCAACCGCCTTCGTGGCGCTGAGCCTGACCGCGGGCGCGTCGATCGCCCAGGAAAAGCAGGACCTGAGCACGGCCCAGCAGGCCGAGGGCCGGCTCATCCTCGAAACCGCGCGCAATCTCGTCAGCTACGGCGAGACCAAGGGCGACGCGCTTGCCCTGGTCACCGCCGCCAAGATGATGGCGAGCGTTCCCGGCAAGGTGCTGGCCGACGGCCAGACGGGCGAGGGCGGCGCCGACACGAGCACCGCCTTCGACATAGAGGGCGTGCTGAAGAAGGCCGAGGATCTCGCCCAGGGTGACGAACTGATCACCAAGGTCGCCGGTCAGGTCCGCGAGACCGCCGCCGCCAACTCCAAGGCCGTCTGCTACTGGCAGTATTACTGCTACTACAATGGCTGGTGCGAATACGCCTACGCCTGCTGGTAAGTTGGGTGCTGACGTCGCTGCTGCGGTCTTCTCCCCGTTCACGGGGAGAAGATGCCGGCAGGCAGATGAGGGGCGAAGCCAACGGGTCGAGGCTGGCGCCGCCCCTCACCCTTACCCTCTCCCCGTGAAGAACAGGGAGAGGGGACGCCAACGCCGGCTCATTTCGTGAAACGACGTCGCGGCTCCCTGCTTCCTTTCCGGTATTCATCATTGCTCCGCTTGAGCGCTGTGGACGCTCGTCTCTCGATATGCTCGGATGCAACCGGAGCGCGATCCACGGCGCTCTGCATTCGGGAGGACGAAAAAGATGTCTGAAGGCAAGCCGCTCGACGGCAAGGTGGCACTCGTGACCGGTGCGTCCGGCGGCATCGGCCGCGCCACCGTCGACCTGCTGACCCGCCGCGGCGCGCGCGTCGTCGCCGAGGACGTCCATGGGGGCGTCGACGGCATGGCCGCCGCCGCCGTCGCGACCTTGCAGGGCGACGTCCGCAAGGCGGAGACGGCCACGAAGGCCGTCGACCTGGCGCTGTCGCGCTTCGGCCGGCTGGATATCCTCGTCAACAACGCGGCGATCATCGTCACCAAGGACATCCTCTCGACCGACGAGGAGGAGTGGAACGATGTGATGGCGGTCAACGTCACGGGTGTGTTCCATCACTGCAAGGCGGCGCTGAAGCACATGGTTGGCCAGAAGAGCGGCGCCATCGTCAGCGTCAGCTCGATTTCCGGCCTCGTCGGCCTGCCGTTCCAGGCGGTCTACTGCGCCAGCAAGGGCGCGATCGTGCAGCTCACGAGGCAACTCGCGATCGACTATGCGCCGCACGGCATCCGCGTGAACTCCGTGGCGCCCGGCTCGATCGATACGCCCTTCCTGCAGCGCTATCTCGACGACCAGCCGGACCCGGTCGCGGCCGAGCGCGACATCAAGGCGGCGCATCCGCTCGGGCGGATCGGCACGCCGCTCGACATCGCCGAGGCGATCGCCTTCCTGGCCTCCGACCAGGCCTCGTTCATCACCGGGGCGATCCTGTCGTCGGACGGCGGCTACGTCGCGCGATAGCACGAAGTCGCCCAGAGCCGTGTAGCCATGAAAGGCTCTAGGACCAACGCAAAGCGCGCGCAGGCTTCACGTTTCGATGGTATAGGCGCGACGGGCCTGCCGCAGGCCTGCGCGTCGCTTTGGAGAGGGGCGGATGACCAAGACCGACATTGCCCGCCGTGTCTACAACCATACCTGGAAGGTCGACCCGATCGTCCGCAGCCTGCTGGACACGGATTTCTACAAGCTTCTGATGCTGCAGATGATCTGGGGCCTCTACCGCAAGGTCGACGTCACCTTTTCGCTGATCAATCGCGCCACCTCGGTGAGGCTGGCCGATGAGATCGACGAAGCCATGCTGCGCGAGCAGCTCGATCATGCGCGGACATTGAGGTTCAGCAAGAAGGAGCTGATCTGGCTCGCCGGCAACACATTCTACGGCCGCAAGCAGATCTTCGAGCCGGAATTCGTCGCCTGGCTGGAGGACTTCCGCCTGCCGGAATACGAGCTGTCGAAGCGCGACGGCCAGTACGAGCTCGAGTTCCACGGCCCCTGGGCCTACACGTCGATGTGGGAAATCCCGGCGCTGGCGATCATCAACGAACTGCGTTCGCGCGCCGCCATGCGCTCGCTCGGGCCCTTCGCGCTCGACGTGCTCTACGCGCGCGCCAAGGCCAAGCTCTGGGCCAAGACGGAGCGCCTGCGCCTGCTGCCCGATCTCAAGATCTCCGATTTCGGCACCCGCCGCCGGCATTCCTTCCTGTGGCAGCGCTGGTGCGTCGAGGCGCTGAAGGAAGGCATCGGCGATGCCTTCACCGGCACGTCGAACGTCAAGCTGGCGATGGACAGCGATCTCGAGGCGCTCGGCACCAATGCCCACGAACTGCCGATGGTCTATGCGGCATTGACGAATACCGACGCGGAACTTCGCCAGTCGCCCTATCGCGTGCTGCAGGACTGGCAGCGCTACTATGGCGGCAATCTGCTCATCGTCCTGCCTGACGCCTTCGGCACCGCCGCCTTCCTGCGCGACGCGCCGAACTGGGTGGCCGACTGGACGGGCTTTCGCCCCGACAGCGCCCCGCCGATCGAGGGCGGCGAGCGCATCCTCGAATGGTGGCGTTCCAAGGGAGTCGATCCGCGGACCAAGATCCTGATCTTCTCCGACGGCCTCGACGTCGACGCGATCGAGGAAGCGCATCGCCATTTCAGCGGCAAGGTGCGCATGGCCTTCGGCTGGGGCACCAACCTCACCAATGATTTCGAGGGCTGCGCGCCCGTGCCGACGGATCGCCTCAACGCCATCTCGCTGGTCTGCAAGGTGACGCGCGCCAACGGCCGTCCGGCCGTCAAGCTGTCCGACAATCCGGCCAAGGCGACCGGCGATGCCGGTGAAATCGCCCGCTATCTGCGGCTTTTCGGCAACGAGGAGCGCGTCAAGCAGTTGGTGAAGGTTTGAGGGGAACGGCCGTTTCCGCGTTTGGCAATTATTTGGTATTTGAGGGAGCCGGCGGCGAAGTTCGCCGGAATCCATTCAGCGCAAACTAGAGCTTTGTATTCTACGCGGCCCCCCTCTGTCCTGCCGGACATCTCCCCCCTCGAGGGGGGAGATCAGCAGTTTCGCGGATTTCGCAAATTTACAAAGATGCAGAATGGGCGTTAGGCAAAGCGGCCGACCGATCTCCCCCATCGAGGGCAGGGCTATCGCATATGGCGGTGGGCTGGCAGCTTCGCGACTGCGGACCCCCACCCCTTTCAGGGCGAGACCGGTGGCTCGCCCTGAAAGGGGTGGGGGTAGCCTCAAATGCGATTGCCCTGCCCTTGAGGGGGAGATGTCCGGCAGGACAGAGCGGGGCAACGAAAAGCGAAAGCAGTTTGCCTATGGCCTCGTTGCAGCGCTCATAGGCGTCGCGCTCCTGCTGCCGTCCCAAGCCCTCGCCCATGCCTCCGACCGGGGCCACGTCCTGCTGCTGCCGACCGGATACTATGTGGTCGGCGGCGCCTGTGCCGTCGCCGCGAGCTTCCTGGCCATGGTCCTGCTGCGACGGCCTCGACGGCGCGCCGTTGCGGCGATCCGCCTCGCCGAAGTGCCGGCGGGCCTGCGGATCTGGACGAGCTTGCTTTCGTTCCTGATGCTCGCGGTCCTGCTCGCCGCGGGTTTCTGGGGAAGCCGCGATCCGCTCTCCAACCCCTTGCCGCTGACGGTCTGGACGATCGTGTGGATCGGGCTGACGCTTGTTCAGGGGGTGTTTGGCAACCTGTGGCGTTGGATCGATCCCTGGTATGGGCCGCTTCGCCTGCTCGCGCCGATCCTGCCGGCGCCGCGCCGGCTCCCCTCCCGGCTTGCCTCGTGGCCGGCGGCGCTGCTGCTGCTCGCCTTCGCCTGGTTTGAACTGGTCTATCCGGCGCCTGACGACCCCTACCGGCTGGCCATCGTGCTTGGCGCCTATTGGCTGCTGACCTTCGCGGCGATGGCGACGTTCGGGCACGCGGCCTGGAGCCGGCAGGGCGAGTTCCTGTCGGTGTTCTTCCGGCTGATTTCCGCCTATGCGATCGTCTCGGAGCGAGACGCGGGCGGCCGCGTCAGCATCACGGCAGGGTTGCCCGGAACAAGGCCGGAGGCAAGCAGCGGCCTTTCGCTGTCGGAAGCCGCGCTGCTGCTCGCCGCGCTCGCCTCCGTATCCTTCGACGGCTTCATGCGCACCTTCGTCTGGCTTGGCGCCATCGGCGTCAATCCGCTCGAATATCCGGGCCGGTCGGCGGTCGTCCTGCCCAACACACTGGGATTGTCCGGCGCGGCGATGCTGCTGTCGTCCCTGTTCTTCGCCTGCCTTGCAGCGGGGCGCGGCATGGCGGGCGGTGGGCCGCGTTTGGCGGATCTCGCCGGCAGGCTGGTGTGGTCGCTGGTGCCGATCGCGCTGGCGTTCCACTTCGCCCACTATCTGGTCGCGCTGCTGGTCAACGGCCAGTACGCTCTGGTGGCGTTCTCCGATCCGTTCAGCCTCGGCTGGGACCTGTTCGGAACGGCGCATGCGCCGGTCATGGCGGGGATCGCCATGGGGTCGGACGCGGCATGGGTTCTGTGGAACCTTCAGGCCGGCGTCATCGTGCTCGGCCATGTCGCGGCGGTTCTCGTCTGCCATTCGGCCTGTGCTGCGATCTACGACGATCGAAGGCGGGCGCTGCTCGTCGAACTGCCCCTGACGGTGCTGATGATTTTCTATACCGTGTTCGGCCTCTGGCTGCTCTCCACCCCCACCGGAGCCTGACCAAGGCCCTGTCCGGAAACGGAAAATCAGCGACGGCCGGCGGTCTTGTCACGCCCCGCCATTGGTGTTCTAGTCGTCGCGATGCCGGCGGCGGCCGCCGTCCGGCGGAGATCCTTTGCGACACCGAGAGGGGACCAGCATGGCCGGGAAGCGCGTCGACTCCATCCTATCCACCAAGCTCAGCCGCCGCGGCGCGCTGACCGGCGCCGCGGCCGCCACTGCTGCCTTCGCCGTCGGACCAGGCTTCGTCCGCTACGCCCAGGCGCAGAGTTCGGCACCGGTCAAGATCGGCTTCCAGGCGCACCGCACCGGCATCGGCGCGGCCTACGGCCGCTGGTACGAGAAGACCACAAACGCCGCCATCAAGGCGATCAACGACGCCGGCGGCATCAACGGCCGGCCGGTCGAAGTGGTGATCGAGGACGACGGCACCGATCCGGGCCGCGGCGCCGAGGTGGTCGGCAAGTTCGCCACCCAGCACAAGGTCGACGTCGCCTACGGCACGCTGTTTTCCCATGTCGTCATCGGCTCGGCGCCGGCCGCGGGCGAGGCCAAGCTGCCCTATTTCGTGGTCTCGGAAGGCCATCACGTCGCCTCGACGAAGCTCAACCGCTACGTCTTCCAGCCGGGCATCACCGACGTGAAGAGCCAGATCCAGGCGATGGCGCCGTGGATCGCGGCGAACGCCGGCAAGAAGGTCACGCAGATCTTCCCGGATTTCGCCTTCGGCTACGACCATCGCGACTACCTGCCGCCGGCGCTGAAGGCGCAGGGCGCCGACGTGGTCGGGCAGATCGCCATACCGCCGACGGAAAGCTCCTTCACCAAGTATTTCCCGCAGATTCCGGCCGACACCGACGTGATCTATCACGTCATGGTCGGGCCGGCCGTACTGACCTTCGTCAAGGAACTCGGCGAGTTCTACGGCTCGGGCGGCCCGAAACTGTTCGGCTTCATCGACAGCCTCGAGGCGGTCGACATCAACAGCCCCGGCCTCGAATTCCTCGACGGCAGCCACTTCTGGGAAGGTTCGCCGCGCTATGCGCAGGAGGGCGATTCCGAGGCCCAGAAGGCCTATCGCGCCGCCGTCGGCATCGACGCCAATGGCGCGTCGGTCGACGATCCCAAGGACGTCTCGACCGCCGCCCACATGTTCGGCTGCTGGGAAACCCTCTACGTCATCAAGAAGGCGATGGAGGATGCCGGCTACAAGGGTCCGGAGGACAGGGCCAAGCTGGTCGAGGCCACCGAGGCCTTGACCGAATTCGCCGAGGGGCCGGAGCATCCGCAGGGCGCCAAGACCTTCGACGGCAAGATCCACCAGTGCTTCGGTATCCAGAACATCTCCAAGGTGGAAGGCGGCAAGCTCAAGGTCGTCCACAAGACCAGGATCGAGGACGGTCTCTACGAGCCGGAGGGCGACTACACGACCCAGCCGCTGTGAGGCATCTCTGGCCAAAAAGGTACTGACGGCGTATATACATCGTCAGTACCTCAAGGGAGGCTGTCATGCCCAAGGAAGCCGTCTTCACGATGAAGCTGGATGCGGAGCTTCGTGACGCCTTCATGGACGCCGCGAAGCATGGCGATCGTTCGGCGTCCCAGATCGTGCGTGAATTCATGCGTGATTTCATCAAGCAGGACAGGGAATATCTGACCTGGCTCAAGGGCAAGGTGGATGAGGCGCGCGCCGACATCGCGGCAGGCCGCGTCTGCACTCAGGAGGAGGTCGAAGAGCACATGGACAGCCTGATGGCCGAACTGGAGCGCAAGGGTCGTGAGGCGGCTGAGTGAAGCTCGCATGGACGATCTCTGCACGGCGCGATCTTGCCGGGATCGTCACCTATGTCTGGTCTCACAGCCCGTCCGCAGCCATGCGCATCCGCGAGCGTGTCGAGCGGACGGCGTCCTACCTCAGATCCCAGCCTTATATGGGCAGGATCGGTGAGCTGTCCGATACGCGCGAGGCATTCGTCCCGCCAAGCTACCGGATCGTCTACCAGGTGAGTGGCGGAACGGTATCGATCCTTCGCGTCCTCCACACCTCGCGCCAATGGCCTCCCGTGGCCGAAGGCGACGCCTGAATGGCCTTCGGTCCGCACCTTCTTCTCGCCGCTCTCGAAGGCCTGGTCACTTCCGCGGTGCTGGCGCTGATGGCGCTCGGCCTGTCGCTGGTCTTCGGCGTCATGCGGGTGGTCAACGTCGCCCACGGCGAATTCTACATGCTCGGCGCCGTCATCGCCTGGTGGGTGGCGTCGCTCGTCACCGGGCATCCCGCGCTCGGCTTCCTGGCGGCCCTGGTGATCAGTCCGCTGATCGTCGGAGCGATCGCGCTGTGCGCCGAACGTCTGGTGCTGCGGCGCCTCGACTACGATCCCGAGGCCACCATCGTCGCCACCATCGGCCTGCTCTACCTGCTGCAGCAGGCCGCCCTGACGCTCTACGGCCCGGAGGCGAGACCGGTGCCGGCGCCGTTCAGCTATCGCGTTCTGCTGCCCTGGTTCGGCTATTCCGGCTACAAGCTCTCGGTGATCGCCTCCTCGGCCGTGCTGTTGCTCGCCACCTGGTTCGTGCTGACCCGCACGAGGATAGGGCTGGTGATGCGCGCCACGCAATACGACCGCGAGACGGCGCAGGCCTTCGGCATTGCCGTCGACCGCGTCTATGCCGGGGTCTTCGCGCTCGGCGCCATGCTGGCGGCGATCGCGGCGGTGCTGATCGTGCCGATCAGCCAGGCCCACTATCTGATGGGGCTCGACCCGCTGCTGCTGTCCTTCATCGTCGTCATCATCGGCGGGCTGGGATCGCTGCGCGGCACGCTCGTCGCCGCCCTGCTGATCGGGCTCTCCGACGGCATCGTCTCGATGTTCTTCTCGCCGACGCTGGCCAAGATCATCGCCACGCTTGTCGTCGCCATGGTCCTCGTCTTCCGCCCGCAGGGCCTGTTCGGGACGGCTGCGCGGTGAGCGGCGGGCGTTCCGCAGAGGGTCCGGTCTGGAGCCTGCATGTGGGCGTGGTCGCCGGCCTGCTGCTGCTCAATTTCGTGCTTCCCGACTATCATCACGGCGTCTTCGCCCGCATCCTGGTGCTTGCCGTCTTCGCGATGGGCTACAATCTGCTGTTCGGCTATGTCGGCCTGCTCAGCCTCGGTCATGCCATGTTCTTCGCCGCCGGCCTCTATGGCGCCGGCCTGCCGATGGTCCATCTCGGCTGGGGCGTGCCCGCCGCCTTCAGCACCGGCATCGTCTGCGGCCTGGTGCTCGCGCTGGCCGTCGGGCTGCTGGCGCTGCGCACCAGCGGCGTCGCCTTCATGATCGTCACCATGATGTTTGCGCAGGCGCTGGCGCTCGCGGTGCTCTATTTCGGCCAATGGACGCGCGGCGACGAGGGCCTCGTCATCGCGCAGGCGCAGCGCAGCCTCGATCTTGGCCCATGGCGGCTGGACTTCACCGATCCGGCGACCCGCTACCTGACCGCGCTGGCGCTGTTCGCCATCGTGCTCTCTGCCACGCTGGCGATCGTGCGGTCGCGCTTCGGCCGTGTGCTGGTGGCGATCCGCGAAAACGAGGAGCGCACGCGGATGCTGGGTTACGACACCTTCCGCAACAAGCTGTCGGCGGTGGTGATCTCGGGTACGATCTGCGCAGCGGCCGGCGCCACCTACGCCATCCTGTTCGGCTATGTCGGGTCGAGCTTCGCCGGCATCCAGTATTCGATCCTGCCGCTGCTCTGGGTGTTGCTCGGCGGCAGCGCAACGACGCTCGGGCCTCTCATCGGCACGCTGCTGATGTATTATCTCGTCGACGGCTCCAACGACGTTCTCAAGGCCTGGCTGCCGGACTGGCGGTTCAGCCATCTCGGCGTGGTGGGGCTCGCGCTGATCCTGCTGGTGCTGTTCTTCCCGAGAGGCCTGCTCGGCACGCTCCGCCAGCGCTGGGCGGGCTGGCTGCCGTGACGGCGCTGCTGACGACGCACGGGCTGGCGAAGCACTATGGCGGCCTGCGCGCCGTCGACGGCGTGGATTTCGCGCTGCGGGCCGGCGAGATCCGCGCCGTGATCGGCCCCAACGGCGCCGGCAAGACGACCTTCGTCAGCCTCGTCTGCGGCCGCATCGCGCCGAGCGCCGGGACCATCCGGTTCGACGGGCAGGACATCACCGCCCTGCCGGCGCATCAGCGGGTGCGGCTCGGCATCGGCTACACGTTCCAGATCACCAGCGTCTTCGCCAATCTGTCGGCCTTCGACAATGTCGCCCTGTCCGTGCAGCGGCGCATTGCAGACCGGGGCGGCATCGCCGGCCTGCGGACCGGGGTTATGGACGCATTGTCGCGTACCGGGCTTGCCGACCGCGCCGGGACCATCGCCGGATCGCTGTCCTATGGCCA
The DNA here is from genome assembly GCA_019635715.1 of Rhizobiaceae bacterium. GTDB lineage: Bacteria > Pseudomonadota > Alphaproteobacteria > Rhizobiales > Rhizobiaceae > Kumtagia. The sequence goes on along the minus strand of JAHBYY010000010.1, from coordinate 40,405 downwards.
TCAGCGGCTGCTGGAGGTCGCGATGGGCATCGCGCTCGAGCCGCGCCTGCTCATCCTCGACGAGCCGACGCAGGGCCTGTCCGACGGCGAGATCGACGGCTTCCTCGCGCTGATCCGCGACATCGCGCGCCAGGCAACGGTGCTGCTCATCGAGCACAACATGCAGGTGGTCATGGCGCTGGCCGACCGCATCACCGTCCTGAATGCCGGACGGACGCTCGCGGAAGGTACGCCGGACGAGATTCGCGCCGATGCGGCGGTGCAGCAAGCCTATCTCGGAGCACCCGCGCCATGACGGCGGCGCTGGAGATCCGTGGCCTGCACTGCGCCTATGGCGAGGTGCAGGTCCTGCACGGGCTCGATCTGACGCTGGAGAAGAGCGAGGTCCATTGCCTTCTCGGGCGCAACGGCGCCGGCAAGACGACGACCCTGAAGGCGATCATGGGCCTGGTGCGCGCCACCTCGGGCTCGGTCGTCTTGGCCGGCCGCGATCTCGCGGCGCTGCCCGCCCATGACGTGCCGAAGGCCGGCGTCGCCTATGTCCCGCAGGGGCGCCGGCTGTTCGCCGAGATGACCGTCGCCGAAAATCTCGAGATCGGCCTGATGGCACGCGGCAGGGGCGCGGCGACGCGGGACGGCGTGCTCCAGCTTTTCCCGCTGCTGCGCGAGCGGCTCGGCCAGCGCTCGGGAACCTTGTCGGGCGGCGAGCAGCAGATGCTCGCCATGGCGCGCGCGCTCTGCCTCGAACCCGAGGTGCTGCTGCTCGACGAGCCGACCGAGGGCCTGCAGCCGTCGATGATCGCCCGCATCCGCGAAACGGTCGCAACGTTGAAGGGACGCGGCGTCTCGACCATCCTCGTCGAGCAGCGCATCGACGCGGTCCTGTCGATCGCCGACCGCGTGACCTTCATCGAGAACGGCCGCAACCGCGATACGGTCGAGATCGCCACGCTGCGCGGCGACCCGGCTCTGGTGCGTCGTTATGTCGGGGTGGGGTGAATTGGCGTTGACGATTGATCGCAGGGGACAGTTTTACCCCGACTCCCTGACGACCCGAAAACCGTCTGCATGAGGTCGAGGGCCGACCGGGAAGCGCAGGGGAGAGTTTCATACCAGAGGCCCTGAGCTTTGACCGTCGGTGGCGCGGACAGGGTCAGGCATGGATTCTCGGGTCGCGCCCTTCGCTCCGCTCGGGCTTGCCCGAGAATGACGAATGCAACAGGGCTTGGCCGCAACTCCCGGACGTTTGCGGCTTGCAGCAGCCCATCTCAATTCGTCATCCACGGGCAAGCACGCGCGAAGCGGGTGCGCGACCCGAGGATCCATGCCGGAACTTCCCCGCGCCAACAACGGTCAATCATTCAGGACGTTGGTATTACCTTCTTTCGGCAGACAGGCCGCAACGCCCGGAAGTCATGCGGGCCGCAGAAGGTAAACGGTCCCCGGCACCTGCGTCGTCTCGGCCGCGAACTTCATGAGCCGGTTTCGGGTTGTCCGGGGGGACGGAGTAAAACTGTCCCCTGCGATTCCGTTCGGCCCTCGACCTCACGCGGACGGTTTTCGGTTTCTCGGGTGGGCGGGGCAAAACTGTCGCCGGCCTCTATTCCAGGCCGACTCCCACCTCCCTCATCGAGGCGAGGGCCCTGTCCAGCGATCCGCCGAGATCGATCGCCCGGCATGCCTCCAGCCGGACCGTGACGCCGAAGCCGAGTCGAGCCGCGTCGATTGCCGAGAAGGCGACGCAATAGTCGGTCGCCAGGCCGACGAGCGTGAGGTCTGCGATGCCGCGCTCGCGCAGATAGCCGGCAAGCCCGGTCGGCGTGGCGCGATCGTTCTCGAAGAACGCCGAATAGCTGTCGATCCCGGCTCGAAAACCCTTGCGGATGACCAGTTCGGCGCGGGTCCAATCCAGCGACGGGTGGAAGTCGGCGCCGCTCGTCCCCTGCATGCAGTGGTCCGGCCACAGGGTTTGCGCACCGTAGGGCATGGCGATGGTCTCGAAGGGCCTGCGGCCGTCATGGCTGGAGGCGAAGCTCGAATGGCCGGCCGGATGCCAGTCCTGCGTCAATACGACGTGGTCGAAGCTGGTGATCAGCCGGTTGACCAGCGGCACGATCGCATCGCCTCCGGCCACGGCGAGCGCGCCGCCGGGGCAGAAATCGTTCTGGACGTCGATCACCACGAGGGCGTTCTGGCTCATGCGGCCTCCAATGGCGGAAAACGGGCGTGGCCGTGAGCGTCGACGCTTCGCCTCCGGCCGTCAAGCCCGGGTCTTCGGCGTTCGGCCGGCCGTCACAAAAGACACGCGCGAACCCTCTTTGACAACGCCGCTGTCGCTGATATTGTTTGCATACGAATGAATTTTCCGGGTCTGTACGATCCCCGAAAGGCATTGCGTGACCCGCTACGCGAAACCGAGATCGGTAGACGAAGCCCTGATTCTGCTCTCCCGGGACCGCTGGCGGCTGCTCGCCGGCGGGACGGACTTCTATCCGGCCCAGGGCGCACGGCCGATCCGCGAAAATGTGCTCGATCTCAACGGGCTGCCAGGGCTGCGCGGGATCGTCGAAAGCGCCGGCCATTGGGTGATCGGCGCCCGCACGACCTGGACGGATATGGCGAATGCGGCGCCGCCCCCGGCGTTCGACGCGCTGCGGCAGGCGGCACGTGAGGTCGGCGCGATCCAGATCCAGAACGTCGGGACCGTGGCCGGAAACCTGTGCAATGCCTCGCCGGCCGCCGATGGCACACCGCCGCTGCTGGTGCTCGACGCGCAGGTCGAACTGCGTTCGCTTCACGGCAGCCGCATGCTGTCGCTTCCGGAATTCCTGCTCGGCAACCGGCGCACCGCGATCCGGCCGGACGAACTGATCACCGCCATCCATGTTCCGAAGACCGCGTGCTCGGGTCGCTCCGCATTCGTCAAGCTCGGCGCGCGGCGCTATCTGGTGATCTCGATTGCCATGGCGGCGGCGCGGATCGCGGTCGACCGCGCCAGCATCGTCACCGAGGCGGCGATTGCGGTCGGCGCATGTTCGGCCGTCGCGCAGCGCCTTGCCGGGATGGAAAGGTCCATCGTCGGCACCCGCGTCGGCCCGCAACTGGATGACATACTGGCATCGGCGCCGCTCGACGAACTCTCCCCCATCGACGACGTCCGCGGCGGCGCCGACTACCGGCTCGACGCGGCGCGCGAGATCGTCGCCAGGGCGGTCGCCCAGGCGGCGGCCGCGCGCCCGGCAGCGAGGGCTGCATGAACCCGGCGGCGGTTTCCTTCGAAGTGAACGGCGCGGCGGTCAGCGTCGACGTGCCGCCGCTGCGCCGCCTGTCCGCCGTCCTGCGCGACGAATTGCGGCTGACCGGCACCAAGGTCGGTTGCGACGCCGGTGACTGCGGCGCCTGCACGGTCATGATCGACGGCGCGGCGGTGTGCGCCTGCCTCGTTCCGGCTGCCAGCGTTGCCGGTGCCAGGGTCCGGACGGTGGAGGGCCTGGCCAACGGCGCGCTCTCCGTCCTGCAGGCTTCGTTCCTGGCGCATGGCGCGGCGCAATGCGGTATCTGCACACCGGGTCTGCTGGTTGCCGCGACGGCGCTGCTCGAGCGCAATCCGGCGCCCTGCGAGGACGAGGTGAAGGATGCGCTCGGCGGCGTGCTGTGCCGCTGCACCGGCTATCGCAAGATCATCGCGGCGGTGATGGGAGCCGGCCGCAACAGCGGCGGGCCCGCTTCCGTGCCCGCCGACGCGGTCGGCGCGGGCCGGGCCGTCGGCGCGTCGGCGATGCGTCTCGACGGCATCCCCAAGGTGACGGGCGGCGAAGCCTTCGGCGGCGATTCCTTCCCGGCGGATGCGTTGCGCGTGCTGGTGGTGCGCTCGCCGCATCATCATGCCCGCTTCGAGTTCGGCGATCTGGAGAAATTCCGCGACGCCCATGGCATCGTCGCGATCTTCACCGCGGCGGACATTCCCGGCCGCAACTGCTTCGGCGTCATCCCGCCCTTCGCCGACCAGCCGGCGCTCGCCGAAGGCGTGGCGCGGTTCCGTGGCGAGGCGGTGGCGCTGCTGGCCGTCGAGAGCGCGGATGTGGATGGCGTCGACCTCGACGCCTTCCCGATCACCTGGCAGCCGCTGGCCCATGTGCTCGAACCCGGCGAGGCGCGGGCCGCCGCCGACCTGCACCCGGGACGGCCCGGCAATGTGCTGACCAGCGGCCGCGTCGAGCGCGGCGATGCCGATGGCGCGCTGAAAGCCGCCGCGCTGACCGCCACGCGGCGCATCGAGACCTGCTACGTCGAGCACGCCTATATCGAGCCGGAGGCCGGCTTCGCGGCGATGGACGGCGACACGCTGGTCGTCACGGCCTGCACCCAGGCACCCTACATGGACCGCGATGATACTGCGAGGCTGCTCGGCCTGCCGCCCGAGCGCGTGCGCATCGTGCCGACGGCGACCGGCGGCGGCTTCGGCTCGAAGCTCGACATCTCCGTCCAGCCGCTGATCGGGCTGGTGGCGCTGAAGACGGGCCGGCCTGCGGCCCTGGCCTACAGTCGAAGCGAATCCATGGCCTCCACCACAAAGCGCCATCCGGCGGTCATCGAGGCGACGGCCGGCGTCGACGCGCAGGGGCGCGTCGTCGGCATGGCCTTCTCCGGCGAGTTCAACACCGGCGCCTATGCGAGCTGGGGCCCGACGGTCGCCAACCGGGTGCCGGTCCACGCCTCCGGTCCCTATTCGACGCCCAACTACCGCGCCACCGGGACCGCAATTCACACCAACGGCCCGGTCTCCGGCGCCTTCCGCGGCTTCGGCGTGCCGCAGGCGACCATCATGCAGGAAACGCTCTACGACGATCTGGCGATCGGCCTGGGCCACGACCGGCTCGCCTTCCGCATCGCCAATGCGCTGCGCGACGGCGCCACGACGGTCACCGGCCAGCGGCTGGAAGGTGGCGTCGGCATCGTCGCCTGCCTGGAGGCCTTGCTGCCGCGCTGGCGGTCGGCGCTGGCCGAAGCCGAGAGTTTCAATGCGGCGGGCGGCCCGACGCGGCGCGGCGTCGGCGTCGCCTCCTGCTGGTATGGCTGCGGCAACACGTCCCTGCCGAACCCCTCGACCATCCGCATCGGCATCGCTGCCGACGGCATGGTCGTGCTGCATCAGGGCGCCGTCGACATCGGCCAGGGGGCGAACACGGTGGTCGCCCAGATCGCCGCCGACGCGCTCGGCCTGCCGCTAGAGCGGTTCCGACTGGTCGGTGCCGACACGGGGGTCACGCCGGACGCCGGCAAGACCTCCGCCTCCCGCCAGACCTTCGTCACCGGCAAGGCGGCATTGAAGGCCGCCTCGGCGCTGCGCGAGACGATCCTGCGCTTCGCCAACGTTTCGCCGGCCGCCACGCTCGCGGTCGACGCAAGCCAGTTGATCGTTCGCGAGGGCGAGGCGGTGCGCCGGCTCGATCTTGCCGAGCTGCCGGCGGATGCCGACGGTCTGGTCTTCCGCGCGCAGGAAACCTACGACCCGCCCACTTCCCCGCTCGATGCCAAGGGGCAGGGAACTCCCTATGCGCAATATGGATGGGGCGCGCAGATCGCCGAGCTCGAGGTCGACCTCAGGCTCGGCACGGTGAAACTGGTCAGGATCACCGCCGCGCATGATGTCGGCCGCGCCATCAACCCGCTGCTGGTCGAGGGCCAGATCGAGGGCGGCATCGCGCAGGGCATCGGCCTCGCATTGATGGAGGAGTATATTCCGGGCCGCACGGAGAACCTGCACGACTATCTGATCCCGACGATCGGCGATGTGCCGCCGATCGAGTCGATCCTCGTGGAAGTTCCCGACCCCGAGGGCCCCTACGGCGCCAAGGGGCTCGGCGAACACGTTTTGATCCCCACCGCGCCGGCGATCCTCAACGCCATCCGTCATGCCACCGGCGTCGTGGTGACCAAGGTGCCGGCGACGCCGAGCCGGCTGCGGGCGGCGATCCGGGAGATGGAACAATCGGCTACGCCCCCTCCACCGCCTTCGGCGGTCCCCCTCCCCCGTTCACGGGGGAGGGGGACCATGCGAAGCATGGTGGAGGGGGCGGAGATTGTCGATGAAGGCGACACATCCCCATGAGCGAACTTGCCGAACGCTTCGAGACCCGCGAGCCCGGCGCCCGGCAGGTCGCCGAGAAGATCCGCTGCGATGCCTGCCCGGTCATGTGCTACATCGCCGACGGACGGACGGGTGCCTGCGACCGCTACGGCAATGTCGGCGGGCGGATCGTCCGCTGCGACCCGCTGGTCGTCCTCGACTATATCGCCGGCAGCGGCGGCGAGGTGGTGCCGTTCGACCTCGGCTCGAAGCCGTGGTCCGGCGATCTCGTCTCCCGCCATCGCCCCTTCGTCACGGCGATCGGGGCCGGAACCACCTATCCCGACTACAAGCCGGCGCCGTTCATCGTCAGCCAGGAAGTCGAGGGCGTCGACCTGGTGACGGTGGTGACGGAAGGGATTTTTTCCTACTGTGGCGTCAAGATCAAGATCGACACGGATCGCCATATCGGACCCGAGACGGCGATCGTGCGCGCCGCCGGCGAAGCGGTCGGTCACGTCACCACGGCCGAGTACGGTTCGCAGATGCTGTCGCTCGGCGGCGTCCACCACCTCACCGGCGGGTCGAAATCGGAAGGCCGGGTGACCTGCGAGACCATGCTCGCGCTGTGCAACCGCAAGCCGGTGGAACTCTCGATCGACGGCGGCGCCACGCTGGTCGTCGAGGCCGGCAAGCCGCCGGTCATCGACGGCAAGACCGAACATCGCATGCGCGTCGGCTGCGGCTCGGCGACGATCGGCATGTTCGCCACCCAGTGGCGCGGCCTGGTCGACGAGGTCGTCGTCGTCGACGACCACATCACCGGCGTCGTCTCCGAACACCAGGCCGGCAAGGTGCTCGGCTGGGAGGATACCGGCATCCGGATCCTCGGCCGCAAATCGACGCCGGGCCGCTACTTCAAGGTGTCCGAGCCCGGGCTGGGCTGGGGCGGCACAACGATCGACGACCCGCTGGCCATCCTCGGCGACTGGAACGCCAGGAAGGGCGCCCGTCCGGGCCTGTCGCTGCTGATGGTCTCGACCACCGGAGAACAGTTCGCCTATTTCGAGCTCGACGACGCGCTGAGGCCGGTGGAGAGACCGTTCCCCGAACGGCTGCGCAAGGCGGTCCGGCTCATCGAGGACAATTGCGAGCCGGCGCTTTGCACGGTGCTGTTCGTCGGCGGTGCCGGCGGCTCGCTGCGGGCCGGCGTGACCGAGAATCCGGTCAACCTCACCCGATCGGTGCATGGACTGCGGACCTATGTCACGGTCGGCGGCGCACCGGTCTATGTCTGGCCGGGCGGCGGCATCACGCTGATGGTCGACGTCATGCGGGTGCCGGAGAACGCGTTCGGCTCCGTCCCCACCCCGGCCCTGGTGGCGCCGATCGAGTTCACGCTGCGGCGCGACGACTATCTGCGTCTCGGCGGACATGAGGACGCGATCCGCACCGTCGAGGATATCCTGCAGCGTGGCGGAGAATATCTCAACGACCGCCGCGTCGAAATCGCGCCGCGCGGCAATCCGTGGCCGCTGCTCTGGTCGAGGCACGGATCCGGAGGCATCGAATGATGCAGGCGGCGCAGGCGAGCCTGCTGCCGGACGGAAGGCGGCTGCACCTCAACCACGGTCCGATCGACCTGATCGTCGAGGCATTCGGCGCACAGGGCGAGATCCGTGCCGCCTATGGCCAGGCGGTTGCGCGGTTCGAGACGATACTTGGCGAACTCGTTGCCGAGCTGCCGGACCTGCGGACGGCGGCGACCCTCGATGGAGCGCGAGCTTTCGCCGGAGCCGTCGCGCGGCGGATGGAAGCCTCGGTCGCGCCCCTGGCGCGGGATTTTCTGACCCCCATGGCCGCGGTGGCCGGCGCCGTCGCCGACGAGGTGCTGGCTGCGCTCGTTGCCGGCAGGACGCTGGAGCGCGCCTATGTCAACAATGGCGGCGACATCGCCCTGTTCATCGCCGAAGGCCGCCGCATCGACGCGGCGATCGCCGGCAGCGGCGGCGGAGCCGCCGACCGGCTGACGATCGCCTGGGGCGATCCGGTGCGCGGCATCGCCACAAGCGGCTGGCGCGGCCGCAGCTTCTCGCTGGGGATTGCCGATGCCGTCACCGTCCTGGCACGCAACGCCGCGCAGGCCGATGCGGCCGCCACCGTGATCGCCAATGCGGTCGACCTGCCGGGGCATCCGGCGGTCCGGCGGACGCCCGCGGCCGAGATGGCGCCCGACAGCGATCTCGGCCGCCGCGTCGTTACCACCGCGGTCGCGCACCTGTCGTCGCGCGATGTCGACGAGGCGCTGCATGGCGGGCTGATCGTCGCCCGTGCGCTGCGCAGCGGCGGCGACATCGAAGGCGCGGCCCTTTTCCTGCAGGGCGTTGCGCGGATCTGCGATATCGAGACACTGGAAAGCCGAGAAGCGGCCGACGCGAGGATGCCTGCCCATGCCTGAATTTCCGATCCGCAAGATCGTCGTCGTCAGCGACGAGACCCATCATGATGGCGGTCCGCGGCCGAGCGCGCCGCGCCGCCGCGCCGCCGCGCTCGCCGTCGTCGGCAATCCCTTCGCCGGCCGCTACGCCGAGGCGCTGCAGCCGGCGATGGACGATCTGAAGCCGCTCGGCCTGCTGCTGACCGATCGGCTGATCGCGGCGCTGGGCGGCGACGCGAAGCAGATCGACGGCTACGGCAAGGGCGCGATCGTCGGCACCGCGGGAGAGATCGAGCACGGCGCGCTCTGGCACGTCCCGGGCGGCTATGCGATGCGCGAGCGCCTCGGCGGGGCCAAGGCGATCGTGCCCTCGGCCATGAAGGTCGGCGGCTTCGGTGCGTCGCTCGACATCCCGCTGGGTCATGTGAACGCCGCCTATGTACGCAGCCATTTCGACGCGATGACGGTGACCGCGATCGAAGGCCCGCGCCCGGACGAGATCGTCTTCTGCCTGGCCATGGCGATCGGCGGACGCGTTCATGCCCGTATGGGAGGGCTGGCCGTCGGCGACATCTCCGCCTGGGACGGACAAAGGTGACAGGCGAAGACAAGCTCCTGAAGCTGGTGGAGGCGGACGAAGGACCGCAGGTCTCCTATGCGCTCGAGGAGCAGGTGGGCTTCCTGCTGCGCCGCGCCCACCAGCGCCACGTCTCGATCTTTGCCGCCCATGTTTCGGAACTGACCCCGCCGCAATTCGCGGCACTGGTCAAGCTTCGTGACGCCGGCGAGACCTCGCAGAACCAGCTCGGCACGCTTGTCGCGATGGACGCGGCGACGATCAAGGGCGTCATCGACCGCCTGAAGCTGCGCGGCCTGGTCGAACTCGGGCCGAGCGGCACCGACCGCCGCCGGCTGATGGTGAGCCTGACGGACGAAGGCCGGCGCACCGTCGAAGCCCTGATCCCGGCGGTCCAGCAGGGCTCCGAGGAAACGCTGGCGCCCCTGTCGCCGCGCGACGCGGCGACCCTGGTCAGGCTGCTGGCGAAAATCGCCTGACGCAGCGCGCGGGGCAGGCGCGGCCTATTTCTCCAGCATGCCCTTGGAGAAGGAGTCCTTCAGCGGCTTGATCAGGTAATCGACCATCGTGCGCTCGCCGCTGGCGATGATGACCTCCGCCGGCATGCCGGGCTGCAGCCGCCCGCGCATCTCGGCCGGCACATCCTTTTCGTTGACGGTGATCCTTGCATCGTAATACGGCTCGATCTGCGGGCTTTCCGACTGGATGATGTCCGGCGACAGGACTTGCACGGTGCCGAAGATCACCGGAGTCTGCCGGCTGGCGAAGGCTGAGAAGCGGACCTCGGCCTTGCCGCCCAGGATCACGTCGTCCACGTCGATCGGCCGCACCCGCGCATTGATGACCAGGTCGTCGTCCATCGGGATGAGTTCCATGATCGGGTCGGCCGGGCGCACCACGCCGGACGTCGTGTGGTAGCGTATGCTCTGGATCTTGCCGCGCACCGGCGCGGTGATCGTGGTCCGGTCGAGCACGTACTCGGCCTGCTTCAGCCGTTCGGAAACCTCGCTGACCTGGTCGCGGATGTCGCGCAACTCGGTGCCGGCGCGCTCGACGAATTCCTGCCTGATCTGCAGGATCTGCAGCTTGGTCTCGGCAATCGTCTGATTGGCCCTGGCGGCATCGGCGATGATTCGCCCGAGATTGCCTTCCATCTCCATGCGGGCACGCATGAGCTGCGCGACCTGATTGGTCGAGATGTAGCCGCTCTCCTCGCCGACCTTCATGCGTTCGATCTCTTCGTCCAGCGAGCCTTGCTGCGAGGCCAGCGATTGGCGCTGCGCGTCGAGGCCCGAGACCTCCTCCTCGAGCTGGCCGATGCGTGCTCTCAGGATGCTGATCTGGCCGTCCTTGGTGGCCTTGCGATCCCTGAACAAGGTACGCTGAAGTGTGAGGTAGAGCGGCTCCTTGGCCCCGGGCGCCCCGGAGATCTCGGGCGGGAAGCCGATATCAGGGGCATCGATGCTCTCGGCCGAAAGCCGCGCCTCCGTCGCCCGCAGCAAAGCGAGGCGCGCGCCAAGCACCGCCACGTTGCCGCTGGCCTGCGTCGGATCGAGCTTCACCAGGACCTGCCCGGCCTCGACGATGTCGCCTTCCTTGACGGCGATCTGCTGGATGATGCCGCCTTCCAGATGCTGGATGGTCTTGCGGTTGGTCATCACCGCGACCGTGCCGTGGGCGACGACGCCGCTCGCCAGCGGCGCCGTCGCCGCCCAGGTTCCGAACACGCCGAAGGCAAGCGCGATCGTCGCATAGCCCATCATCACATAGGGCGTCGGCGAGAACGCTCCGGACTGCTTGCCGGCGGTGTCTTTCATGGTCATGGCCTCGGCGCCGCGGCGCGCTGCGATGATTTCACCGTGCGATCAACGTGCGCGATCGCGGCGGATTTGCGAACGGCGCCGCGCACGATCAATTGACGACGCGGGCGCGCGCCGCGGTCTGGTCGTCGATGTGCGGGACCGGCGACACCGGTTTCGGCGCCAGCACGTCCTTGGTCGGTCCGAAGGCGCGCATGCGGCCGTCGGCGAGGATCAGTGCCTTGTCCGAGAGCGCCAGCAGGCCCATCTTGTGGCTGACGAAGACGACCGTGCGGCGGCGTTCGCGCAGGTCCTTGAGCGAGCGCAGCAAGGCTTCCTCGCCTTCCATGTCGAGATTGGCGTTCGGCTCGTCGAGGATCACCAGCGCCGGGTCGTTGAACAGCGCCCGTGCCAGGCCGATGCGCTGGCGCTGGCCGCCGGAGAGCTGCCGTCCGCCGACGCCGATCTGCGTACCGTAGCCGTCGGGCAGGGTCTGGATCAGATCGTGGACGCCGGCGCGCTTGGCCGCCAGGATGATGTCGGCGGATTCCGCGTCGTGGAACCGCGCGATGTTCTCGGCCACCGTTCCGGCAAACAGCTCGACGGTCTGCGGCAGATAGCCCATGTGCTGGCCGAGCGCCTCCTTGTCCCAATGGGCGAGCTCCGCGCCGTCGATCCGAACCGTGCCGGCGAGCGGCGTCCAGACGCCGACCAGGGCCCGCACCAGGCTGGATTTGCCAGCCCCGCTCGGGCCGACCAGCGCCAGCGTCTCGCCGGCGGCGAGCGAGAAGGTGACGCCGTGGACGATCGGCGTGCGCGAACCCGGTGCGCCGATCGTCAGTTGCTCGGCCGACAGATGGCCGGCCGGACGCGGCAGTTCGGTCCGCCTGGGCTCCTCGGGGAAGCGGGTGAACAGGTCCCTGAGACGGGCATAGGCCTGGCGCGCGCCGACGAACTGCTTCCACTGGCCCACCACCTGGTCCACCGGGCCGAGGGCGCGGCCCATCATGATCGAGGCGGCGATCATCATGCCCGGCGTGATCTGGCCCTCCAGCGCCAGGAAGGCGCCGAGCCCGAGGATCGCCACCTGCATGGCCATGCGCACGAATTTGGTGATAGACGACAGCACGCCGGACCGGTCGCTGGCCGTCGCCTGCAATTCGAGCATGCCGCGGTGCATGGCGGACCAGCGGCCGCGCAGGCTGCTCTCCATGCCGAGCGCCCGGATGACCTCGACATTCTGCAGGGTCGTGCTGGCGAAGTGCTGGGCCGTCTGCGAGCTCGTGCTCGCCGCGTTCAGCGTCTTCTTGGTGGCGAACTCGTTGATCATGGTCAGCAGGAAGACGATGGCGGCGCCGCCGGTCGCCAGCCAGCCGATCCACGGATGGAAGAAGAAGCACACCGCCAGGAAGACCGGCACCCAGGGAACGTCGCACAGCGCGATCAGGCCGGATCCCGTCAGGAATTCGCGCAGACGGTCGATGTCCATCAGCGCGAACTCGGACTTCGCCCCCGGCTGGCTGAGCGTCGTGGTGACGATGCGCGAGAACAGCGGGTTGGCGAGGATCGCATCGAAGCGAAGTCCGGCCCGCACCAGGACACGCGAGCGGATCCACTCCAGCAGACCATGCACGCCCAGCATCGCCACCGCGATGCCGGTGAGCGCGATCAGCGTCATCTCGCTGCGGCTCTGCAGCACGCGATCGTAGACCTGGAGCATGTAGAGCGGGCCGACGAACATCAGAATGTTGATCGCCGCGCTGAACACGATGACCGACCCGACGACGGCACGATAGCTGTGCAGTGCGTCACTAAAGATAGTCTTGGTGCTCATCCATGTCCCGCAGATTTTCCGTCATCAACTCTGTCGGCCGATCCGACATACATCAATTCCGCGCTCAGCGATACGAATCGGCGGCACCCTGCGGCAATCTCGACCCGGACTGCAATTCCCGGAAAACGATATTTGGCAGCGAACAGGAAAAATTCCGCTAAGCTGCGGACTTTTCTACGCCGAATGCTTGAGCCTTCAGCGCAGCGGGAAAGTCATCGCGAACACGGTGCCGTTCCTGTTCTCGAAGCTGAACTGGCCGCCGAGCTGGGCGACGAAGCCGGCGACCAGATTGCTGCCCATCCCCTTGCGCTCGCCCTCGGCCTTTCGCCCCGGTCCGTTGTCGGCGATGGTGAGCCTTCCCACGCCGGTATCGGTCTCGGCGATCTCGACCGCGAGCTGGCCGGGCGCGTCGGCGGTGAACGCATGCTTGAAGGCGTTGGAGACGACCTCGTTGACGATCAGTCCGACCGGCAGAGCCTGGTCGCGCGAAACCGTCAGCGGAGAGAGCTTCGCGTCGATCTCGACGTCCTGGTCGTAGCCGGCGGCGATCTCCTTCAGCAGCCTGTCGACGTAGCCGGACATCTCGACCCGGTCGAACTGGTCGGACTGATAGATGTGCTCGTGCACGGCGACCATCGCGGCGATCCGCCGGCCCATGTCGTCGCGGACCTCTTTCGGAAGGGGTTGCAGGCGGACCAGCGATGAAACGGTCTGGAGGTTGTTCTTCACCCGATGATGGATCTCGCGGAACAGGAAGCGGTTGCGCTCCAGCGCCTGTTCCAGCGCCATCCGCCGGGCGTCGTCGGCGGCCAGCAGGCGGGCGATCCAATAGGTTCCCGCGATCAGGACGGCGATGATCGGGATGCCGAAGCCGAGCAGTGTCCTGAGATTGGACATGAACGGCTCCAGCACGCTGTGCATCTCGAGGCCGGTGGCGGCGACGAGTGGCCAGCCCTTGACGCGGCTGAAGCCGACGATGCGCTGCTTGCCGTCGGCGGGCGACTGGTCGCTGTAGTAGACGCCCTCGGTCTTCTCCGGCAGGAAGCGGACGAACAGCGGCGATCCGCTCAGGTCCAGGGGTTTGTCGACGCTCGGATGGCGCGCCACCAGCCAGCCGTCGGACCGGATGATCGACACGGTCGACAACGGGCCGAGATTCAGCGACTGCCAGAGCATGTCCATGCGGGTGTTGGGGATGGCGATGCTGGCAACACCCGTGAACGTTCCGTCCCGCGCCATCCGCCGCGCGATGACGAAGAAGGCTGCTGCTGCTTGGCCCTCTTCCCGGGTGATGACCATCGCCGTCCCGTCCCGGAGCTGGTCGAAATAGCTGCTGTCGGCCATTTCTTCTCCGGTCCGCCTGGAATCGCTCGCCAGGCGGATGCGGCCGGTCGAATCGTAGACGGTGAACTGGAACCCGGCCGGCAGGTCGCCCACCGCCTGCGCGATATCGGCGATGGTGTTGGCGGTCGCCCGCACGTCGTTGTCGCCGACAGCGGCGTCGATGCGCCGCAAGGCCTGGTCGCTGGCGGTGATCATCGACTCGATGTGCGTCGCGACGATCTGGGCCGACGATTGCGCGCGCGCTTCGGCGGCCTCCAGCGTCGCGCGATAGCTTTGCCAGACCATCAGGCCGGCCAGGCCGAGCACGACCACCAGAAGGGCGGTCGTCAGCATGATCGCCGCAACGGGCGTCGCGATCCGTGGCTGGCGCGGGGTCGATTGCAATAGGCTCTTCCTGTCGGGACGTCCGCTCCGCTTGCGGACATGGCAATATGTGGCGCAGTACTGGCTCCAGTCTATGACGGAATTGGGGGCCACCCCAAGAAATGCCGTCATGGCCGGCTTGCGCCGTTGCCGTGCGGGCCTGTAAGCCGTGCCCGGCGCGGTTCGGCGGGCCGGCGCCGCCGAGAGGCACGGCCAGCGTCCCGCCGCGGCTTCGAGGAGATAGGAAGATGTCAGCAGGGCGGGCCGGCGAGAAGGGCATCTTCGAACGCGGCTGGATCTTCATCCGGGGCGTGCCCTCGATCAGCCTGCTGCCGCCCGAGGGCCCGGCCGAGATCGCCTTCGCCGGCCGCTCCAACGTCGGCAAATCCTCGCTGATCAATGCGCTGGTCGGGCAGAAGGGGCTTGCCAGAACCTCGAACACGCCCGGCCGCACCCAGGAGCTCAACTATTTCGTGCCGGACGGCTACTCGGGCGTCTCGGACGATCTTCCGCCGATGGCCCTGGTCGACATGCCGGGCTACGGCTACGCCAAGGCGCCGAAAACCCAGGTCGACGACTGGACCAGGCTCGTCTTCGACTATCTGCGCGGGCGCGTCACGCTGAAGCGCGTCTACCTGCTGGTCGATGCCCGCCATGGCGTCAAGGCCAATGACGAGGAGGTCATGGGCCTGCTCGACAAGGCGGCCGTCTCCTACCAGATCGTGCTGACCAAGGCCGACAAGATCAAGCCGAAGGAGCTGGAGGCGCTGCTCGCCGCGACGGCGGAGAAGATCAGGCGCCGTCCCGCCGCCTTCCCGGCGATCATCGGGACGTCGTCGGAGACGGGATCGGGCATCGAGGAGCTTCGGCTGGCGATCGAGACGGCCGCCGCCGGCTGAGCGTCTCAGCGGGACGTTCCGTAGGCCGCCAGGAAGACCGTCACCGCGGACGCCACGTTCCGTTCGATCTCCTCGCGCGTCGGGGTCTCCGTCCGGTAGCCGAACAGGCATTGCCGGAAGATGCCGGTCATGCAGAGATCGGCGAACTGGTAGGCGGCGAGGTCGATGTCGGAAATGGCGAGTTCTCCGGCATCCACCAGGCGCTTCAGATAGGCGGCGAGCTTGTCGTGGCCGCGTTTGGGCCCGCGTTCGTAGAAGCGGACGCCGAGTTCGGGCATGCGCTCGCAGATGGCTATGACGGTCCGCTGCGCCTTCAGCACGGTCGGCGAGGTGATCTTCAGGGCCAGCGCGATGCCGTAGGCCGTCAGGGTCTCGCGCACGCCGTGGCCGCGCTCCAGCGCCTCGTACATGTTGGCGAAGATGGTCTGCCGTTCCTCTTCGATCAGTGCCTCGAAGAGTTCCTCCTTGTTGGCGAAATAGACGTAGATCGTTCCCTTCGATACGCCGGCGGCGCGCGTGATGTCGTTCATCGAGGCGGCGTCGAAGCCCATCTCGATGAAGACGCGCCGGGCACCCTCGATGATCTGGCGCCGCTTGGCGGGATCCTGCCCGGCGACACGCCGCTTGCGGGTCAGCTCGTCGCCCCCCGTATCCGTCGCATCCTGTCGGCTCCCGGCGTTCATCTCGCTCCTGCGAAAAATTTCGAACCGAGCGGTTCGATTTGCTCTTGATATGCGCTCTCACCGGCGCTAAGTCAACTCGAACCGAACGGTTCAGTTCAATCAGAAAAGCTGCCGCCATGTCCAGCAGAAGCTCCACGCCCGCGTCCGAGAGCCCCGTCTCCGACGTCCGCCCGTTCCCGATCAAGACTCCGCGGCCGGACGCGGCCCGTTTGCCCGAAGAGGCGAAGTCGGCCCCGCAGACGGAGGCGCCGCAGGCGCTGCCTGCTCCGACCGAGCCTGCCGCGGACACCGCTCGACCCGCGAAGACGCGGGCGCGCAAGACCCTCGTTCTGTCGGTTCTCGGCCTCGCCCTTCTCGGCGGCGCCGGCTGGTACGGATATGACTACTGGACCGCCGGCCGCTTCATGATCTCCACCGACGATGCCTATGTGCAGGCCGACATGACCTATGTCGCGCCCAAGGTGACCGGCTACGTCGCGCAGCGCGTGGTCCAGGAAAACAGCCATGTGAAGGCGGGCGACCCGCTCGTCGTCCTCGACGACGGCGACTACAGGATCGCCGAGGCGCAGGCCGAGGCGCAGATCGTCACCCAGGGCAAGACGCTGGAGCGCATCCAGGCGCAGACCGAGGCCGCGCGCGCGGCGCTCGGCCAGGCCAATGCGCAGCGCGACTCGGCTCGCGCCGCCGCGCAGAATGCCAGCCGCGCCGTCGATCGTGCGTCGAAGCTCTTGAAGACGCAGGTCTCGACACAGGCGCAGCTCGATGACGCCACCACAGCGCTCGACCAGGCCAATGCAGCACTGGCCGGTGCCGATGCCCAGATCGCCAGCGCCAAGGCCAATATCGGCGTGCTCGAGGCCCAGTATGCCGAAGCCCAGAGCACCGTCAGGACGCTCGAACTCACCCGCGACAAGGCGATCCGCGACCTGTCCTTCACCGTGCTGAAGGCGCCGTTCGACGGCGTCGTCGGCAATCTTTCGGTCGAGGCGGGGGATTTCGTCACCGCCGGCCAGAAGCTCGGCGTCGTCGTGCCGCTCGACAAGGTCTATGTCGTCGCCAATTTCAAGGAGACGCAGCTTGCGCGCCTCGTCCCCGGCGAAACGGTGAGGATCGCCGTCGACGCGATGGATGACGCCGAGATCGAAGGGACGGTGTCGTCGCTGGCGCCAGCGTCCGGCGCCGTCTTCTCGCTGCTGCCGCCGGAAAACGCCACCGGCAACTTCACCAAGGTGGTCCAGCGCGTTCCCGTCCGCATCGACGTGTCGCCGCAGGCCGCGCGTGCCGGCCACCTGCGCGCCGGCCTGTCGGTCGTCGTCGATGTCGACAGCCGCACGGCGCCGTCCACCAACTGAGGTCCGGAACCGCTCCGATGAGCACCGCTGCGACGATATCCGCCGGGGTTCCCGCTCCGGCCAAGACGGACGCGCTCGATCCGCGCCGCACCATCGCCTTTCTGGCGATGGTGTTCGGCATGTTCATGGCGATCCTCGACATCCAGATCGTTTCGGCCTCGCTGTCCGAGATCCAGGCCGGGCTCTCCGCCAGTTCCGACGAGATCTCCTGGGTCCAGACCTCCTACCTGATCGCCGAGGTCATCATGATCCCGCTGTCGGGCTTCCTGTCCCGGCTGCTCTCGACGCGCGTGCTGTTCACCATCTCGGCCGCCGGCTTCACCGCGGCGAGCGCGCTCGCCGCCACGGCGACCAACATCGACCAGATGATCCTCTATCGCGCGATCCAGGGCTTCATCGGCGGCGGCATGATTCCTTCGGTCTTTGCGGCCGCCTTCACGATCTTCCCGCCATCGAAGCGCGCCATCGTCTCGCCGATGATCGGCCTGGTCGCCACTCTGGCGCCGACGATCGGCCCGACGGTGGGCGGCTACATCAGCCATGCCATGTCGTGGCACTGGCTGTTCCTGATCAATGTCGTGCCCGGCATTCTCGTCGCCGCCGCGGCCTGGACGCTGATCGACTTCGACAAGCCGGAGCGGGGCCTGCTGAAGAAGTTCGACTGGATCGGCCTCGCCGCCATGGCGGCCTTCCTCGGCTCGCTCGAATTCGTGCTCGAGGAGGGGCCGACCAACGACTGGCTTCAGGACGAGGCGGTGTTCATCTGCACCATCGTGTTGGTCGTCGGCGGGATCGTGTTCTTCTGGCGGGCGTTCAGCCGCGACGAGCCGATCGTCGATCTGCGCGCCTTCAGGGACGTCAACTTCGCCTTCGGCTCGCTGTTCTCCTTCGTCATGGGCATCGGCCTCTACGGTCTGACCTATCTCTACCCGCTCTTCCTCGGCCGCATCCGCGGCTACGACTCGTTGATGATCGGCGAGGCGCTGTTCGTCAGCGGGCTGGCGATGTTCGTCACCGCGCCGGTGTCGGGGGCGCTGTCGCGCAAGGTCGACCCGCGTGTCATGATGATGATCGGCTTTCTCGGCTTCGCGGCCGGCACCTGGCGGATGACCTTTCTCACCGCCGACTGGGATTTCTACGAGCTTTTGGTGCCGCAGGTCCTGCGCGGCGTGTCGCTGATGCTCTGCATGGTGCCGATCAACAATCTGGCGCTCGGCACCTTGCCGCCGAGCCGGCTGAAGAACGCCTCGGGCCTGTTCAACCTGACGCGCAACCTCGGCGGCGCGGTCGGGCTCGCGGTGATCAACCAGGTGCTGATCAACCGCGGCGCCTTTCACTACGAGCGTCTCGCCGAGCATGTGAGCTGGGACAACCCGGCCGCGGTGTCGCAGCTCGACTCGATGACCCGCAACTTCAATTCCCACGGACTCGACGGCGCCACGGTCGCCCTGTCCAAGCTGAGCGGCATGGTCCACCAGCAGGCCTCGCTGCTGTCCTTCATGGACGTCTTCTCGCTGCTGACCGTGCTGTTCGCCTCGCTGGCGGTCTTCGCCATGATGATGCGCAAGCCGTCGGCCGCCGCCGGCGGTGGAGGCGGTCACTGAGTTTCATGCCGGCGCGCCTCACCCCGGGGACGCCGGCATGAAGAACCCCGCAGCCGCCGCGGCTGAGACGCGACGGCTGCGGGGCGCCCGCCGCGCACGGGTTTGAGGGAAAGCCGTGCTGGCCCGGCGGGGCGGACGGCCTGTCGCCGGCTACATCTTCGGCAGAAGCACCCGGTCGATGACGTGGATCACGCCGTTCGACTGCTCGACATTGGCGATGGTCACATTGGCGACGTTGCCGTTCTCGTCGGTCACCGTGATCTTGTCGCCCTCGTATTTGGCGGTCCAGGTGCAGCCGCCGACCGTCTTGACCGGATGCGCCCCCTTGTCGTCGTCGACCATCTTCATGATGTCGGCCGACATCGCCTTGGCGGCCACCACGTGGCAGGTCAGGATCTTGGTCAGCTTGTCCTTGTTCTCCGGCTTCAGCAGCGTCTCGACCGTGCCGGCGGGCAGCGCGTCGAAGGCGGCGTTGGTCGGCGCGAACACGGTGAAGGGGCCGGCGCCCTGCAGGGTCTCGACCAGCCCGGCCGCCTTGACGGCTGCGACCAGCGTGGTGTGGTCGGCGGAGTTGACGGCGTTCTCGACGATGTTCTTGTCGGCATACATCGCGGCGCCGCCGACCATCGGATTCTCGGCATGGGCGGAGGAGACGAGGCCGCCGACCAGCATAGCACCGGCGAACAGGGTTGCGGTGAACTTGCGCATGAAGAACTCTCCTTGGTTGTTCCCGTTTTCGGGAGGGACGCAGGGAGACACGGCGCGCGGCCCGAGAGAGTTTCACATTCCGTAAAGCAGAGAGTTCGGCGTCGATCACGCTTGCGTGATTGCCGGCGGCGGGTTGCGGCGGATGCCCGTCTACAGTTGGAAAAGATCGCCGGCCGAGATGACCGGTCCTGTCGGCTGTCCCGTCGGCGACCCTCCTGCCGGCTCGTCGCTGATGGCGAGCGTCGCGCCTTTGGCGAGCTTTGCACGGGCTTCCGGCGGCACGGCCAGCCGCACCGCGGGGCCGGCGGGGACGATGCCGACCGATACGGGCGCGTCGCCGCCTTCGATGGTCCACAGCTCGAAATCGCGGCCGGCGCTGCGGTCGCCGGCCACATGCGACAGCGCGAGCTGGCCATCGCCGGGATCGTAGACGGCGAGGTAGCGCACTTCGCTGCCGTCGGCTGCCAGCGAGGCCACGAGCCGCGTCTGCGGCTGCTCGGGGCGGGAAGCGAGGTAGGGCACAGCCACGGCGATCAGCAGGGCGGCGAACGCCGCCGCGGCAAGCCCCCGCCATAACGCCAGGCTCTGCAGCAGGCCGGCGCGTTGCGGGCCGGGCGGGGCTGCCGTTGCGAAGATCCGCCTGTCGATCGCCGCCTTCACCGCTGCCGGCGGCTCCGCCGCTTCGTAGGCGTCGGCCAGCGGCGCGAAATGCATCTCCCACTGCTCGACGCGCCGCGCGAAGTCCGGTTCGCTCTCGATCCGGCGCGCCGCGGCCCGGCGCCCGTCGGCATCCAGCGCGCCGAGCACGAATTCCGCGGCGAGCAGGTCGTCGCCACCGTCCGGCATTGGTTCGTCCGCGATGCTCATCGCTCGAGACATTCCCTGAGTTTCAGCAGGCTGCGCCGCAACCAGGTCCGCATCGTGTTCAGCGGAACCTCGTGCCGCGCCGCCAGCTCGGCATAGCTTTCTCCCCTCAGATAGGCGCCGCGCACCGCTTCCGCGCGCGCCGCGTCGAGTTCCTCCAGGCAGCGGTGAATCCGGCCGCCGTCCTCGCCGGACGCCGCCGCCCGCTCCGGGTCCGGCGCCGGGTCGGCGATGTCGAGCGCCGCGTCGATGTCGAGCGCTGCCGGCCGGCGCTGCCGGATCCGGTCGATGGCATGGTTGCGTGCGATCGCCACCAGCCACGAGATCGGACTGAGCTCCGAGACCGCGAAGCGGTCCGCCTTGGTCCAGATCTTGACGTAGACGTCCTGCAGCGCTTCCTCGGCATCGGTTCGGTTACCCAAGACACGCAGGCAGACGCCGAAGAGTTTCGCGCTGGTCTGCCGATAGAGCGAATCGAAGGCGGCGCGGTCCCGCATGGAGGTCCGCACGATCAGCTTCGAGATGTCCTCCGGCGCCATTGCGGCGAAGGTAGCGGATAGCCGGCCGGTTTCAACGGCCTTGGAGTCGAATATTCGGCGCTCGGCGACCAGCCGCAGGGGAGTGGAGACGGACCCGTCCCGCCGATCCGCAACCGGATACCGGTGGCCCGATTCTGACGGTTGCGTCGCGCCCAGGGCGGGCGCTCAGGATGGAGCGCCGGCAGGTGATGATTCGAGGCGATCTTCAATTGACATGCGCTCGGGGCCGCCCGCTGCCGGACGGGATTCGAATGCCGGGTTCGATGCATCAGGTCTGCGAGGGACCAGGCACCGCCTTGCGGTAAATGTGCCAGGTCGTGTGGCCGAGCACCGGGAGCACCACGAGCAGGCCGAGGAAGAACGGCACGCAGGCGACGATGACGCAGAGCGTCACCACCACGCCCCAGCCGAGCATGACCAGGGGGCTGGCAACCACCACCCGCAGGCTGGTGAGCATGCCGGTGAGGACGTCGTAGTCGCGATCCATGAGCAGGGGAATGGATACGACCGTCAGCGAATAGAGAACGAGGGCCAGAACGCCGCCGATCACATGGCCGACGGCCAGAAACAGCCAGCCCTGCGGGGTCGTCAGGACGATCGAAACGAAGCGGTCGAAGGTGGCGAACGACATGCGGCCGAGCATCAGCGCGATCAGCAGCCGCACCTGATACATCCAGATCCAGAAGATGAAGAGCATGACGAAGGCCATCCAGGACGGCTCGCGTCGCCGCTGGCGCCAGATCGCCCGCACAAGGTCGCTCCAGCCGACGGGCAGGTCGGCCTGCAGTCGGCGGCTGACCTCGTAGAGGCCGATCGCGGCGAACGGACCGACGAGCGGAAAGCCGATCGCAAAGGGGTAGATCATCCAGGGCACATGCCAGCGTGTCAGCGACAGCACGATGACCATGCCGATCGCCGCGAAGACCGCGCCGAAGGCCAGGCCGTAGGCCGGGGCCCGCGCGAAGTCGGCCATGCCTTGCGTCAGCGCGGTCCGGATATCGGCTGCCGAGAGCGCGACGACCGGCGGCAAGGCAGCCGGACTCCCCTGCGCGGAATGTTCCGCCATGATCGCTCCCCCACGCCGGCCACCGATGTCGCCGCCAGTCTGCCCGGGCGCTGAGATCGCGCCTTGATCGAGGTCAAGTCGCCGCCCGGCGGCACGGAGGTCGACGACGGCCTCTCGCCAGTGGCGGGCCTGACCCTGCGAGGTGCGGCTTCCATCCGTGGCCAAAACACTCTAAGTGCGCCGGGACTTTGAGAGGATCGCCCATGACGACGGAAATTCCCGCCTCCGCCGAAGCCCAGGCCGCCCTGCTGTCGCGCGCGCTGCCCTACATGCAGCGCTACGAGGACAAGACGGTCGTGGTGAAATATGGCGGTCATGCCATGGGCGACACGGCGCTCGGCAAGGCGTTCGCCCGCGACATCGCGCTGCTCAAGCAGTGTGACGTCAACCCGATCGTCGTCCATGGCGGCGGCCCGCAGATCGGCGCGATGCTGGCCAAGATGGGCATCGAATCAAAGTTCGAGGGTGGCCTGCGCGTCACCGACCAGAAGACGGTCGAGATCGTCGAGATGGTTCTGGCCGGCTCGATCAACAAGGAGATCGTCGCCCTGATCAACGCCGAGGGCGAGTGGGCGATCGGCCTGTGCGGCAAGGACGGCAACATGGTCTTCGCCGAAAAGGCCAAGAAGACCGTCACCGACCCGGATTCCAACATCGAGCGCGTTCTCGACCTCGGCTTCGTCGGCGAGCCGGTCGAGGTCGACCGCACCCTGCTCGACCTCCTGGCCCGCTCCGAGATGATCCCGGTGATCGCGCCGGTGGCCCCCGGCCGCGACGGCCATACCTACAACATCAACGCGGACACCTTTGCCGGGGCCATCGCCGGCGCGGTCGGCGCGAAGCGCCTGCTGTTCCTCACCGACGTGCCCGGCGTGCTCGACAAGGACAAGGTGCTCATCCCGGAGCTGACGGTGAGCCAGGCCCGCCGGCTGATCAGGGAAGGCGTGATCTCCGGCGGCATGATCCCGAAGGTCGAGACCTGCATCGAGGCGATCGACCGCGGTGTCGAGGGGGTCGTGATCCTCAACGGCAAGACGCCGCACGCCGTGCTGCTGGAGCTTTTCACCGAGCACGGTGCCGGCACGTTGATCGTGCCTTGACCAATTGACGTTGCTGCCGGCAATTTGCTTGCCGTGGGGAAGGTTCCAGCCTGAGCTTGCCAGGATATAAGCCTCAGCTTATAATTGAGGTTGGCCGTGAAAATTTGGGTGCGCGCCGGCGAGGGGTTTCACGCCGGCGATGAACTGGAAGGTTGGCTCAGGCAGCGCATCGATCACGACCACACCACGGCCGTGATCGGATGTGTCTACAAGCTCATGGACATCAGAACGACCGGATTCGCCGCAAGCCGCGCGAGTTGGCAACGTGCAGGATATGCCGAGGTCTGGACGTTCCGGACCTTCGATTTCCTGCTGGCGGCGCGCGTGCCCGGCGATGGCCGGTCGGAAACCCACGATGCCTGCCTGATCGCATCCGGACGCATTTACGGCCGTGACCCAGACGCGGCAAAGCCGTTCCATGATTTGGTGAAGTGGCGGCTGGCCTCGGGGTACGACCTGGAATGGGAGCTATGAGCGACGAGTCCAGACTTCTGCGTGAGATCGAGGCCGATCCTGATTTCAGGGCACCGGTGCTGCGGATCCAGGCTGCGCGCCAGACGGCGACGCTCCTGCGGACACTTCGCCGCGACGCCGGGCTGACGCAACGGGAACTCGCGCGCAGGCTCGGCGTCAGCCAGGCGCGCATCTCGCAGGTCGAAAGCGGCGATATCGATCATCTTCCGCCGCTCGATTTCATCCACCTGTTCGCCGATGCATGCGGGCGGCGGCTGACGTTGTCGCCGGAAGCGGGCATCGCCGGCGGCCCGGTCTCGTTCCCGAGCCCTGGAGAAGATGCGCGGCTGGCCGAGGAACTGGCGCCCGGCTCGGCGATCGATACCGCGTCGGCGGATGGCGGAGCGACCGTCGACCTGCCGAAGCCGTCGACCTCGCTCGAAGTGGTTGAACTCTCGCTTGCGATGCCGGAAACCGGCGAAACCGTGGTCAGGGGCGTCGGCTTCAAGCTGTCTCGGGGTGATGTGCTGGTCGTCGTCGGTCCGAACGGCAGCGGCCAGTCGCCTCTGCTCCAGGCGATCGCGGGGCTCTGGCCGCCTGCGTCGGGGAGCGTGCGTCTTGATGGCGCCAGCCTCAACCAGTACCGGTCCCAGACGCTCGCTTCGACGATAGGCTACATGGCCGAGGATTTTCATCTGCGAAGAGGAACGGTGGCCGAAAACATTGCCGGCTTCCACGGCGTCCCCGTCTCGGAGCTGGTGATTGAGGCCGCGCAGTCCGCCGGACTGCACCATCGGATTCTCCGCCTCCCCCAGGGCTATGAGACGCAGGTCGAAAGCCTTTTGCCCGCCCTGTCGCGCGGCGAGCAGCAGCGCATCGCCCTGGCGCGCGCGCTCTACGGCGAGCCCTGGATCGTTGTGCTTGATTCTCCCGGCTCCAACCTGGACAGCGAAGGGGAAGAGGAACTCATGGCCGCCTTGTCGGGCATCAAGGCGCGCGGAGGCATTGCCATCGTCACGGCGCATCGGCTCAGCATTCTGGGCCGTGCCGACCATGTGCTTGTGATGAAGGATGGCCGTATGCAGCTCTTCGGTCCGCCGTCCTCACTCTTTGCCCCGCGCACGTCACCTGCCGATGAGCACACGAAGGACACGCCCGTGGCTGCCGATGCGGTGCCCTTTCCCTCCAAGGGACGGAGATAGCGAAGCGGAACGGCGATCGATATTCCGCCGGAGCACCCGTCGGCTGGAGGATGCATGACATTGTTTGCCGATCTGACCAGTGCGCACCTCCTGATGATCTCATCGGGATTGCTGGGCATCGGGTCGACCTTGCTGTTGGCCATGCCGGCCCTGCTGTCGATCGACTCGCGTGCCACGCTGGTCAAGCTGTCGCATCTCAGGCTCGTCATGACGCGACCGGAGGTTCTCGACCAGCAGGAAATGGCGCTGTTGACGCGCGCGCTCAGGGAATTGGCGCAGGAGCGCTTCTATCTGCGATCCGGCCTGCTGCTGCTGGGACTGTCTTTTGCGCTGTCCGTCGTGGCCACCGTGGTCGGCGCGGCTCCGCCGCCGTAGGGCCCCCGCGGCGCCGGCGCGGGAGATCGCCTGCTATTCGGCCGGCTGGGCCGGCTTCTCCGCGGAGAAGTGCAGCGGCGGGTGCTCGCCCTCCATTCCCTTGACGCGGCTGTCGTAGTCGGGCGCGATGGTCCCGAACACCCGGTCCCAGAACGAGAAGTAGTTGCCGTAGTTGAAGCGGAACTCGGAATGGTGCTGGTCGTGGAAGAAGGCGCACAGGAACGGCGAGGGGAAGCGCGCCGTCGGTGAGGCGAAATATTCGAAGCCGGCATGGCCGAAGGTGCCGTTGATCTGGTCGTAGGCGCGGTTGGCCAGGATGATCAGCGGCGGGAAGGGGATCAGGAACACCATCAGCGTATGGTGGGCCTGCGACAGCGCGGTATCGACGACCGTCATCGAATCGTGGCTCCAGGCGGTCGGCGCAACGCTGCGGTGGTGCCAGGCATGATGCCGGTAGAACAGTTTGGTGTGCAGCAGCCGGTGCGCCGCATAGAACCACAGGTCCGAGACGACCATGCACAGCAGGAACAGCGGCAGCGCGTTCCACCAGGTCAGCGTCCACGGCGTCCAGGCCCAGCCCATGTGCTGGGCGAACAGGCCGAAGGCGACCGAGGTCGACGTCACCAGGATCGAGATCATGCTCTGGCGGATCTCCACCCACATGCGTTTCTTGCCGTCGCGCCCCTTCTGGATGCGGCGTTCCGGATTGCGGTCGTTGAGCCAGCTCATCGCCAGCCCGTAGACGAAGTAGAGCGCGACGGTCACGCCGTAGACGGCGCCGAGAATGGCGAGGAAGGTCAGCAGCGGATCGATATGGGCGGTCATGGTCTCGATTGTCCGGCGCCGCGAGCGGCAGGCACGCCGCCCAAACGCCTAGCACAATTCCGCACTGCGGCAAAACCGCGGCCGCATCGCCTCGTGCCAGGTGCGAAAGCGGTGGAAAGGCCCCGGCCAAACGCGCTATAGGCGCGGCAAATGCCGGGAGAGCCGTCCGGACGAGGCGGCCGCGGCGTCAATCGAGACGAAGGGACGAGCAGGCATGGACATCAGGCGCGAGACCGTCGAACTGTTGGAGAGCCTGGGCGTCTCGGCCGACCGGCTCTCCGGCGGCGATTTCAAGGTGTCCAGCCCGGTCTTCGGCGAAGCGATCGCCGAACTGACGCCGATCGCGCCGGACGCGGCGACCGAGGCGATCGAGGCGGCGGACGCCGCCTTTCGCGCCTGGCGGCTGGTGCCGGCGCCGAAGCGCGGCGAGCTGGTGCGCCTGCTCGGCGAGGAACTGCGCGCCGCCAAGGCCGATCTCGGCCGGCTTGTCTCGATCGAGGTCGGCAAGATCCCGTCCGAGGGCCTGGGCGAGGTCCAGGAAATGATCGACATCTGCGATTTCGCGGTCGGGCTCTCTCGCCAATTGTACGGCCTGACCATCGCCACCGAGCGCCCCGGCCACCGCATGATGGAGACCTGGCATCCGCTCGGCGTGGTCGGCGTGATCTCGGCCTTCAATTTTCCGGTCGCCGTCTGGTCGTGGAACGCGGCGCTGGCGCTGGTCTGCGGCAATTCCGTCGTCTGGAAACCGTCCGAGAAGACGCCGCTGACGGCGCTCGCCTGCGCCGCGATCTTCGACCGGGCGCTGAAGCGCTTCGGCGAGGCGCCCGACAATCTGCTCACCGTGCTGGTTGGCGGCCGCGATATCGGCGAGGTGCTGGTCGACCATCCCAAGGTGCCGCTGGTCTCGGCCACCGGCTCGACCCGCATGGGCCGCGACGTCGGCCCGCGTCTGGCCAAGCGCTTCGCCCGCGCCATCCTGGAGCTCGGCGGCAACAATGCCGGCATCGTCTGCCCGACAGCCGACCTCGACATGGCGCTGCGCGCCATCGCCTTCGGCGCCATGGGCACGGCCGGCCAGCGCTGCACGACGCTGCGCCGCCTGTTCGTCCACGACAGCGTCTATGACGGCCTCGTTCCGCGCCTGCGGAAGGCCTATCAGAGCGTCCATGTCGGCAATCCGCTGGAGACCGACGCGCTCGTCGGCCCGCTGATCGACCGGGCAGCCTTCGACCATATGCAGGCCGCGCTCGACGCGGCAAAGGCCGCGGGCGGTTCGGTGACCGGCGGCGAGCGTGTCGACAACGGACATGCGGACGCCTTCTACGTGCGCCCGGCACTCGTCGAGATGCCGGAGCAAACCGGCCCCGTCCTGGAAGAGACCTTCGCGCCGATCCTGTATGTGATGAAGTACAGCGATTTCGACGACGCGATCGCCGCCCACAATGCGGTCGGCGCTGGCCTTTCCTCCTCCATCTTCACCCGCGACATCATGGAATCCGAACGCTTCCTGTCGGCCGACGGATCGGACTGCGGCATCGCCAACGTCAACATCGGCACGTCTGGAGCCGAGATCGGCGGCGCGTTCGGCGGCGAGAAGGAAACCGGCGGCGGGCGCGAGAGCGGCTCCGACGCCTGGAAGGCCTATATGCGCCGCGCCACCAACACCGTGAACTATTCGAAGGCGCTGCCGCTGGCGCAGGGCGTCTCTTTCGACATCGAGTAGGACGATGCCGGGGGCAGTTTACTTAATTCCACTGCAAGGCTGTCGCACCCGACAGTCGGCTGGTGCGGAATTAAGTAATACTCCGTCTACCGGAGAACCCGAAATCGGCTCATGAAGTTCGCGGCCGAGACGACGTAGGTGCCGGGGACAGTTTACTTTTTTCGGCCCGCGCGAGTTCTGGGCCAGTCAGCTCTTCTGCCGAAAGAAAGTAAACCGTCCCCTGCGTTTGCCGTTCGGCCCTCGACCTCATGCGGACGGTTTTCGGTTTCTCGAGTAGGCGGAGTAAACAGTCCCCCGAGCCCTCGTCGCCCACCCGCAAGGAGATATCGTGGTTCGTAACCTGATCATCGCCCCGTCGATCCTGTCGGCGGACTTTTCCCGCCTCGGCGACGAGGTGGAGGCGGTCGTGCGCGCCGGCGCCGACTGGGTCCACCTCGACGTGATGGACGGGCATTTCGTTCCCAACATCACCTTCGGGCCGCCGATCGTGAAGGCGATCCGCAATCGCACGCCCAGCGTTTTCGACTGCCATCTGATGATCGCGCCGGCCGACCCCTATATCGCCGCCTTCGCGGACGCCGGCGCCGACATCATCACCATCCACGCCGAATCCGGCCCGCATCTCGACCGCTCGCTGCAGACGGTGAGGTCGCATGGCAAGCGCGCCGGCGTGTCGCTCAATCCGGGCACGCCGGTCGCGGCGATCGAGAACGTGCTCGACCGGCTCGACCTGATCCTCGTCATGACGGTCAATCCCGGCTTCGGCGGCCAGGCCTTCATTCCGGCCATGCTCGACAAGATCGCAAAGGTGAAGGCGCTGGTCGGCGGCCGGCCGATCGACATCGAGGTCGACGGCGGCATCGCTCCCGACACCGCCGCTGCCGTGGTGAAAGCCGGCGCCAACGTGCTGGTCGCCGGCTCGGCTGTGTTCAAGGGCGGCACCGAAGACGCCTACCGTGCCAACATCGCGGCGATCCGGGGAGCGGTGTAGTCGGAAGGAACGCGGTGCGCCGTCCAGCACCCCTCATCCGACCTCGCTTCGCTCGGCCACCTTCTCCCACAAGGGGAGAAGGCAGGCCCGCGCCGGCAATCGTGCCGATCGGCCCCTTTGGTTATTTGTCGAGACTGTGCGACAGCGCCTCACCTTCTCCCCTTGTGGGACAAGGTGGCCGAGCGCAGCGAGGTCGGATGAGGGGTTCAGGCGTGATACCTCTGCCCGCCAACCCACACTCCGCCGACCTCCAGTTCCTCCGACA
Source organism: Rhizobiaceae bacterium (assembly GCA_019635715.1). Classification (GTDB taxonomy): domain Bacteria; phylum Pseudomonadota; class Alphaproteobacteria; order Rhizobiales; family Rhizobiaceae; genus Kumtagia. Next base: position 11,329 of record JAHBYY010000010.1, on the reverse strand, counting down.
GCGTGACGAAATCGGCGCGTGAGCCCGCCCCGAGCCGGCCGTGCCGCTCCAGCCCCATCGCCTGCGCCGGATAGAGCGACGCCATGCGCAGCGCTTCCGACAGGTCGAGGCCGAGTTCGCGATGCACGAAGCGCACGGCCGAGATCATGTCGAGGTCGGCGCCCGCCAGCGTGCCGTCCTCGAGCGTCAGGCGCCCGCCGTCGCGGCGGATCGTCCTGCCGTTCAGCGTGAACGAGGTCATGTCGGTGCCGATCGTCGCCATGGCGTCGGTGACCAGCAGGATGCGACCGGGACCCTGCTTGGCGGCGAGCGCGATCCTCATGGTCTCCGGATGGACGTGGAAGCCGTCGGCGATGATGCCGGCCGACAGTTCGCCCGTCGCGATCGCCGCACCCGCCAGTCCGGGCTCGCGGTTGCCGATCTGGCTCATCGCATTGAACAGATGCGTCGCCATCCGCGCACCCGCCTCGGCATAGGCATGGGCGGTGGTGGAACTGGCCTCGGTGTGGCCGAGGCTGACGACAACGCCCGCCGCCGACAGCCGCCGCACCTGCCCGGCCGACACGGATTCCGGCGCGACCGTCGTCAGCAGGGCCGGCAGGGCACGCCGCGCCTCGACAAGCAGCGCTTCATCGGCGCCCTCCATCGGACGGATCAGCTTGGGATCGTGCGCGCCCTTGCGGGCGAGCGACAGGTGCGGGCCCTCCAGATGCAGTCCGGCAAAGCCGGGTACGCTAGCTTTCGCCGCGGCTATGCCGGCCTCGACCGTGCGGCGGGTGATTTCAGGCGTGTCGGTGATCAGCGTCGGCAGCAGCGCCGTCGTGCCGAAGCGGGCATGCGCGGCACAGATCGTCCGGATCGTCTCGACATCCTGGCGGTCGTTGAGCATCACGCCGCCGCCGCCATTGACCTGCAGATCGACGAAGCCGGGCACCAGTATCGACGCCCCGTGGTCGATCTCCTCGGCGCCCGCCGCCGAGGCGTCGCGCCGGACGATCGCCGCGACTGTGTCGCCATCCACCAGCAATGCCGCGTCGCTGTGCCAGTCCTGCCCGTCGAAGATGCGGGCGGCGCGATGGATCGTTCGCCGGCTCATCGCGTCTCGGTGACCTTGCGCAGATTGCGCGGTGCATCGGGATCAAGGCCGCGCCGCCGCGCAAAGGCCTCGACGAAAGCGTAGAAGGAGACGATCAGCGGCAGCGGATCGGTGAGCGGATGGCCGGTCGCAACATGCGGCAGGATGCGCGCCCGGCCGACGCGCCGCGACGTCGCGAACACGTTGGCGCCCTTGGCCGTCAGCGTGTCCGCCGTCTCGGCCACCGATGCCTCCGACGCGTCGCGGGCGGCCAGAGCCAGCACCGGGAAGCCGGGCCCGACCAGCGCCAGCGGCCCGTGCATGACTTCGGCCGCGCTGTAGGCCTCGGCATGCATGCCGCAGGTCTCCTTGAGTTTCAGCGCCGCCTCGCTGGCGATGGCATGCGAGGGGCCGCGTCCGAGGATGAACAGCGACTGCTCTCCCTCGAGTGCGCCGGTCATTTCGATCCAGTCGCAATCGATCGCCTGCCGCAGGTGATCCGGAAGTCTCTGCATGGCGGCGAGCAGATCCGCGTCTTCGGTGCAATGCGCCATCAGCGCCAGGCCGGCGAGCGCCGAGTTCACGAAGGTCTTGGTGGCCGCGACGCTGCGCTCGATCCCGGCGCAGATGTCGATCGGGAAGTCGGCGCCTTTTGCCAGTGGCGAATCCGGCGTGTTGGTCAGCGCCACCGTCAGCGCCCCGCCCGCCTTGGCGAGTTCGGACATGGCGACGATGTCCGGGCTCTTTCCGGACTGCGAGATCGCCAGGCACACAGTGCCGGCAAGCCGCAGCTTTGCGCCGTAGATCGAGGCGATCGACGGACCGACCGAGGCGACCGGGATGCCGGCGGTCAGCTCAACCGCATATTTAAGGAACGACGCCGCATTGTCCGAGGAGCCGCGCGCCACCGAGACGATGAAGCGCGGATCGCGCTGCCGGATCGCCCGGCCCGCCGCCGCGAGGGCCGGGCCGGCGCCGTCCAGCAGACGGGCGGCGGCATCGGGGATCTCCACGATCTCCCGGCGCATGTGGGTCCAGCCGTTCATGCCGGAATCTCCTCCGCTGCTTCGCCGATCCTCAGCTCCGCCACGAAGTCGTAGGCATCACCTCTGTAGATCGACCGTGTGAATTCGATGACCTTGCCGCTCGCCAGATAGGAGATGCGCTCGATGTGGAGGCCGGCGGCGCCCGCCGGCACGTCGAGCAGCCGCGCATCGGCCTCGCCGAGGCTGGCCGCCGAGATGCGCTGCACGGCACGCACCGGCCGGCGGCCGGTGGCGGCCAGCGCCGCGTAGAGCGACGACCCGACCGCCGCCGGATCGGGCAGGATTTCGGCCGACAGCGAAGCCCGCTCGATGGCCAGCGGCGTGCCGTCGGCGATGCGCAGGCGGCTGACCCGCGCCACCGATTCCTTCGCGGACAGGCCGAGCACCATCATCTCGTCGGGCGAGGGCGGATAGATGCCGCGGTCCAGCCATTGCGAGCGAACCGTCATGCCGCGCCGCGCCATGTCCTCGGTGAAGGAGGTGAGGCGCGACAGCGACTGTTCGACCCGCTCGACGCGCGGCGCCACGAAGGTGCCGGAGCCGTGCCGCTGCACCAGCACGCCCGAGCGGACCAGATCCTGAACCGCCTTGCGCACGGTGACGCGCGAAATGTCCGCCTTCGCGGCGATGTCGCGCTCCGAGGGCAGGGCGTCGCCGGGTCCGATGTCGCCGCGCTGCACCGCGTCCTCGATCCTGCGTTTCAGGGCGAGGTAGAGCGGCGCCTCGCTGCGCGCCGCCTGGCGGAAGTCCGCGAAGATCGCTTCGGTCGCCTCAGCCATGCGGCGCCCCCCCGGGTCCGGCGAAGCGCCGCAGCGCCATCGCCACCGCGCCGCCGAGCGCGTCCTGCGCGGCGTCGCGCAGCTTTCGGCTGTAGAGTTCGGAGAGTCGCGGCGCAAAAAGCGGGGCAAGCCCTCCGAGCAGGCAGAGCGGCTCGCTGTCGCGCAGGCCGAGCACGCCGAGCGATTTCTCGATGTCGTCGACGGCGCGCGCGACGATGAATTCGGCCACGCTGTCGCCCTTGGCCGCATGGTCGAACACCATCGGCGCGAAGCCGCCGAAATCGCCGGGTTTCGCCGTGGTGGTGAATTCGACCACGTCGCGCGGATTGTCGCGGAACACGGCGAGCACCGCCTTGGTCAGCGGCGAGCCGGGCCGGATGTCGTCATAGGCGAGCAGCGTCTCCTCCAGGAGGTCGCGCCCGAGACGCGCGCCGCTGCCCTGGTCGCCGACGAGAAAGCCCCAGCCGCCGACGGCCTTGCTCTCGCCGCCGCGGCGCAGAAGATAGGCCGTACCGGTGCCGAGGATGGCGATGGCGCCGTCCGCGCCGCCGAGCGCCCCTTCATGGGCGATCACCGCATCGCTGGTGACGATGCAGCGCGGGAATGGCAGGATCGCTTCGAGCTGCTGGCGGTAGGTGCCGACATTGCTGCCGGCCAGACCGAGCAAGGCGGGCGTCTCGGCGATTCGTTCGGGGTCGAGGCGGGCTTCCCTGAAGGCGAGGCGCGCCGCGTCGACGATGCTGGCGCGCGCGCCCGTCAGATCGGTACGGATATTGGCCGCGCCGCTCCTGGCCCGTCCGAGGATGGTGCCGTCCGGCGCTGCGACAGCCGCCCTGCAGCTCGTTCCGCCGCCATCGATGCCAAGAACAAAGGTCACTTCGGTTGCTCCCTTCGTGATAATACCAATAAAATACCAATAGCCAAGCGTTAATTTTCACACAAGGAGAGGCACAACGCATCATACTGAAAACAGGCCAGAAATTGACAGACTCTGGCCAGCACGTCAAAAACTCCTTAACGCGGCTGGACAAGTGGTATTTTTTTGGTATGGTCCAAAATCGGAGGTAGGCGATGGTGGTTTCCGGCACGGAATCGGTCAATGAAGGCGCGCTCGGCCTCGATGCGCTGCCGTCCCAGGAGATTCTTCGCCGGCTTGCCGATGCCCAGCTACAGGCCGCCGCCGCGGTCCGTCCCGCCATTCCGGCCATCGCCCGCGCCGCAGATCTGGTGGCAAACCGGCTGGCGACCGGCGGGCGCCTCGTCTACGCGGCAGCCGGCAGTTCGGCGCTGATGGCGATGGCCGACGCGCTGGAGCTGCCCGGCACCTTCGGGATCCCGCGCGAGCGCATCGCCGTGCTGATCGCCGGCGGCAGCCGGGCCCTGACGGATCTCGCCGGTGCGCCGGAAGACGACGGGTTGGCGGCGACTGCGGAGGTGCGGGCGCTCGGTCTCGGCGCCGACGACTGCCTGATCGCCATCTCCGCCAGCGGCTCGACCCCCTATGCGGTGGCCGCCCTCGACGCGGCGCGGGCGCGCGGCGCCGCGACCATCGGCATCGCCAGCAATGCCGGCCGGCCGCTGGTCGAGCGCGCCGACATCGCCGTCGTGCTGGCGACGCCCCCGGAGATGATCGCCGGGTCGACCCGGATGGGGGCCGGCACGGCGCAGAAGATCGCCCTCAACATGCTGTCGACGCTGGCAGCGACGCATCTCGGCCATGTCCATGACGGCTACATGGTCAACCTGAAGGCCGACAACATGAAGCTGCGCGACCGCGCGGCCCGCATCGTCGCGGCGATCGCCGGCTGCGAGACGGCCGAGGCCGTGCGCCTGCTCGAAAAAACCGGCGGTGCGGTGAAGCCGGCGGTGCTGATCGCGACCGGCGCGCGCGACCGCGGCGATGCCGAGAGACTTCTTGCGGAAACGGGCGACAGGCTGCGGCCCGCGCTCGCGAGACTGGAAGAGGGGAGCCTGCGCTCCCGTCATAACGGAACCTGACAAGGGTCAAACAGGGAGACTGCGATGAAGACGAAACTGATCACGGGCCTGCTGGCGGGCTCCAGCCTTCTCGGCTTCGCCGGGATGGCGCTTGCCCAGGACAAGACCATCACCATCGAAAGCTGGCGCAACGACGATCTCGCCATCTGGCAGGAAAAGCTGATCCCCGCCTTCGAGGCCAAGAACCCCGGCATCAAGGTGGTGTTCGCGCCCTCGGCCCCGACCGAGTACAACGCGGCGCTCAACGCCAAGCTCGATGCGGGCTCGGCCGGCGACCTGATCACCTGCCGCCCCTTCGACGCCTCGCTCGAACTCTACAACAAGGGCCAGCTTGCCGACCTGACGTCGCTGCCGGGCATGGAGAACTTCTCCAGCGTGGCGAAATCCGCCTGGCAGACCGACGACGGCGCGGCCACCTTCTGCGTGCCGATGGCCTCGGTCATCCACGGCTTCATCTACAACAAGGACGCCTTCGACGCGCTCGGCATCGCCGTTCCGGCCACCGAGGACGAGTTCTTCGCCGCGCTCGAGAAGATCAAGGCCGACGGCACCTACATTCCGCTCGCCATGGGCACCAAGGACCTCTGGGAAGCCGCCACCATGGGCTACCAGAACATCGGCCCCAACTACTGGAAGGGTGAGGAAGGCCGCATCGCGCTGATCAAGGGCGAGCAGAAGCTGACCGACCCCGCCTGGGTCGAGCCTTACGCGACGCTCGCAAAGTGGAAGCCCTATCTCGGCGACGGTTTCGAGGCGCAGACCTATCCCGACAGCCAGAACCTGTTCACGCTCGGACGCGCCGCCATCTATCCGGCCGGTTCGTGGGAGATCTCAGGCTTCAACACCCAGGCGCAGTTCAAGATGGGTGCCTTCGCCCCGCCGGTGAAACAGGCCGGCGACACCTGCTACATCTCCGACCACACCGACATCGCCATCGGCCTCAATGCCAAGAGCCCGAATGCCGACGCCGCCAAGACCTTCCTGTCCTGGGTCGCCTCGCCGGAGTTCGCCGAAATCTATGCGAACGCGCTGCCGGGCTTCTTCTCGCTGTCGTCGACGCCGGTGAAGATGCAGGACCCGCTCGCCCAGGAATTCGTCTCCTGGCGCGACAAGTGCAAGTCGACGATCCGCTCGACCTACCAGATCCTGTCGCGCGGCACGCCCAACCTCGAGAACGAGACCTGGGTCGAAAGCGCCAACGTCATCAACGGCACCGACACGCCGGACGCGGCGGGCAAGAAGCTGCAGGACGGCCTCGACGCCTGGTACAAGCCGGCGAAGTGAGGCCTCACCCTACCCTCCCCTTGCGGGGAGGGTCGCGGAGAATGCCGAGCGTCAGCGAGGTCTTTGACGCGGGGTGGGGGTAGCGACATCACCCCCACCCCGTCTCGCAATCTCCGCGATGCTCCGACTGCTCGCCGACCCTCCCCGCAAGGGGGAGGGTGACGCAGCGAACCTCAAGCGCCGCACCCGGAGGCGTCCAATGTCCTCTGCCGACACGATCCGCCGACCCTTCCGCTGGCACATCCTGGTGTTCCTGGCGCCGGCGATCCTTGTCTACACGGCCTTCATGATCGTGCCGCTGGCCGGCACACTGCAGTTCTCGCTGTTCCGCTCGATCGACCGGGTGCAGACCTTCGTCGGTCTCGACAATTTCCGCACCCTGTTCGGCGATCCCCGCTGGTCGGCTGGCTTCTGGAACGCGCTGTGGAACAATTGCTGGTTCTTCATCGTCCATATGCTGGTCCAGAACCCGGTCGGCATCCTGCTCGCCGCGCTGCTGTCGAGCCCGAAGCTGCGCTTCGCCGCGCTCTACCGCACCGCGATCTTCATTCCGACGATCCTGTCCTTCGTCATCGTCGGCTTCGTCTGGAAGCTGATCCTGTCGCCGCTCTGGGGCATCGCGCCCTGGCTGATGAGTTCGGTCGGGCTGCGCGGCTGGTTCGCCCCCTGGCTGGGCAAGGAGGAGCACGCGCTGACCGCCCTGTCGCTGATCTCGGTCTGGCAGTTCGTCGGCATCCCGATGATGCTGATCTATGCGGCCCTGCTGTCGATCCCCGACGAGGTGATCGAGGCGGCGGAATGCGACGGCATCACCGGCATGGCGCAGTTCTGGAAGATCAAGCTGCCGCTAATCCTGCCGTCGATCGGCATCATCTCGATCCTGACCTTCGTCGGCAATTTCAATGCCTTCGACCTGATCTACACGGCGCAGGGGGCGCTGGCCGGCCCGAATTTCTCGACCGACATCCTCGGCACCTTCCTCTACCGCGCCTTCTTCGGCTTCCAGCTACAGCTCGGCGATCCGAACATGGGCGCGACGATCGCCACCATGATGTTCTTCATCATCCTCGCCGGCGTCTGCGTCTACCTGTTCGCCATCCAGACGCGCCTGCGGCGGTATCAGTTCTGAGGCGGTGGCGATGATTATGGCGCACGCCCCCTCCGGCGCTCCGCGCCACCTCCCCCGCTTCGCAGGGGAGGATCGACTGCCGCGGCCGTCCGCGAAGCAAAATCCTCCCCTGCGAAGCGGGGGAGGGGGACCACGAAGTGGTGGAGGGGGCGCGAACGCTCGGTATGACGGAGACGCCCCATGAGCCGCGCCACGTCGTCCCCGCTGCGCTCCACCGCGGCCCACGCCGTCCTGATCGCCTACACGATCATCGCGCTGTTCCCGGTGCTGCTGATCGTCATGAATTCGTTCAAGGCGCGCAACGCGATCTTCCGTTCGCCGCTCAGCCCGCCGACGCCGGACACCTACGACCCGGTCGGCTACACCACCGTCATGGCGCAGGGCGATTTCCTGCTCTATTTCCAGAACAGCCTGATCGTCACCGTCGGCTCGCTGTTCTTCGTCATCCTGTTCGGTGCGATGGCGGCTTTCGCCCTGTCGGAATACCGCTTCCGCGGCAATAGCCTGACCGGCCTCTATCTGGCGCTCGGCATTATGATCCCGATCCGGCTGGGCACGGTGGCGATTCTGCAGATGATGGTGGCGAGCGGGCTGGTCAACACGCTGACCGCCCTGGTCCTCGTCTACACGGCCCAGGGCCTGCCGCTTTGCGTCTTCATCCTCTCGGAATTCATGAAGACGGTGTCCGACGATCTGAAGAATGCCGGGCGTATCGACGGGCTTTCCGAGTACCGGATCTTTTTCCGGCTCGTCCTGCCGCTAGTGCGACCGGCCATGGCGACGGTGGCGGTGTTCACCATGATCCCGATCTGGAACGACCTCTGGTTCCCGCTGATCCTGGCGCCGTCCGAAGGCACCAAGACCGTCACGCTCGGCGCACAGATCTTCATCGGCCAGTTCGTCACCAACTGGAACGCCGTTCTGGCGGCGCTGTCGCTGGCCATCCTGCCCGTGCTGATCCTCTACCTTGTCTTCTCGCGGCAACTGATCCGCGGCATCACGAGCGGAGCGGTGAAGTAATGGATTACACGTTGCAGGTCACGGCCGTCAGCACCCCCCTCTGGCCTGCCGGACGCCCTGGCCCGAGCCACGGGTCTCGGCCCGTCCTTCGGACCCCCCTCAAGGGGGGAGATCGGCAGTTTCGACTCCGCAGCTTCTCCTGCAACGCTGGTGATTGGCGAAAAAGCCCACGACGTCCGATCTCCCCCCTTGAGAGGGAGATGGCCGGCAGGCCAGAGGGGGGTGTCTCGAGCTTGGGTTCACCTGCCCCAGCCTCTTCGGAAAGGCTTCACCATTGATCGCACAGACCCCCCTCCGCGTCGTCGTCGCCGGCCTCGGTAACATGGGGCGCAGCCACGCGCTGGCCTATGCGACCAATCCGGGCTTCGAGATCGCCGCGCTCGTCAACCGCTCGGACGTCGCCCTGCCCGGTCCGCTGGCCGGCCATCCGATCCGCCGCTCGTTCGAGGAGGCGCTGCGCGAGGAAAGGCCGGACGTGGCGGCGATCGCCACCTATTCCGACAGCCATGCCGATTTCGCCGTGATGGCGCTAGAGGCCGGCTGCCACGTCTTCGTCGAGAAGCCGCTGGCGACCACCGTCGCCGACGCGCGAAGGGTCGTCGACGCCGCGAAGGCGAATGGCCGAAAACTGGTCGTCGGCTACATTCTGCGCCATCACCCGTCCTGGATACGGCTGATCGCCGAGGCGCGGGCGCTCGGCGGACCCTACGTGTTCCGCATGAATCTGAACCAGCAGTCCTCCGGCCCGACTTGGACGACCCACAAGCAGTTGATGCAGACGACATCGCCGATCGTCGACTGCGGCGTCCACTATCTCGATGTCATGTGCCAGATCACCGACGCCAGGCCTGTCGAGGTGCGCGGCATGGGGGTCCGGTTGAGCGACGAGATCGCGCCGACCATGTACAATTACGGCCATCTGCAGGTGCTGTTCGACGACGGCTCGGTTGGCTGGTACGAGGCCGCCTGGGGTCCGATGATCTCCGAGACCGCCTTCTTCGTGAAGGATGTCATGTCGCCGAACGGCTGCGTGTCGATCGTCATGGACGAGAGCGCGAAGTCGGATGACATCGATACCCACACCAGAACGTCGCGCATCCGCGTCCATCGTGCCGAGAGGGGTACGGACGGGAAGTTCCTGAAGCCGGACGAGATGCTGTCGATGCAGGGCGAACCCGACCATCAGGGCCTGTGCGATCTCGAACAGGCCTATCTGCTGAAGGCGATCCGCGAGGATATCGACCTGACGCGCCACATGGACGACGCGGTGAAGTCGCTCGCCGTCTGCCTCGCGGCCGACGAGAGCGTGCGCACGGGCAAGGCGGTGCGGCTGTGAATGACGCTCCTTCGGCTTCGTCCCCTCCGGCGCTTGGCGCCACCTCCCCCGTAAACGGAGGAGGATTTGCGCCACGGCCGTCCGAGACGCCCAATCCTCCCCTGCGAAGCGGGGGAGGTGGCGCGAAGCGCCAGAGGGGGCGATCTGGCATCATGTCTGCATTCTTGGCGCAAAGGAGACATTCATGGGCTCGCTGACCATCGAGAACGTGAAAAAATCCTTCGGCAAGGTCGATGTGCTGAAGGGCATCAATCTTCAGGTGCGGGACGGCGAGTTCGTCGTCTTCGTCGGTCCCTCGGGCTGCGGCAAGTCGACCCTGCTGCGGGTCATCGCTGGGCTGGAAGATGCGACCGCCGGCAAGGTGGTGATCGACGGCCAGAACGTCGTCGCGACCCCGCCGGCCAAGCGCGGCATCGCCATGGTCTTCCAGACCTACGCGCTCTATCCGCACCTGACGGTGCGCGACAATATGGGACTGGGATTGAAGCAGGCCGGCACGCCGGCCGCCGAGATCGACACGCGTATCGCCGCGGCATCGGCCATGCTGTCGCTGGATCCCTATCTCAAGCGCCGCCCCGCCGAGCTTTCCGGCGGCCAGCGCCAGCGCGTCGCCATCGGCCGCGCCGTGGTGCGCGAGCCGAAACTGTTCCTGTTCGACGAACCGCTGTCCAACCTCGACGCGGCGCTGCGCGTCAACACGCGGCTCGAGATCGCCCAACTGCACCGCCGGCTCAAGGCGACGATGATCTACGTCACCCACGACCAGGTCGAGGCCATGACGCTGGCCGACAAGATCGTCGTGCTCAATGCCGGCAGGATCGAGCAGGTCGGCGCGCCGATGGATCTCTACGAGAAGCCGGCAAACGAATTCGTCGCAGGCTTCATCGGCTCGCCGAAGATGAACTTCATCGACGCGGGCCGGCTTGGCGAAGGCGGAGCAAAGACCATCGGCGTCCGGCCCGAGCACCTTTCGGTGAGCCGCGAGGCCGGCGCGTGGACGGGAACCGTGATCCATGCCGAGCACCTCGGTGCCGACACCAACCTCTATCTCGACACGGAGCAGGCCGGCCTGATCACGGTGCGGATCTTCGGCGTGTTTCGTGCCGAGGCCGGGGAGACGCTGTTCGTGTCGCCCGATCCGGCCAGGACCTACAGGTTCGACGCCGACGGCCGCACCGTGACCTGAGGGTCTCCGCACTTGCGGAATGCCGGCCATGCTGGTATGAGCCCGCCCGTTCGTCAGACCGCCCGGCAGGGCATGCCGTGGCGGTTTTCTATGCTTTCCGGACTTTGGTCGGTTCGGGAACACCAAGAACAAGAGGCGCGGAGTGCCGACGGCACGCCAGGGACCTCATAGAAGGAGAAGCAAAATGCCCAAGATGAAGACCAAATCGGCCGCCAAGAAGCGGTTCAAGATCACCGGGACGGGCAAGGTCCTGTCGGCCGCGGCCGGCAAGCGTCACGGCATGATCAAGCGTTCCAACAAGTTCATCCGCAATGCGCGCGGGACCATGGTCCTGTTCAAGGCTGACGGCGAGAAGGTCGTGAAGAACTTCCTGCCGAACGGCGGCGGCATCTGACTTCGGCGGAACGAAATTAAGGAGATCATGACATGGCACGCGTAAAGAGAGGCGTCACCGCCCACGCCAAGCACAAGAAGGT
>JAHBYY010000001.1 GCA_019635715.1 Rhizobiaceae bacterium | reverse complement strand
TGGGAGGGCTTCCGCAGCGCGATTCCAGCGGAGACACGCCGTTTTGTAGGCGTTCGCATCCGTACTTCACAAGATCTCCGGCTTCTTCGCCCCGATGCTGACGTTCCGGTGCTTAGAGGAACGGCCGTGACACTTTCCAGGCGAGAGGGCTATCTATGGACCACCGGCTATACACCACGGCTGCGCACATATCCTGGCTTTGAAACACCGAAGCCGCTGCTGATCGAAATCAATCAGGAGCAAGGCTTACTGCCAGATCGTGATGAATCTGATCTGATACAAATAATGCAAGACATTCTTGGTCTCACCAAGGTGAACTACAATTCATGCGATTATGCCAGCGGCTTACCTGTAACGCTCAAGTTTGCAGACCGTGTCGGGGAAATCCTTCTTGCCTCGCCCCGGGGACGTGAGGCACCCCCGCTGCCATTTCGGTTCTATATTTGATCGAGAGCGTTCGCAGTTCGAATCCAATCCTTTCCCATCCTCTCCCAGGCATGTCGCTTGTTCGGAGGTCAAAGCGGCCGTTCAATGGGGGCTTTCATTGGCAAGTTCTCATGACGACCAACGATCATCACCCCACGCACGATCAGATCTCACTCGAAGAGCGTCTTCAGCGCGCGCTGCTGTTGCTCGCGTACTTCCTTGAGGTCGATGGTGACGTTCACATTCCCCTCTTTGAACGCCTCGAGTTGGAACTAAACGAACTACAGCGCCGGGAAGGGACGAAGGCGCGCGCGCAACGCCTTCTTGCCGACTACGCTAACCGGTCGGGAACGGTGAATGCTATCCGTTCCAGAAATTTGAGTTTGAGTTCGAGCGAGGGCCCGCGCCCGTATTTGGGCTTGTAGGTCCGGTGCCCCATCAGGCTGTCAATCAAGCTGTCGGGTGCTTCAATGGCGACCAGCCGATCCTTGAAGCTGTGACGAAGAGAGTAGAGGGTATGGTCCTTCGTCGGACGCAAGCCGTTTTCGCTGAGGTACTTGTTGACCGTCGCCGACAGGACCGTTGCCCTATCGCGGTACTTCGGGAAGCCAGTGGGCCTTTGCCGGATGGCGGCGAGCGCGATTCCGGTCAGCGGGATTTCGCGGGCCGAATCTTCAGTCTTCAGCCGCCGCCCATCGGCTTCGACCTTCACGTAGGGGATCTTTGCATCTAGGAAGATCGTCCCCTCGCGCAGGTTCACGACCTCCGATGGCCGCAGGCCGGTGTCCATCATGACGTAGAGGACGAAGCGGGCATCTTCGTTCAAGCCTTCAAGGGCCGAACCGGCAATCAGCTTCGCCTGGATGAACCAGGGATCGAAAGGCTGGCGCGATTTCTCGACCTCGCCCCGCAGCCGCAAACCCTTGAAAATGTCCGGCAGGTTGAGACGGCGACGAATGCTCATCTCCTTCAGCATTCTGCTGAGCTGGCCGATGTCCTTGTTGGCGCTCTTGACAGCCATGCTCTCTTCTATGACGCGCTCGCGCCACCACTCCGTGTAGTCGATACCGTCGGCCTCGGTGATCGCCGTAACCGGTTTGTCACCGACGACCTTCACAAAGCTCTCGACTGTGCGCTTTCGGCCATTTCGCCAGATGCGACGCTGATCCGGTGAGAAGTCACGAGTTTCGTCCTTTGTTGCCGCCTCAAACTGTTCGAAGAGCTGGGACAGCAGAAACGCATCGGGCTTCCGCGTTCCCAGCACCGCCGTTCGCGCGCCAGGGTCCTGCACCAAGCCTTTGGAGACGAGGGTTTCAAGCCGCTCGAGGATCCGCTCAAGCGGCAGCACGATCAGCTTTTCGTTCGGGACGTAGTCATACCCCAGTTCACGTGCGCGGCGGCGCGCATCGTCATACGGCGACAGGCTCGACGTCGGACGCTCGGTCGCGAGGGACTTCCAGTGAAGTTCAAGCGCCTCGTTCAGCTTCTGGGCAACGCGGGCGGCGCGTCGGCCGACACGGTCATCAGCTATGCGGATGCGTGTGGAGTGGCGGACAATGCCGCGGCGGTCGAGTTCGGAAAACTCCGCCGGAACGCGCCGGACGAAGTGCCAGATGGAACCGCGAAGGGTAAGAAACTCAGACATGGACGGCGCCGGGTGTTGGACGAAATGTTAGACAGTTTCGCTCAACTCACCGCGTCACAGGACCGAAATGGATTGTAGTGGTTGGTCATGTCATTGAATTCAATGACAGACTTTCCAAATCCTGACTACACGCCCCGTTTAAAGTGGAGCGGGTGAAGGGGTCCAGTGGAGCGGGTAGCGGGAATCGAACCCGCGCGTTCAGCTTGGGAAGCTGACAGGCTACCATTACATCATACCCGCGCGACGCCTCGATACCACGGCGGCGGCCGGCTCCGCAATCGGCTTCGAGCCTTCCGAAAACGGCTTGATGCGGCGTGCGGCGGAGCCTATGCGGCAGTGAGCAACGGAGACGAATCGTGGCTGGCGGTGTGAACAGATTTCTCGGCGACACGCCGCTGCGCGTGTTCGTCAAGCTCCTGGTGATCTCCTTCCTGGTCGGCGTCGTGATGAGCGCCTTCGGCTGGTCGCCGCTCGACATCGTCGACTGGCTGCGCGACACGGTCTTGCGCATCTGGAACATGGGCTTCGCCACCGTCGACCGCTTCTTAGGCTACATGCTGCTCGGCGCGGCCATCGTCATCCCGGCCTTCCTGATCCTCAGGCTGTTCAGCTACCGGCGCTGAGCCGCTGTTTGGACCTTGCGTGAGGGCGGCCTGCAAATGGCGGTTCCCGCGCCTCGCGGGCTACGCCGGCTCGATCGTCACGCGACGGCGGCGGCCTCCTCGAACAGGATGGCGTGGCGCGCCGCCAGCGTCTCGACATCGGTCGAATAGCCGCCGCCGATGACGCCGCAGACCGGGATGCCGCGGCCGCGGAAATGGCCGATCACCATGCGGTCGCGCTGCCGCAGCCCGGCGTCGCTGAGCGACAGGCGCCCGAGGCGGTCGTCGCGATGCGGATCGACGCCGGCATTGTAGAAGACGAGGTCGGGCCGGCCGGCCGGCGACAGAAGCGGCAGCGTCGCGGCGAGCGTCGAGAGATAGGCCGCGTCCTCCACGCCGTCCGGAAGACCGATGTCGAGCGTCGAGGCCACCTTGCGCACCGGATAGTTCTTCTCGGCGTGCATCGAGAAGGTGAACACGCGCGGCTCGTCCGCCAAGATCTCCGCCGTGCCGTCGCCCTGATGCACGTCGAGGTCGATCACCAGGATGCGCCGCTCCGGCCGCTCGGCCAAAAGGTCGAGCGCGGCGATCGCCACATCGTTGAAGGTGCAGAACCCCGCGCCGTGGGCGCGCCGCGCATGGTGGCTGCCGCCGGCGGCGTTGCAGGCGATGCCGTGGGCGAGCGCCAGGCGCGCCGCCATCACCGTGCCGCCCGACGCCAGATGGGCGCGTCGCGCAACGCGCTCGCCGACCGGAAAGCCGATCTCCCGCTCGATCGCCGCCGGCACGCCGCAGGTGAGCACCTGCTCGACATAGATCGCATCATGCGCCCGGCGCAGCGCCGCCGTCTCCGCGGGCTCGGCGCGCATCGGCCTGCCGCGTTCGACGAGCCCTGTCCGCTCCAGGCGGTCCGCCAGCGCGCGATACTTGCCCATGGGAAAGCGATGGTCGGCGGGAAAATTCGCGTCGTAGTCGGGGTGGGAGACGATGGGCAGCGGCATGGCGCCAGACCATAGCGCCGATCCGTCCGCAGGGAAGCGTCTCAGATCGGCTGCGATGCCCAATGGTCGAGGCGGCTGCCGCGCAGCGCCGACACCGAGGCGACCCGCTCGGCGTCGAGGGTCCGCGCCATGTCGCGCAGGATGCGGCCGGGCAGCGACGGCCCGCCATAGACCAGCCCGGTATAGAGCTGAACGAGGTCGGCTCCTGCCCTGATCTTCTCCAGCGCCGTCTCGGCCGACGACACGCCGCCGACGCCGATCAGCGCGGTCTGCGGTCCGAGCAGGCGGCGCATCCGGGCAAGCACGGCGGTGGAGCGCTCGAACAGCGGACGCCCCGACAGGCCGCCCGCCTCTCCGGCATGCCGCGTGTCCGACAGGCCGGCGCGCGACAGCGTGGTGTTGGAGACGATCACGCCGTCGATCCCATGGGCGCCGACTTCCGCGGCGATGTCGGCAAGTTCCGCCTCGACGAGGTCGGGGGCGATCTTCAGGAAGATCGGCCTGCGCTTGCCGTCGGCGTCGGAAAGCGAGGCGCGCGCCGCGACGACCCGCGACAGCAGGTCGGCGAGCTCGCCGCGCGCCTGCATCGAGCGCAGCCCCGGCGTGTTGGGCGACGAGATGTTGACGGCCAGATAGCTGCACAGCGAGGCGAAACGGCGCACGCCGGCCTCGTAGTCGGCGATCCTGTCGGCGCTGTCCTTGTTGGCGCCGATGTTGACGCCGACGATGCCCGGCCGGCCGCGCCGCGCCGCCAGCCGCGCCATGCAGCGGTCGTGGCCTTGATTGTTGAAGCCCAGCCGGTTGATCACCGCCCCGTCGCGGGCCAGCCGGAAGATGCGCGGCTTGGGATTGCCGGGCTGCGCCCGCGGCGTCACGCTGCCGATCTCGGCGAAGCCGAAGCCGAGGCCGAGCAGCGCGTCCGGCACCTCGCCGTCCTTGTCGTAGCCGGCGGCCATGCCGAGCGGATTGGGCACGGCGAGGCCGGCGACCGTGACGGCGAGCCTCGGGTCGTGCGGCGCGCGCGGTGCCACCGGCAGGCCGCAGGCGAGCGCCCGCAGCGACAGGCCGTGCGCCGTTTCCGGGTCGAACCGGAAGAGAACTTCCCGGCCGATCCTGTCGAACAGACCCATCAGGCGTCCATCGCCGGGAAGACGTGTCCGTCCGCGGAAAGGGGTAAAGGCTTCGTCCAACGCACGGCGGCTAGGTCGAGCGGCCCATAGAGATGCGGGAACAGGTCGCCGCCGCGCGAGGCCTCGTAGACCAGCCTGTCGCCGAGTCTTGCGGCGTCGACCGCGATCAGGAGAAGATCGTCCTGGCCGGCGAAATGCCGCCGGGCGGTTTCGACGGCCTGCGTCGCCGTGGAAAAGTGGATGAAGCCATCGGTCAGGTCGATGGCCGCGCCGGCGAAGACGCCGTCGGCCTCGGCCTTTTCCCAGAGGCCGCGCGGGCAGATCTTGTAAACTGTATCGGGCTGCATGCCTGCCCTATAGGCCGAAGCCGGCCTGACGCAAAGCCGCCGGCTTCGCATTTCCGGCGCAAAGTTGTGGCCGGATGAACGACACGCGGAACGGAAGGATGTCCCATGCGCAAGGCTGCCCTGTCACTCGCCACCGCCATCGCGACGGCATCGCCCCTGGCGGCGGCCGCCGAGGACCAGCAGGACCGCTACGTGCTGGAGAAATCCGGCGAGGGTTTCGTCAGGATGGACCGCCGGACCGGCGCCATGTCCTACTGCACGCCGGCGACCGACGGCCTCGCCTGCAAGCCGGCGGTCGACGCGCAGGCCGACTACCGGGCCGAGATCGGCAAGCTGCAGGAGGCGCTGGCAGCACTCGACCGGCGCATGGTCAAGCTGGAGAATTCGCTGTCGCAGCGCCTGGAATCCAAGCTGCCGACGGACGAGGATTTCGAGAAGACGCTGAGCTACATGGAGCGCTTCCTGCGCTCCTTCATGGGCGTGGTGAAGGATCTGGACAAGGCGCCGGCGCCTCCTCCGGCCACTGACCCCGACAAGACGTGACCGCCGCCGTCCAGGAAAGACTTTGCTTGAAATGGCAGGGCCGCGCCGCATAATGGCGCTCCGATGTCCGCCCCAATCACAAGAAGACTCTGGGCGGAGGGGAGGTGGACGTGAGTGCAGGCTACACTTTCGTGATCGCCGACGACCACCCGCTTTTCCGTGGGGCGCTGAAGCAGGCCCTCGCCGGCCTGGACGATGTCGCCGAGATCGTCGAGACGGGCGATTTCGAAGCGACCAAGGCCATGGTGGCCGATCGCGCCGATCTCGATCTCCTGCTGCTCGACCTCGCCATGCCGGGTGCGTCCGGCCTGTCGGGGCTGATCGCCCTGCGCGGCGCCCATGCGTCCGTGCCGGTCGTCGTCGTTTCGGCCCATGACGATCCCGGCACCATAAGGCGCGCGCTCGAACTGGGTGCTTCGGGCTTCATCTCGAAATCGGCGAGCATGGAGGATATCCGCTCCGCCGTGCGCACGGTGCTCGATGGCGGCATCGCGCAGCCGGCCGGCGTCGACCTGGGTGTCGAACAGGATCCGGAAATCTCCGACCTGATCCGCAGGCTGCAGTCGCTGACGCCGCAGCAGACGCGGGTGCTGGCGATGATCGCCGGGGGATTGCTGAACAAGCAGATCGCCTATGAGCTCGGCGTGTCCGAGGCGACCATCAAGGCGCATGTCTCGGCGATCCTGCAGAAGCTGGGCGTCGACAGCCGCACCCAGGCGGTGATCCTTCTGACCCGCATCGGCGCCGAGCCGATGCAGGCGGCAGGCTGACCCTCACTCCGCCGCCGCGGCGATGCGGCGGATCCGCATCAGATGGGTGCGCAGCGTCGCCGGCCTGACCGGCTTGCCGATCACCGCCACGTCGAGCTGATCGGCGCGCGCCCGAACTTCCGCCGAACGGTCGGCGGTGATCAGCACCGCCGGAACCTCCGTGCCCCAGCGCCGCCGCAGCGCGGCGATGAGGTCGAGGCCGGTCTCGCCGTCGAGGTGATAGTCGGCGAGCAGGAGATCGGGGGCGTGATCCGCCGCCGCGAGCGCCACGTCCGAGGAACCGGTGGCGGTGGCGGTCCGGCATCCCCAGCCTTCGAGCAGCAGCCGCATGCCGTCGAGGATGCGGATGTCGTTGTCGATGCACAGCACGGACAGGCCGGACACCAGCGCGCCCGGCGGAACCGGGGCCGGGGCGGGGTGCGGCAGTTCGGGCTCGCCCGCCGCCGCGACCGGCAGGATGACCGAAAACCGGGTTCCATTGCCGCGGCCCGAATCGATCTGGATCTCCAGATGCAGCACACGGGCGATGCGGTCGACGATCGACAGGCCGAGTCCGAGCCCCTGGGCTTCCCGCATGCCGGCGTCGAGGCGAATGAACTCGCGGAACACCGCGTTGAGCTGGTCGACGGGGATGCCGATGCCGGTGTCGAACACCTGGATCTCGGCGAGGCCTCCGCGTCGCCGCACACCGATCAGCACACGGCCGCGGCGCGTGTATTTGATGGCGTTCGAGACGAGATTCTGGATCAGCCGGCGCAGCAGGTTGCGGTCGGTTTCCACGGCCAGCGACGACGGCACGATGACGAGATCGAGCCCCTTCTCGCGGGCCAGCGGCTGGAAGTCGGTCGCCACCTGCTTCAGCAGCCCGTCGAGCCTGAAGACCGTGTCGATCGGCTTCATCGCGCCTGCGTCCAGTCGCGATATGTCGAGCACGGCACCCAGGATGGTCTCGACCGATTCCAGCGACGAGTCGATGTTGCGCGCCGCTTCCGCCGCCGCGCCGCTGCCGGTGCGTTCGATCAGCGACGAGCAGTACAGCCGGGCGGCGTTCAGCGGCTGCAGGATGTCGTGGCCCGCGCCGGCGAGGAATTTCGTCTTCGAGAGGTTCGCCTCCTCGGCGATCATCTGCGCCTGCGCCAGCTCCTCGTTGACGCTCATCAGCTCGGCGGTGCGGGCGCTGACGCGCTGTTCGAGCGATTCGTTGACCCGCTTCAGCGCCAGGTCTGCGTCGACCCGCGCGGTGATGTCGGCATAGGTGACGACGATGCCGCCGTCCGGCATCGGATTCGACCGCAGTTCGAGGATGCGGCGGGATCTTGCGAGGGGAAGCTCCCACGGTTCGCCGTGGCTGGCGAAGCGGTCGAGCAATCCCTCGGCGGCATCCTGTGCGATCTCGCCGCGTCCTGCCAGTTGGCGGAGCATCTCGTCCAGCGAGACGCCGACGCGACCCATCTCCTCCGGCAGGGTGAGCAAGGTGCGGTATTGGCGGTTCCAGCAGATCAGCCGGAAGTCCTGGTCGTAGACGGTGATGCCCTGCTCCATCTGGTCCAGCGCGATCTGCAGCAGGTCGCGATTGTGCTGCAGCGCCTCGGTCGCGTCGTCGAGCAGCCGGAAGGCGTCGCGGGCCGATTTGTCGTGGCGCTGGAACAGCAGCGACAGGATGAGGCGGGCCGAGGACGAGCCGACGGCGCTGGCCAGCAATTGCTCGGAGAAGCGCACGACGGCCATGCTGGCCTGGTCGTTGCCGTCGAGGCGGGTTCCGTCCTTGTCCTCGAAGGACTGGAAGGAGCGCTCGGTCCGCTCGACGCCCAGGTAGCGCGCGATCGCATCCTTGAGGTCGTTGACGGTGACGGCGGTGCGGAAGCGCCGCAGGCTCGGCATCGGACCGGCGTCGCGCGGCACGAACACCGCGGCCTGGATGCGCTCCAGCGGCACGGACGCGCGAGACAGAGAGCCAAAGACGTAGAACAGCAGGTTGAAGGCGAGGCTCCAGAGCACGCCGTGATTGAGCGGCTCGGCGATCGTGCCGAACAGCGCCTGCGGCTTCAGCGCCTCGATGCCGAGCGGGCCGTGCCGCAGGATCGCGGCGTCCGGGCCGAGCAGCGTCGGCAGCAGCAGCGTGTAGACCCAGATCGCCAGCCCGGCGAGCATGCCCAGCGCCGCGCCGCGCGCATTGGCCCGGCGCCACACCAGCCCGCCGATGAAGGCCGGCGCGAACTGGGCGATGGCCGCGAACGACATCAGGCCGATCGAGGCGAGCCGCGTGTTGGTCGTGCTCTCGCGGTAGTAGAGGAAGGCCACCATCAGGATGGTGAAGATCGCGGCCCGGCGCACGTTGAGGATCAACTGCGACCAGTCTTCGGCGGCGCCGGCGCGCGCCGTCAGCCGCCGCCGCAGGAAGAGCGGGATGACGATGTCGTTCGAGATCATGATCGACAGCGCCACGCTTTCGACGATGACCATCGCCGTCGCCGCCGAGAGACCGCCGATGAAGGCGATCATGGCGAAAGTGTCGTGCCCGGCCAGCAGCGGCAGCGACAGCACGTAAAGGTCGCTGCTCGTCGCCGGGCCCACCTGCGCCAGGCCGAGAAAGGCGATCGGCAGAACGAACAGATTGATGAGCACCAGGTAGAGCGGGAAGATGCGCGTCGCCTTGCGCAGCTCGTGGGCGCCGCGATGCTCGACGATCATCACGTAGAACTGCCGCGGCAGCATGACGATGGCGAAGCCGCTGATCACGGTGGCCACCAGCCAGGTGCCGAGCGAAGTGCGGTATTCGAGTGCCCTGTTGACCGCGTCGCTGCGCGCCAGCGTGGCGATCAGCTCGCCCGGCCCGCCGGCGAGCACGAAGGCGGCCAGCAGGCCGACGGCCAGGAACGCCGCCAGCTTGACGACCGATTCGACCGCCACGGCGAGGATCAGCCCGTCCTGGTGCTCGGTCGCGTCGGCGTGGCGCGTGCCGAACAGCACCGCGAACAGCGCCAGCAGCAGGGCGACCGCCAGCGAGATGTCGCTGAGGAAGGGATCGAAGCTGGGCGGCGCACCGGTATAGTGCTCGACCATCAGGCTGACCGAGCCGGAGATCGCCTTGAGCTGAAGCGCGATGTAGGGGATCGCGCCGACCGTGGCGATGACCGTGGCGATCGACGCCACCGTGAAGCTCTTGCCGTAGCGGGCCCCCAGGAAGTCGGCGATCGAGGTGATCTTCTCCGCCTTGGCGAGGCGCACGATGCGCGCCAGCAGCGGATAGCCGAAGGCGAAGACGAGCACCGGCCCGATATAGATGGCGAGGAATTCGAAACCGCGCTCGGCGGCGAGGCCGACCGAGCCGAAGAACGTCCACGACGTGCAGTAGATCGCCAGGCTGAGGGCATAGATGTAGGGCCGCAGCCGGCGCGTCTCGACGCCGAGCCGCTTGCGGTCGCCGAAGCTGGCGATCGCGAACAGCAGCGACACGTAGACGATGGCGATGAAGACGACGAGCCAGCCCTGCACGCGACGATGATCCTCCGGTCCTCAGAGGATCACATCGGCGAGGGCGGATGCAATCGCGGCTTTCGGCGCATGCCGCTGCCGCGTCGCGCCGGTGCTTTAGCGGCTTTTGCACGATCGCTTTTTTGCTATGGTGCGCTGCGGCCTGCGGGGACAAAGCGGCTGCCGGAACAGGAGGGTTTGGATGATTAAGGAATTCCAGGAGTTCATCTCCAAGGGCAATGTCATGGATCTCGCCGTCGGCGTGATCATCGGCGGCGCCTTCGGACTGATCGTGAGTTCGCTGGTCGGCGACATCATCATGCCGGTCGTCGGCGCGATCTTCGGCGGCTTCGACTTCTCGAACTATTTCATACCGCTGTCGTCCACAGTGACGGCGGAGTCGCTGGAAGAGGCCCGCAAGCAGGGGGCGGTGTTCGCTTACGGCAACTTCCTCACGGTGGTGATCAACTTCCTCATCCTCGCCTGGATCATCTTCCTGATGGTCAAGGCGGTGAACACCATGCGCAAGAAGCTGGAGAAGCAGAAGGAGGCCGGCCCGGCCGCTCCGCCTCCGGCCGATGTCCAGTTGCTGACCGAGATCCGCGACCTGCTCGCCAGGCGCTGACCCGATCTGATATGGACGGTCGCAATCAGCCCCGGTGTCAGCGCCGGGGCTGATTTTCGTTGGTCTGCGAGGGAGAATGCGATGGCCGAGAAAAGCCTGGTGGGCGCGTTGCGCGCCGAAGCCTCCGCGGCGCCCGTCAGCGGCATCGAGGCGGTGGCCGACTACGGGCGCGACCGCAAGGGATTGATTCCGCTGTGGTCGGGTGAGAGCGACCTGGCGACGCCCGATTTCATTTCCTCGGCGACGGTCGCCGGGCTGCGGGCGGGCGAAACCTTCTACACCTGGCAGGGCGGCATCCCCGAGTTGCGCCAGTCGCTCGCCCGCTACCATCAGCGGCATTTCGGATATTCCTTCGATGCCTCCGAGTTCATCGCCACCGGCGGCGGCATGCACGCCATCCAGATGGCCATCGCCGCGACCGTCGGGGCAGGCGATGAAGCGCTCTACCTGACGCCGGCCTGGCCCAATTTCGCGGCGGCCGCGGCCGTCGGCGGCGCGACGCCGGTCGGCGTGCCGCTGGATTTCGGCGACAATGGCTGGACCTGCGATCTCGAGCGGCTGGCGGCTGCGGTCACCGATCGCACCCGGATGATCTTCGTCAACTCGCCGTCCAATCCGACGGGCTGGACCGCCGATCTCGAGACGCTGCGCGGCATACTCGACCTGGCGCGCCGGCGCGGCCTGTGGATCGTCGCCGACGAGATCTACGCGCTGTTCCACTTCGGCGGCGGCCGCGCCGCCTCCTTCATGGACATCATGGAGCCGGACGACCGCATCCTCTTCGTCAACACCTTCTCGAAGAACTGGGCGATGACCGGCTGGCGCATCGGCTGGCTGAAGGCCCACCCGTCGCTCGGGCGGACCTTCGAGAACCTCGTCCAGTATTCCACCTCGGGCGTCGCGCAGTTCATGCAGCGCGGCGCCATCGCCGCGCTTGACGAGGGCGACGAGTTCCTCCGCCAGCAGATCGCCCAGGCGCAGACCGCCCGCGACATCGTCTGCAAGGTTCTCGGCGAGACAGGGCGGGTACGCTTCGCGGTGCCGCCCGGCGCCTTCTATCTGTTCTTTTCGGTCGACGGCATGGAGGACGCGACGCAAGCCGCCTTCGACATCGTCGATCACGCCAATGTCGGTGTGGCGCCGGGCACCGCCTTCGGCGACAGCGGGCAGGGCTTCCTGCGCCTGTGCTTTCACCGCCGGCCGGATCTCGTGGAGGAAGCCGCGCACCGGCTGGCGGCGTGGATCGCCAGACTCTGATCCGGCCGCGCCGTCAGACCTTGTAGAAGTCGCGGTACCAGGCGACAAAGCGTCGGATGCCTTCGCCGATCTCGACCTTCGGCTGGAATCCCGTATCGGCTGCCAGCGCCGAGATGTCGGCGAAGGTCTCCTCGACATCGCCGGGCTGCTTGGGTCGCATGACCTGCACCGCCTTGCGGCCCGTCGCGTCCTCGACGGTGCGGATGAAGTCCATCAGCTTCACCGGCCGGCTGTTGCCGATGTTGTAAAGCCGGTACGGCGCCGACGAGGTCGCCGGATCGGGATCGGCCGGGTCGAACCCCGGCGAGGGCGCCGCGACATGATCCAGCGCCCGCACGACGCCGTCGACGATGTCGTCGATATAGGTGAAGTCGCGGGCATGCTGGCCGTTGTTGAACACTTCGATCGGCTCGCCTGCGAGGATCTTGCGGGTGAACACGAACGGCGCCATGTCCGGCCGGCCCCACGGTCCGTAGACGGTGAAGAAGCGCAGTCCGGTCGCCGGCACGCCGTAGAGATGGGCGTAGGAATGCGCCATCAGCTCGTTGGCCTTCTTGCTGGCGGCATAGAGGCTGAGCGGGTGGTCGACATTGTCGCCGACCCGATAGGGCAGGCTGCTGTTGGCGCCGTAGACCGAGCTCGACGATGCGAAGACGAGATGGCCGATATTGGCGCGCCGGCAGCCTTCCAGGATGTTGAGGAAGCCCACGAGGTTGGATTCGACATAGGCATGCGGGTTCTGCAGCCCGTAGCGGACGCCGGCCTGCGCGGCCAGATGGACGACCCGATCGGGCCTTTGCTCGGCGAAGACGGCGCCGACCGCCGCGCGGTCGGCAAGGTCGGCGCGGATGAAGCGGAAGCCGGGATCGCCCTGAAGGCGCGCCAACCGGGCCTGCTTCAGCGCGACGTCGTAATAGTCGTTGAGGTTGTCGAGGCCGACCACCTGTTCGCCGCGCGCCAGCAGCGCCTTGGCGGTTGCGGCGCCGATGAAGCCCGCCGCACCGGTCACCAGAGTAGTCACGCCGCCCTACCTCCATGCCGAGTGGCGCCACGCCTTCCGGGGCGCGCCGCCTTCGCAGTGCTTGAACGCATCCGGCGGGGCGGCGTCAAGTGTTGCGGCGCTTCAGCGACTCCTCCCAGGCGAGCGAATGCGAAATGATCAGGTCGAGATCGTCGAGGCTCGGCGTCCACGACAGCTCGCGCCGCGCCCTGTCGGCGTTGGCGACCATGGAGACGATGTCGCCGGTCCTTCGGCCCTGCAGGCGGATGTCGAAATCGTGTCCGACGCTGCGGCGCACCGCGTCCACGACCTCCAGCACCGAATAGCCGGTGCCGTAGCCGCAGTTCGCGACGATCGAGGCGCCGCCGTCGCGCAGCCGCTTCAGGGCGAGATAGTGGGCGGCGACCAGGTCCGAGACATGGATGAAGTCGCGCACGCAACTGCCGTCCGGCGTCGCATAGTCGGTGCCGAAGACTTCGAGATAGGGGCGCTTGCCGGTCGCCGCCTCGCACGCGACCTTGATCAACTGCGTCGCGCCGCGCGTCGACTGTCCGGTGCGGCCGCGCGGATCGGCGCCGCTGACGTTGAAGTAGCGCAGCGCGGTATAGGTCAGCGGGTGAGCTGCCGCGGTGTCGCGCAGCATCATCTCGGTCATCAGCTTCGACGTTCCATACGGCGAATCGGGCACCGTGGGCGCATCCTCGATCACCGGCGCATTGTGCTTGCTGCCGTAGACGGCGGCGGTCGAGGAGAAGATGAAGTGCGGCACGCCGACGCGCACCGCGCTCTCGATCAGGGCGCGCGACTTCACCGTGTTGTTCAGATAATAGCCCAGCGGGTCCGCCACGGAGTCCGGGACGACGATCGAACCGGCGAAGTGGAAGATGGCGTCGATCCGGCGCCGCTTCAGCACCTCTTCGACCGCCGCCTGGTCGGCGATGTCGGCGATGACCAGCTCGACTTCGGCCGGCACCGCCCATTCGAAGCCGGTCGACAGGCGGTCGACGACGACGACGTCCTCGCCCTCGTCGAGCAGCTTCCAGACCATGTGGCTGCCGATATAGCCTGCACCACCCGTGACGAGAACGGCCATCCGCGCACTCCCTGCCTCATGCAAGGAGGTAGCAGCCGGCCGCCCACGGTCTGGCTAAGGCAATCGTTCGGATTTTAGCGATCTGTCGGAAAAACAGGCATTTTGCCCTTCAGTGCCCGACAGCCGCGACGTGGCGAGCGAAATCCGCGGTCCCCATCAGCGCCTTGCAGCGGGCGAAACGGCCGTCCGCATAGGCCCGGAAATCGTCCGCGGGATTGCCGTTGGCGAGCTGGATCAGCCCCCACAGCGTCCACAGCAGGTCGCACATCGCCTTGTAGATGACGATGCGCCCGCGCTCCGCCGGCGAGGGGACGCCGCCGAAATAGCCGCGGATCAGCTCCTCTTCCTGGTTTGCGTCGAAGCCGCCTTCGACGCACAGGTCGCCGAGATCCCACATCGGGTCGTTCATGCCCGAATATTCCCAGTCGACGATCCACATGCGGTCGCCGGCGTCGAGGAAATTCTCGCACAGCGGGTCGCAGTGGCAGGCCACGACCGGCAGCGGATGCGCGGCGAGCGCGGCGCGCACCGTCCCGGCCTCGCGCACCACGTCGTGGTAGCCTTCGGGCAGCACGACGTCCTTGGTCGACAGGATCGTCAGATAGTCGTCGATCATGGCGAACAGTTCGAAACGGAAGGAAAAGACCGCGCCGGACATATGCAGCTTTTGAAAAGCCTGTCCGGCGCGGGTCGGGGAACCGTGTCTCGTCCTGAACGCCTGCGGCGACATGGTCACCGCGCCGTCGATGAAGCGCGTCGCCATCACGCCGGTCGCCGCGTCGAAATGCAGCACTTCCGGGCTGACGCCGGCCCGGGCCGCCTCGCGCGCGGCAACCGACTCGTTGGCGCGGTTGATGTATTCCTCCGTGCCCTTGCCGGGGATGCGCAGGCAGGCATCGCCGGCGCGGAAGACGAGATTGGTCAGCCCGCCGAGGCGGACGATCTCGCCGCGATAGGCGGCGAGCGCCGGGATGCGCGAAAGGGCGTCGCGGGCGAGGTCGAGGTCAGGGGTCATGAGGCGTCCTGAAGTTTCCCTGCGCCCCCTCCGGCCCTTCGGGCCACCTCCCCCGTGAACGGGGGAGGATCGAGGGTGCGGCCGGCCGCGACGCGAAATCCTCCCCTGCGAAGCGGGGGAGGGGGACCATGCGCAGCATGATGGAGGGGGCGAACAGCAAGTCAGAACTCATCCCTTCAGCCTCTCCATCTTCGGGTCGTAGAGAACCCGCGGACCGCGCGTTGCGGCGTAGGACTTGCCAAAGGCCTCGATGACGAAATCCCGCCGCGCCGCGATCTCGGTCGGCAGGTAGCCGAACGCAATGGTCTTGCCGAGCGTGTAGCCGTAGCCGGTGGAGGACGCGGAGCCGACCACCATGCCGTCGGCGATGATCGCCTCGCCGCCATGCAGAGGCGCGAAGCCGTCGATGGTGAAGGAGCAGAGTTTTCGCTTGACGCCTTCGGCCTTGATCTTCGCCAGAGCCTCGCGGCCGATGAAGTCTCCCTTGTCGAGTGCCACCGCGAAGCCGAGCCCGGCCTCGTAGGGGTTGTAGTCCGGCGTGATGTCGCCGGACCAGTAGAGATAGCCCTTCTCCATGCGGCAGGCGTCGATGGCGCGGTAGCCGGCGTCGGCGAGCTGGAACGGGGCGCTCGCCTCGACCAGCGTGTCGTAGACATGGGGGGCGAACTCCTGCGGCACGTAGAGTTCGTAGCCGAGCTCGCCGACATAGCCGATGCGCACCGCGAGCGCCCTTGCGTCGCCGACCTCGATCCAGCGGGCGGCGAGGAAGGGGTGCGCCGCGTTTGACAGGTCGCTGTCGGACACCGACTGCAGGATCTGTCGCGACAGCGGGCCGCAGATGTTGATGACGGCAAACTGGTTGGTGACGTCGCGGAACGACACGCCGTCGGGCAGGTGGCGGCGCACCCAGTGGCCGTCGCGCACGCCGAAGCCGGAGCCGGTGACGAGGTAGAGCAGGTCGTCGCTTATGTGCAGGATCGTGACGTCGGCCTCGATGCCGCCGCGCGCATTGCAGAGCTGCGTGTAGACCGCCTTGCCGGGCGCGCCGGAAAGGTCGTTGGCGGCGATGCGGTTCATCGCCTCGAGCGCGTCCCTGCCGGAGATCTCGAACTTCGAGAACGAGGTCTGGTCGATGATCGCCGCGCGCTCGCGAATGGCGCGCACCTCCTCGCCGACGGCGTCGAACCAGCCTGGCTTGCCCTCGAAGCTGCCGAGTTCGACCGCGTCGCTGCCGGGGAGTGCGAACCAGTTGGGCCGCTCCCATCCGAACTTGGAGCCGAACACCGCGCCGCGCGAGCGCAGCCGCTCGTGCAGCGGCGACAGCCGCAGGCCGCGCCCGGCATGCGCTTCCTCGGCCGGCCAGTGGATCTTGTAATAGGCACCATAGGCCTCGATGGCGCGCTGTTCGAGATAGCGGCCCTGCGCCTGCACCGCGCCGAAGCGGCGCACGTCGAACGGCCAGAGGTCCATGCCGGCATCGCCGTGCAGGATCATGTTGGACAGCGCCAGCCCGGCGCCGCCGGAGGCCGCTATGCCGGCGGTGAAGCCGCAGGCGACGTAGAAATTGTCGAGCTCGGGCGCCAGGCCCATGATCGGCTCGCCGTCATAGGAGACCGGGATCGGGCCGTTGATGACGGTCTGGATGCCGATCTCGTTGAGCACCGGCAGGCGCTCGGCCACCGGCAGGGCGAAGAGTTCGAGACGCTCCATGTTCGGTGCAAAGAGCTCCCGGCCGAAGTCGAGCGGCGGTTCGCCGCGCCAGCAGCCCTTGGACCCGTCCTCCCAGCCGCCGATGGCAAAACTGCCGGTGTCGGGTTTCAGGTAGAAATTGTTGTCGGGGTCGCGCAGCGTCGTCAGGCCGGGATCGAGCGTCAGCTTCTTCTCGGTCACGAAATACTGGTGCTCGACGATGCCGGCCGCCAGCGGCACGCCGGCCATCTTCCCGACGCGCTTGGCCCACAGGCCGGCGCAGTTGACGAGGATGTCGCAGGAGATCGTTCCTCCATTGGTCACCACGCCGACCGCGCGGCGATTATCGACGACGATCTCCTCGACGCGGACGCCTTCCTCGATCCGCGCGCCGTTCTGGCGCGCGCCCTTGGCATAGGCCATGGTCAGCGAATACGGGTCGATATAGCCGTCACCGGGGATGAAGGCGGCGCCTTCGATGCCGTCCCTGACGATGAACGGGAAGTGCTTTGCCGCCTCTTCGGCCGACAGCGAATGGCATTCGACGCCAAAACTCTTCGCCTGGCCCATCGAGCGGCGGATCTCGCTCCAGCGCGCCGCGCTGCCGGCCAGCCTGAGCGAGCCGACTTTTTTCCACGAGATGTCCTGGCCGGTCTCGGCCTGCAGCCGGTCGAACACCGCGACCGAGTTCTGCATCAGCCGGGTGAGGTTCTTCTTGCCGCGTAGCTGGCCGACGAGGCCGGCGGCATGCCAGGTGCAGCCATGGGTGAGCTGCGCCTTCTCGACCAGCAGAACGTCCTTCGCGCCGTCGCGGGCGAGGTGGTAGGCCAGCGACGTGCCGATCGCCCCGCCGCCGATGATCAGGATGTGGACGTGTCGGTCAGCGCGGAAGGGCATGGGCTCTTTCGGTCTTCGATTCGACGATATGGATGCGCCCCCTCCACCGCCTTCGGCGGTCCCCCTCCCCCGCTTCGCAGGGGAGGATTTGGGGCGTGCAGGCGGCACCTCTGATCCTCCCCTGTCTACGGGGGAGGGGGACCGCCGAAGGCGGTGGAGGGGGCGTCGTCAGGTCCGCCATCACCCCTTCACCCGCTCGCCCTTGGGATCGTAGAGCGGCTCGAGATGCAGCCGGGCGGGGGTCTTCTCCATCGCCACGACCAGCTCATAGTCGCCGCTCTCCAGAAAATCGTCGGAGACGCCGGCGGCGTGGCGGACATAGCCGTAGCCGATGTTCTTGCCGACCGTGTAGCCGTAACCGCCCGAGGTCAGGTAGCCGACCGGCTCGCCGTTGCGCAGGATGGTCTCGCGGCCGACCAGCACGATGTCGGGATCGTCGACGGTGAAGCCGGCGAAGCGCTTGGTCAGCGCCGCGCCGTCGATCGCCTCCAGCGCGCGGCGGCCGACGAAGTCGATGTTCTTCCTGAGCTTCACCGCCCAGCCGAGACCGGCCTCGCGGGGCGTGTCGTTGGGGGTGATGTCGGAGCCCCAGGCGCGATATCCCTTTTCAAGGCGCAGCGATTCCAGCGCGCGGTAGCCGACCGGCCGGATGCCGAACGGCTTGCCCGCCGTCATCAGCGCGTCGAACACCTCGCCGGTCGCGTTGATCGGGATGTGCAGCTCCCAGCCGAGTTCGCCGACATAGGTGACGCGCAGGGCGCGTACCGTCGCGCCGGCGATTGTGAGTTCGCGAACATGGCCGAAAGGGAAGGCGGCGTTCGACACGTCGGATCGGGTGACGGCGGCCAGAACGTCGCGGGCCCGCGGGCCCATCAGCGACAGCGTGCCCCAGGCTTCGGTGATGTCTTCGATCGCCACCTCCAGCCCGTGGGGAACATGGTCGGCGATCCAGGCGCGGTCATGGGTGCGGAAGCCGGTTCCGGTGACGACGTAGAAGCGGTCTTCGGCGAGCCGGGCGACGGTCAGGTCGGCCTCGATGCCGCCACGGGTGTTCAGCAACTGGGTGTAGGTCAGCCGGCCGGCCGGCTTCGAGACATCGTTGGCGCAGATCCAGTCGAGCGCGCGCTGCGCGTCCGGACCGGTGACCTCGTATTTGGCGAAGGAGGACTGGTCGAAGATGCCGACCTTGTCGCGCACGTGCCGGTGTTCGTCGCCGACCGCGCCGAACCAGTTCTGCCGGCCCATCGAATAGATGTCGCGCGCCTCGCCGCCGGCCGGAGCGAACCAGTTCGGCCGCTCCCAGCCGAGCTTCGAGCCGAAGACGGCGTTGTGCGCCTTCAGCCTCCCGTAGAGCGGCGAGACGATGCGCGGCCGGCCGCTATCATGTTCCTCGTGCGGATAGCCGATCGTGTAGTGCTTGCCGTAGGCCTCGAGCGTGCGGTCGCGCACCCAGCTTCGATCGCGATGCAGGCCGGAGAAGCGGCGGATGTCGACCACCCAGAGGTCGAGCGGCGCCTCGCCGTCCATCGCCCACTGCGCCAGCACCCAGCCGGCGCCGCCGCCGGACGCTATGCCGAAGGCGTTGAAGCCGGCGCCGACGAACATGTTCGCACATTCCGGCGCGCTGCCCAGGATGAAATTGCCGTCGGGCGTAAAGCTCTCGGGTCCGTTGATCATCTGCTTGACGCCGGCCGTCTCCAGCGCCGGGACGCGGGCGATTGCTTGGCTCATATGCTGCTCGAAATGGTCGAAATCGTCGTCGAACAGACGGAATTCCCATTCGTCCGGCACGTCGCCGCCGGGCAGGCCGGTGTCCCAGGCCTGTGGGTTCGGCTCATAGCCGCCCATCACCAGCCCGCCGACCTCCTCCTTGAAATAGGTGCGGCGGTCGGGATCGCGCAGCGTCGGCGCATCGGCAGCGAGGCCGTCGATCTTCTCGGTGATGATGTACTGGTGCTTCACCGGCTGCAACGGCACATCGATGCCAGCCATGGCGCCGACCTGGCGCGCCCACTGGCCGGCACAGTTCACCACTTTCTCGCAGGCGATGTCGCCCCGGCTGGTCTTCACCGTGGTGATGCGGTTGCCGTCCATCTCAAAGCCGGTGACGCGCACCTCCTCGAACAGCTTAGCGCCGTGCAGGCGCGCACCCTTGGCCAGCGACTGGGTGATGTCGGACGGGCTGGCCTGGCCGTCGGTGGGCAGCCATGAGGCGCCGACGAGATCCGACACGTCCATCAGCGGCCACATGCGCTTGACCTCCTCCGGCGAGATCAGGTGCATTTCCATGCCGAAACTCTTCGCCGTGGTGGCAAGGCGGCGATACTCCGTCCAGCGATCCTGGTTGGTGGCCAGGCGCAGGCAGCCGGTCATCTTCCAGCCGGTCTCGAGGCCCGTCTCGTCCTTCAGCGCCCTGTAGAGGTCGACCGAATATTTCAGCACGCGGGTGATCGACGCCGACGAGCGCAACTGACCGACGAGCCCGGCGGCATGCCATGTCGATCCGGAGGTCAGCTTGCCCTGCTCGATCAGCACCACGTCGGCCTTGTGGTCGCGCGCCAGATGATAGGCCGTCGAGCAGCCGATGATGCCGCCGCCGATGACGACGATCTGGGCGTGGCCGGGAAGGGTCATGGATGTGTGGTTCCGGAGAGTGTCGTTGATGGCGTCGTCATCGGACCGGATCCAGCCAAATGCGGGGACCGTGCGCCGGCCGGCGGCACGGCGGAGCCGGCGAAAGCCGTTGCCGCAGATCGGAATATGCGTCCTGCCTGAACCGTCATCGGAGCCTCGTGCTCGCCCTTGCTCGCGGTCTGACTGCGCGAGCATCGTCGAAGCGGGCCGCGATCGAACGACTTTCCGCCAGACAGACTCGCTCTGTCAACGCAGGGCTGTGGCTTTTTACCGATCTTGTGACCGAATGCGAGTCAAAATGCGGGATATGACCGTCGACAATGCAGAAAATCGGGCAGCTCCGCGCTTCCAAAAGCAGCATGGCGTCTCATTTGGCGAGGGACGGCGTGTCCGATCCTGTTCCCGGGATTCGAGGGCGGCACGTGCGGGACGATGGCGTTTCGGCGCCGGTTATGTTTTATTAGCCAAGATTTTGACATACTGCTTTCGCATTGCGCGGCTACCGATTGGCTCCGTGAAGGCGAATTCAGAAATTCGGGCTGGGCTGTCAAACCTTTGAACGAAAACGATTTCATCGATGCCATTGCCGAGGCGCTGCGGTCCGATCCGGATTTCGGCGATCTCGGCGCAACGAAGCTCCAGAACGCAAGCTCGGCCGCTGCGCTCCCTGCGGAGGGTTCCGCGGTGCCGGCAGCGGGCCCTGCGCCGGCAGAATCGATCGTGTCCGGCGCGGCTGCCGCCGTGCTTGCGCCGAGACCGGCCCCGGAAACCAGGCAGGCGCCGCCGCCGCGCAGCTATGCGGAGGCGCTCGCCGCGCTCGGCCGGGTCAGCGAGCCGGCGCCCAACGCTGCGCCGGCGCGCCCCGGCGATGCCGCCAATGCCAGCATGCAGTCGATCGCAGCCCGCATCGATGCCTTGCGCCCGCAGGTCGCGCAGCCGACGCGCCCGCCGCAAGTCGCTCCGGCCGTTGCGCCATCGCCCGCGGCGGCCGCGCCAACGGCGCCTGCGAGGCCGGCCGGTCCCGCCTTCGCGCCGCCGCCGCCCGCCGCCGCGAAGGCAGAGGATGCGCCGAAGCCGGCCGTGACGCCGGCAGCTCCGCCAACGGCGACCGCGCCGACGGCGCCTGCGAGGCAGGCCGGTCCCGCCGTCCCTCCACCGCCGCCCGCCGCCGCGAAGGCGGAGGATGCGCCGAAGCCGGCCGTGGCGCCGGCAGCTCCGCCATCGCCAGCGGCGGTCGTGCAGCCGGCTCGCCCGCCGCAAGCCGCTCCGGCTGCCGCCACGCCGCCGTCCGCCGTTGCGAAGGCAGAGGATGTGCCGAAGCCGGCCGTGACGTCGGCAGCTCCGCCATCGCCAGCGGCGGCCGCGCCGACGGTGCCTGCGAGGCCGGCCGGTCCCGTCACCACCCCGCCGCCTCCCGCCGCCGCGAAGTCGGAGGATACTCCGGTGAAGGCGGCTGGCGCCGAGCCCAAACCTGCGGCACCGCCGCAGGCGGCACCGGTGGCCGAGAAGCCGGAGGCTGCGAAGGGTGCCGAGACGGCGGCCAAGCCGGTGGCGCCCGTGGCGGCCAGGCCGGAGGCCGTGGCGGCACGCCCTGATGCCGCCGCAAATCAGGTGCTTGTGGCGACTGAGCCCAAGCTGGCGGCACCTGCCGCGCCGGCGGCGGCAAAGGAGGCGGCCCCGGCTGCGCAAGCAGCGGCGAACCCGGCCGGCTCCGACCGTGCAATCGAGAAGGCCGCCGCCGTCAAGCCGGCGTCCGTCTCCGCGAAACCGGATGCGCCGATGGCTGCGACCGCCCCCGTCACCGAAAAGCCCGTCGCTGCGGCGGCACCTGCCGCCGCCAAGCCCGATGCCGCCCCGAGCCCGGCGGCAGCCGCCGCGCCGAAGCCGGCGGCAACCGCGAACGCCGCCGCCGCGCCGCCTGCCAAGGCGGCCGAGCCGGCCGCGCCCAAGCTTGTGCCCGCGGAGGCGCATCGAAGGCGGCTGCGGCACGCCCCATCAGCCGCCGATGGCAATCCTTCCGCCGCTGCCGCGGCAGCCGCCGCCGCGGCAAGACGCGGCCGCTGCCAAGCCTGCGGGCCAGCCGGCGGCGCGCAGCGCGCGGGCGGCGACCCCGGCCGCCACCGCGGCTCCCAAGCTGCGGCTGGTCGCGCCGGCGACCGACGCCGCCGCCGACATCGCACCGGCCCCGCAGGCACGCGCGGTCGCGCGCCCCGCGACGCGGCCGGTACCGGCTGCCCCGGCGGTCGAGGAAACGGTTCAGCCGGCAGCCGCGCCGGTACGCAAGCTGCGCCGCCTCGGCTGGGCGAAGATTTCCTTCATGCTGGCGGTATTGCTGCCGGTCGTGCTGGTCGGACTCTACTATGCGTTCGTCGCATCCGACCACTACAGGTCGGAGATGCGGTTCTCCGTGCGCGGCACCGAGAAGTCCGGTCTGGAGACGCTCGGGCTGACCGCGCTGCCGGGTGCCAGCACCCAGGCCGCGGACGCCTACATCGTCATCGACTATATCCATTCGACGCAGATCCTGCTCGACATCAAGCAGAAGCTCGGGATCGACGTGCGCCGGTATTTCGCCGGTCCGGAGATCGACCCGGTCTACCGGATCGACGCGGACATGCCGCTCGAGGAGTTCGTGTACTATTGGCGCTGGATGATCGACGCGAGCTACAACTCGACCACCTCGATCACCACGTTCCAGGTCACGGCGTTCAGCAGCCCCGATGCGACCGCGATCGCCCAGGCCGTGCTGAACGTCTCCAACCAGTTGGTGAACGACCTGTCGACCAAGGCGCGCCTGCAACTGATCTCGACCGCCCAGTCCGAGGTGACGCGCACCGAGGATCGTCTGATCGAGGCCCGCCAGGCCGTCGCGGCATTCCGCGATCGCGAGCAGACCGCCAATCCGACGATGGTCGCCGAATCCGATCAGGTGATCATCCAGGGTCTCGAGAAGACGCTGATCGAGCTCAAGTCGCGCCGCGCCGCGCTGTTGTCGACCGTCGACCCGAACTCGCCGTCGGTGCGCGTGCTCGACCGGCAGATCGCGTCGTACACGACCGAGCTCGACTTGAAGCGTCGCGGCATGGGTTCGGGCCAGGGGACGGGAGCCAACAACCTGTCCACGCAGCTCAACGAGTACAATGCGCTGGCGCTGGAACAGGAGTTTGCGGAAAAGGCCTATACCTCGGCGCTGTCGTCGCTGGAGACCTCGCAGGCGGAAGCCCGCCGGCAGGATCGCTACTTCGCCATCGCCGTGGAGCCGACCGTGCCCGACGTTGCGCTTTATCCGCTGCGCATCATCAACACGATCATCGCCTTCTTCGCCCTCTGCGTGGCGTGGCTGATCGGCTACCTCGTCGTCCAGGCGGTTCGCGATCACACGGTGTGACGCGCGCCGTGATCGCAGCCGGTTCGATGGGATAGGCCGACGATGATCCGGCTGGAGAACGTCACCAAATCCTATCCGTCGCGCTTCGGCCGGCAGATGGTGCTGAACGACATCAGCAGCGCCTTCGTGAAGGGCCGCAACACCGCGATCATCGGCGGCAACGGTGCGGGAAAGTCGACGCTGATGCGCCTGCTGTCGGGAGCGGAAGTGCCCGATTCCGGGCGCATCTTCCGCGACGGCAGCGTCTCCTGGCCGCTCGGCTTCAAGGGCGGGCTGCATGGCTCGCTGAGCGGGCGGGAAAACCTCGCCTTCATCGCCCGCATCTATGGCCGGAACTATCCGGAGCTGCTGGATTTCGTCGAGGACTTCGCCGAGATCGGCAAGTACATCAAGGAGCCGGTCAGCACCTATTCGAGCGGCATGCGGGCGCGCCTGTCGTTCGGCGTGTCGATGGCGATCCAGTTCGACTACTACCTGATCGACGAGGTGATCGCGGTCGGCGACGCGTCGTTCCGGCGCAAGTGCAAGATCGTGCTGAACGAGCGGCTCGACAAGTCGACCGTGATCCTGATCTCGCACAGCGCCCAGCTCATGAAGGAATTCTGCAACCACGGCATCGTGCTCGAAGGCGGCAGGCTGCTCGAATTCCCGTCGCTCAATCGCGCCATACAATATTACGAGAAGACGACCGCCCGCTCCGAGCCGGCGATGCGCGGCGCCTGAACCAGGCCGCGTTCAGCCTCTGCGGATCGTCCGCAGTCCGGACAGCACCCAGCGCTCCAGCCGCAAGGCCTTGCGGCGCAGATAGGGCGTGCCGGTCGACGTCTCGCGCCAGGCGACCAGCGCGTCGACGGCCTGCTCCGGCGTCAGGAAGTGCCCGGTCGTCCGGCTGACATAGGTGGGGTACAGGATCAGGCAGCCCGCCACGAGCGCGTCGACGGAAAGCCGGCGCCCGCGGCGCGCCACCGGCAGGCGGTCGGTCGTCAGCCCCCAGCCGCAGTAGAACGGCTGGCCGTAGCAGGTCACCGGCCTGCCGCGGATCAGCGCCTCGAAGCCGGCGAGCGACGTCATGGTATGGAGTTCGTCGATTCTGTCGAGCATCGCGATCACAGAGCCTTCGGTCACCACCTCGTCGGCTTCGCGATGCGCGTGGCTCTCGTCGTTTCCGGGGTCGCGGAGACCGGCGACGACGTCGGGATGCGGCTTGTAGACGATGTGCGCCCTGGGCAGGGCGGTGCGCACGGCCCGCAGCAGGTGGATGTTGGTCTTGATGCGCGGCGAGCCGTAGCGGATCGACGCGTCCCGCTCGACCTGGCCCGGAACGAGCACCACCTGCCTGTCCGTATCCGGCCGCGACCAGGCCTGGTCGGCGAGATTGTACTTGGTCAGCCGCTCGCTGACGATGCGCTCGCGCAGCCGGCCGGCCCGCTCGACCAGCCGCTCGTCGAACGGGTGCTTGGAGAGGATCCGTTCGAGCGCCGAGGCGTCGCGGGGATCGTAGTACATTCCGACCGGATCGAGCGCCAGCGACAGCGGGCGCTCCATGTCGGCGCCGAGGCCGATGGAGCGCAGGAACCCGTCCTCCACCCGGATCAGCGTGCCGGCCGCCGGCAGGCTGCCGCCGCGATCGCCCCAGATGGCGACCGTCGCGTTGTCGGGAATGCCGTGGGTCGAGCGGCTGAAATGCACCTCCGAGCCGGCCAGGAACTGGCGGATCGCCCGCCGCTTCCAGGCCGAGAAGCCGACGGCGAAAACGTCGCGCGGGAAGCGCGCCGCCATGCGCCGCTGCAGCGCGAGATGCGACAGCACGGCCTCGACCTCGCAGCGCCGGCCGCGCTCCGCGTCGCGATAGCGCGGGTAGCGGACGAGGGCGGCGTGGACGAGCTGCTCCAGCGACGCCCCGCCGCGGCGCTCCGGCGGCGCCTGTTCGTCCTGGGTCAGGCCCCAGCCGGCGTAGAACGGCATGCCGAAGCAGCGCACCGGCTTGCCCCACAGCAGCGCCTCGAAGCCGAGCTGCGAGGTGACCGCGTAGACCGCCTCGGCCCGCTCGAGGAGAAGGGCCGGGTGGCAATCCTCGCCCATCACCCGCACCCGGTCGGTGAAGGAAAGGGCGTGCAGGTCGAAATGGCCGCGCTTGCGCCCCGCCCACACGTCCGGATGCGTCTTCACCAGGACGGTCGATTCGGGATTCTCCTCGAGCGCCATGCGCAGCGCGAGCTGGAAGCTGCCGGGATCGGCGAGGCCGCAGCGGATCGAATCGTCGCCATAGGTCTGGTCGGCCACCAGCACGAAGCGCTCCGGCAGCGGCGTCGACGGGTCACGGGCGTGGTTGTACTTGGAGATGCGGGCCCGTCGCCAGCCAGCGATCAGCGCGCGGGCGCGAAGCGTCTGGGCCTCGTCGAGCGGTGTCGGGATCATCACCTCCAGCCGCGACGGGGCGGTCGCGTCGTAGTAGATGCCGAGATCGTCGACGACGATCGACATCGGCGGATCCTGGTCGCCGCGCCCGACGGAACGCAGGAAACCGTCCTCGAGCGTCAGGAAGGGAACGCCGTTCTGTTCGGCCAGCAGCCGTGCCGCGCGCGAGGTCGGCTTGCGGCCCCAGCCGGCGATCGTGTCGAAGCGCGCGCTGTTCCAGCGCGACACGAGCTCGGGCTGGGCGTCGAGGAAATCGGCGAGGCCGGGGATCTTCAGGATGCCCCGGGACGCGACGCCGATCACCCGCCGCGCCGCCGCGGCCGGAGTGGGCGGCGCGCTCGTTTCGCGCGGCGGCGCGGCCCGGCCCGCCGGGCCGGCCGGGCGTCCGGCGCTCCGCACCGTCGATGTCGGGCTGCGCTGCCGCATGCCGTCTTCCAGCCCTCCGATCACCGGTGCTGCATTGACGACAGTGTTGCCTCCAGTCGGGGGGAGAAGGCAACTGGCGCGGCCGGTGCTCACGGCGTTTTCATCCGCGCGGAGCAACCCTGCCACACTCGGCGGACGTTTGACCGCCGAGGTTGACAGGCCTTTCCGTTTACAGGGATAACCGCCGCGACAGATCGGCGCGGCGGGAACGATGCGGGGACGGCGGCTAACAGTTGCGGCGATGCTCGTCCTCGGCCTTGCGCAGCCCCTGCTGGCCGAGCCCGTGGCGCGCAGCGGGACGGCCGCCGGCTCGGTGATCGCCCGCAAGGTCGGCGAGGAAGTCCGGTTCATCGAGGTGTCGAACTGGCGCGGCGTCGATGTCGACCAGCAATTGCTGGCCGGCGATGTGCTGCGCACCAACGCGCTGGGCAATCTGGCGGTATTGTTCTCCGACAATACCCAGATCCGCATGGGCCGGAACACGACGATGGTCGTGAAGTCCATCAACCCAGGCGGTGATTCGGAGTTCGAGCTTCAGACCGGTAGCATCTGGGCCCGCGCCGAGCGCGGCGGCGAGGGGTTGGTCATCGATACGCCGGCGGCGGCCGCGGCGATCCGCGGCACCGACTGGACGATGACGGTCGACGGCGACCGCACCTCGATGATCGTGCTCGAAGGCACGGTCGAATTGGCCAATCCCCAGGGAAAGGTTTCCGTGGTGCGCGGCGAGGCCGCCTCGGCCCGCATCGGCATGCCCCCGACCAAGACGGTGGTCGTCGCCCCGGACGATCGCGAGCAGATGCTGTTCTATCTCTCGCTGCGCAACGGCTTCGGCGCGATTCCCGTATCGCCGCTGTCGAGCACCGACATCGCCGGCGAGCGGGGACGGATCCGCGCACTGCCGGAGTCTGCGCGCAACCCCGAGGACTGGCTGACGCTCGCCGAGGTGTCGCTGTCGATCGACGGCAGGGCCGTGGCGGAAGCCGCGGCCGACCAGGCCAGGCGATCGCGGCTGTCACCAAGGCAGCAGGCTCGGCTCGACCTGTTCGACGCCACGCTGGCCGGCGCAGACAGGCGCTACGACGAGGCCGGACGCCTCTATGCCCGCGCCCGGCCGCATCTCGACGCGCGGCGCGGCGCGGTCGCCGCCTACGGCGCCTATTTCGTCCGGTCGCTGACAAATCCCGACGTCGTTCAGCCGCTCCCCAACGTCCGGGACGGCGGGCCGTATGCCGCGATCGCCGACGCCTGGTCGACAGGGTTCATCAAGGACATTCCCGCGGCGATCGAGGTGGTGCGCCGGGCCGAGCAGCGCTACCCGACCGACGCCACCCTGCCGGCCGTGCGGGCGCAGTTCGCGCTGCTGATCGACGACCGGGAGCAGGTGAAGGAAGCGATCGAGCGATCGCTGTCTCTCGATCCCGACCATCCGACGGCCCTCGAAGCCCGTGCCAACTACCGGGCCGACCTGGAAGGCGACCTGGAGGGTGCGCTGGCCGACCTCGAACGGGCCCGCCTGCTCAATCCCGGCTCGACCACGATCTGGAATGCGCTCGGCCTCGTCCACGGCGCTCGCGGCGCGGAGCGCGAATCGGAGGCGGCGCTGAGGACGGCGATCGAACTCGATCCCGGCGACCCCGTTTCCTATGCCAATCTCGCCATCCTCTACCTCGACCAGAACCGCCTCGCGGAGGCCAAGGTCCTGATCGACAAGTCGTTGGAACAGGATCCGGAATTCTCGCTGGGCCTGGTGGCCCGCGGCTCGTACCATATGAAGGAGGGCGATCTCGACGCGGCGCGTCGCGACCTGCTCGCCGGCACGACCGCCAATCCCGCCTACGCGCAGGCGCTGCTGCTGCTCGCGGCAGCCTATTCGGAAAGCGGCGACAAGGAGCCGGCCGAACAGGCGCTGGAAAACGCCGACCGCCTCGACCCCAACGATCCGGCGCCGGCCAGCGTCGCGACCGCCCTGGCGATCGACGGCTATGATGCCGACAGGGCGATCCGTTCCGCTCAGGAGGGATTGAAGCGGGCGCGGGCGCGCGGCGGCGACTTCGCGTCGCTGAGTGCCAGCCGCGACCAGGGTTCGACGCTGAACCAGGCCTACCGGCTGCAGGGCCTGGACGCCTGGGGCCGCTTCTATGGCGACGCTGTCTTCGATCCGCTTTCGGCGTCGGCGCTCGTCGACCAGGCCGTCGCCGGCAGCTCCACGGCCTTCGTCAACACCCTGAGCGCCGGTACGCCGGTCGCCGAGCCGCAGAGCAATGACGAGGCTTTCGGATCGGTCCTCCAGGCATTGCTGCTCGATCCGCAGATGATTTCCAGCCGCTCGCGCAGCGCCAACCTCATCCAGCGGCCGTTCGTCGAGGCCAGCGTTTCGGGCGGCGGCGTCGCCGGAGACGTCGAAGGCTGGACGGCCGGCGGCGACATACAGGGCTATGTCGCCTATCCCTTCCCCGTCAGCTTCTTCGGCGAGATCAACGTGCGCGACACCGAGGAGAAGCGGCAGAGCACCGCCCGGACGGGCAATCTGCCCACCGCCAGCTTCGGCCTGTCCGACAAGACGGTGACCGGCACCGGCTATGTCACCGCCCAGCCGACGCCCTATGACCGCATCGTCGCCTTCGCCAACGTCCAGAACATCGAGAGCAGGATTTCGGACGGTCTGTTCTTTCTGGATCCGCCGATCCCGCTGGGCTTCGGGCTGGACGTGTCGGCGTTCGCCTACGATCGCAAGGTAGAGGACGAGTCGTCGAGCTACGGCGGCGCCTGGAGCCACACATTCGGCTATCGCAACGTCGTCAGCGCCGGGGTCTTCCTTTCGGGTTTCGACCGGGACAGCGCGGACCTGAACGCGCTGCGGCTCGATACGGTCATCGGGCCGATCGATGCCGTGCAGTCGCAGACCGTGACCTCCAGTCAGGATTCGATCATGGGCGCCGTCAACCATACGCTGGGGATCGGCGACCTGACCCTGCGCTACGGCGCGGAGGGCGGCACCTTCCGCCAGGATCGGACCCAGTCGGCGATCCTGCTGCTGCCGTTTGGTCCGCCGACCCTCACCACCGCGTCGGAGAGCTACGACCTGACGGCCGGCCGGGCCTATCTCGACGCCGTCTATGAGGTGACGCCGACACTGAAGATCGAGGCCGCGGCCTTCGGCATTCTTTACGACGGCGACGCGCTCAGCGAGACGGAGTTCGCGCCGCGCCTCGGCGCGGCCTGGGCGCCGGTCGAGGGACATTCGCTCCGCGCCGGCTATCTGCGGGAAGGCAGCACGCTGAACGCCGCGACGCTTGCGCCCATCGGGGTGGTGGGTCTGCAGGCCGACCAGGTGCCGCTCGATGTCGGCGGCAGCAGCGACACCTTCGCCGCCCGCTGGGACGCGCAGTGGACCAGCAATGTTTTCACCTCGCTGGGCTACCAGCATCAGAAGGTCGACAACCTGGCGATCCCGGTCCCGGCTTCGCTGGACCAGATCTCGGTCGAGGAGGGCGAGATCGACCGCCTCAGCGCCACGCTCAACCTCTGGCTGACGCACGGCCTCGGCGCTTTCGCGACCTATGCCCATGCGGAGTCGCGCAATCGCATGCAGGGCCTGGACGGAGCGCCTCTGCCCTACATTCCCGAGCATACGGCCAGATTCGGCCTGACCTGGGTCAACCAGGCGGATTTCAAGGTGACGCTCGCCGCCACCTATGTCGGCTCGCGGACGGCCGACTTGCCCGGAATACGCACGCTCGGCTCCTACTGGACCGCCGACGCCTTCGCCACCTGGGAGCCGTTCGACAAGCGCATCGCACTCGAACTGGCCGCCTACAACCTTCTGGACGAGGATTTCGAGGTCGCGCCCTACGTTCCCGGCTGGGGCCGCAGCTTCACCGGTTCGCTGAAGCTGCGGTTCTGACATGGCGCCGGCGGCGGGCGAGCACCGGCGCGAGCGGGGCAGGCTGCGCGACGTGGCCGCCCTTTCGAGCGTCGTCGTGCTTTTGGTCGCCTTGTTGGCGCAGGCCGCCCCGCTTCAGCTCTTCGATCTGCGCATCTTCGACTGGATGTCCACCGCGGCGCCACCGCCGCGCAGTTCGTCCACGCCGATCATCGTCGCCATCGACGAGCCGTCGCTTGCCGAGATCGGGCGCCAGTGGCCGTGGCCGCGTAGCCTGCACGGGCAATTGGTGGAGGCGCTGCGCAAGGCCGGCGCCAGGGCGATCGGCCTCGACATTATCTTCGCCGAGCCCTCCAATCCCCAGTCCGACCAGGCGCTGGCGGCCGCGCTCGGGCCGGACGTCGTGCTTGCCGCCGACGAGACGTTGATCCGCACGCCGCAGGCCGACCAGTATATGCGGGTCGAACCGATCTCCGCCTTCACCGATCGGGGAGCCCGGCCGGGACTGGTCTCGGTGGTGATCGACGGCGACGGAACGCTGCGCCGCATGCCGGCCTATCGCGACGGCTTCGCCGCCCGCCTTCTCGACCGCGCCGGCGTATCGATCGAAAGTCCCGCCGGCGGACTGATGCAGGCCTTCGGCCCGGCCAGAACCTACGAGACGGTCTCGTACTATCAGGCGCTCGACCCCGAGGCCTTCCTCCCCAGGGACCTGTTCCGCGACCGCATCGTCATCGTCGGCCTGTCGATGCAGTCCGCCCCCAGCCTCGACAAGGGCGGTGCGGACACGTTCGCCACGTCGTTCACACCACGCAGCCGCCGCCTTGTCCCCGGCGTGGAAGTGCAGGCGACGGTTCTCGACAATCTCGCCGGCGCGCTGCATCTGTCGCCGGCGGGGATGGAGGCGACGTTCGCGGCGATCGCCATCGCCGCGCTGCTCGCCGGCCTGGCGGTGCGGCGCGGGACCGGCTGGACGACGGCCGCGGTCGCTGCCGGTGTGGTTTTCGCCGCGGTGCTGGGATCCTATCTGCTGCTGCACTTCGGCCGCGTCTATCTCGCGCCGACCAGTCCGGCGCTGGCGTTCCTGCTGGTCGCCGGCGCGCAGAGCGCGCGCGATTTCGCCACCGAGCGGCGCCGGCGCCGGCAGATCACCCGCGCCTTCTCGCAATATCTGTCGCCGGTGCTGGTGTCGCGGCTGGCAGGCGACCCGTCGCAGCTCAAGCTCGGCGGTGAGCGTCGCAAGCTGACCATCCTGTTCATGGACGTGCGCGGCTTCACCACCATCTCCGAGGAGATGAAGGACGATCCGGAAGGGCTGACCAGCCTGATGAACCGGCTTCTCAACCCGCTCTCCGACGAGATCCTGAAGACCGGCGGGACGATCGACAAATATATCGGCGACGCGATCATGGCCTTCTGGAATGCGCCGATCGACGACCCCGACCACGCGCTCCACGCGGTGATCTCGGCGCGCGCCATGCTGAAGGCCGTCGACGCGCTGAACGCGCAACGCGCCGCCGAAGCGCCGCCCGGCGTCAAGATCACCCCGTTGCGCATCGGCATCGGCATCAACACCGGCGACTGCGTGGTGGGCAATATCGGCTCGGACTTCCGGTTCAACTATTCGGCGCTCGGCGACCCGGTCAACCTCGCGGCGCGGCTGGAGAGTGAGACGAAGGGCCGGCACGTCGAGATCCTCGTCGGCGACGAGACGGCCCGCCTGATCGGCCCGCGGATCGCGCTGGCGCCGGTCGGCCGGATCAAGGTCAAGGGCAAGTCGGAGGTGGTGTCCGTCCATACGCCGGTCGATGCGCCGGACGGCGCTACGCTCGACGCGCACAGGGCCTTGATGACGGCGATCGAGGCCGTCGGTGTCGGACCGGACGATCCGCGCTTCGACGAGCTTGCCGCGCTGATGCCCGAACTCGCCGGCTTCTACGGCATGACGCGCGGCATGATGCAGGCGGAAGGCGGCGAATGAGTTAAGGCTGGCGAGAGCCCCCTCCGCCTCGCCTTGCTCGGCACCTCCCCCATGAACGGGCTAGGATAGGCACACTTCCCGTTGGAGCGCGCGGGGCGTTGCGGTCGGCCTCCTTCTCCCCGTCCCTCACGGGGAGAAGTGCCCGGCAGGGCGATGAGGGGCGGCATCAACGCCTCAAAGTGCCCCTCACCCTTACCCTCTCGCCGTCAAAACGGGGAGAGGGGGGCGTCAGCGCCGGCTCCCTTTCGTCGAAACGATCTGCAAATAGCTGAACGTGAACGGCGCGTTCCGAAGGGCCGGAGGGGCAGCGCGGATGCGGGACGCGGACCATGTCGGAGATGGCGGCCGCTCAGATCGCTTCCGGGACGTTGAAGACGTCGACCAGCGCGCGCCCCGAGGCCAGCGCGGCGGCCCATTCGCCCTCCATGCGCACCCGTTCCTGCATCTGCGGCAGCAGCGCCGCCGCCTGCGTCGAGGGCACGATGATCAGACCGTCATTGTCGCCGAGCACGATGTCGCCGGGCTCGACCGGGACGCCGCCGAACACGATGGGACCGTTGACGGCGCCGCGCTCCTTGGAGAGCGGGCCCTTGCCGGTCGTGCCGAGGCAATAGACGGGAAAATCATCCCAGCTCGCCAGCGTGTCGATGTCGCGGACCGCGCCGTTGACGATCAGCCCGGCAAGCTTGCGGCGCCGCGCCGCGCCGCACAGGAGTTCGCCGACATAGGCGGTCTGCACGCAGCCGCCGGCGTCGAGCACCACCACGTCGCCCTCGGTCGCGGCGTCGATCGCATGCAGGGCGGGACCGAAATCGGAACGCTCGCACCAGCCGGTGACCGCCCGTCCGACCATGCGGACACCGAGCGGGAAGGCACGCAGCGGGCGGATGCGCGGGTCGACG
Source organism: Rhizobiaceae bacterium (assembly GCA_019635715.1). Classification (GTDB taxonomy): domain Bacteria; phylum Pseudomonadota; class Alphaproteobacteria; order Rhizobiales; family Rhizobiaceae; genus Kumtagia. The sequence goes on along the minus strand of JAHBYY010000001.1, from coordinate 133,947 downwards.
AGCAGACGCCCGGCGGTGATATCCGATGCGATGGTGACGGGAATGCCGGCCCAGTCGCGGCGGGCGCCGGCGTTGAGCGGCGCAAGCGTCGGCGTGTGGAGCTTTGTCGGCATGGTCGTCCTCCCTGCGATGCTCAGGATCCGAAGCGGTCGAGCGCGAAACCGTTCACCGGATAGCCTGGTTCGCGGCCGGTCGCCAGGTCGGCGGCGATCTTGCCGGAAAACGCCCCCGCGAGGTTCCCGAAGAAATGGCCGGCGTTGACGATCAGCCCTTGCGGGCCGCAGGCAGCGTCGATGACCGGCAGGCCGTCCGGCGTCTGCGCCACGACGCCGGCCCATTGCCGCAGCACGGGCAGGGCGGCGATGCCGGGAAAATTGCGGCTGGTGATCGAGCAGGCCATCGCCTGGCCTGCCACGGTCGCCTGGTCGAGATCGCTGCCGATCTCGTAGGCGCAGCCGAATTGCAGCGATCCATCGGGGAGGCTGGCGATCTGTTCGGTGAAGCCGAGATCGGGGCGGATCAGTTCGGAAGGTTGGCGCGGCAGCTCGGCCGCGTCGAAGCCGGGCGGCGTGAAGAAGCGGAACAGCGACTGGCCCGCGGCCACCGGACCGAGGCGGAACGGCGCCGGTGCGGTCTCGGCGGCCTCGAAGCGGGTCGGCTTGAACGGGAGGTGGAGGCCGAGCGGTTGGAGAAGCGCGTTGGCCCAGGGCCCGGCCGCGACCACGACGCACGGGCTCGCGAGGGCGCGGCCGTCGTCGAGACGCACGCCGGCGAGGCCGGAGCCGCTGGCGAGGATCGCCGCGACGCGCGCCGGCGCGATCAGCAGGCCGCCATCGTCCTCGAAGCCGCGCGCCAGGTGGCGCACCAGCAGGCGCGTGTCCTGATGCGCATCGAGCGGGTTCCACACGGCCCCGGAGACTTCCGGCCCGACTGCCGGCAGAAGATCGAGAAGCTGGCCGCGGTCGAGGAGATCGACCGGCAGGCCGGCGGCGCGGCGATCGGCGACGAAGGCGCGTGCCACCGGTTCGAAAGCCGCGTCGCGGTAGAGGATGACGCCGCCGCTGGGGCGAAAACCGTAGTCCGGCATCGCTTCGGCAAGTGTTTCGGCGAAACGGCGACAGGCGAGCGAGAAATCCATCGACAGGCCGGCCGCCTTGGTCTGCAGCCACAGGAAGCCGGGATTGCGGCCCGAGGCGCCCCAGCCGGGGCGATGCGTCTCGACCAGGGCGACCGACAGGCCGGCGCGCCGCAGGTAGTAGGCGCTGGCGGTCCCCGCTATGCCGGCGCCGACGACGATCGCGTCGAAACGCGTGGCGCTCACCAGGGCAATCCTTCGTCTTCCAGTTGGTCGGCCAGCCGCTCGATCATCCGCGCGCAGATCTCGACCTGGCCGAGTGCCAGATATTCGTCAGGCTTGTGCGCCTGCTCGATCGAACCGGGCCCGCACACGACGGAGACGATGCCGGCGCTTGCACTGAACAGGCCGGCCTCGGTGCCGTAGGCGACCTTGGCGTGGTCGTTGCGGCGCACCAGCCGCTTGACGAAGGTGACGGCGGGATGCGCCGCGTCTGTGTCGAGCCCGACCAGTTCGACCACCGATTCGATTCTCACGCCCGCTTCCGGCGCGATCGCCTTCATGCGCGGCAGGATCGCCTCGGCGACATGCGCCTCGATGCGCGCCACGATGTCGCGCGCCTCGACGTCCGGCAGCGCCCGGATGTCGAACTGGAAGACGCAGCTATCCGGGACGATGTTGAGCGCCGCGCCGCCCTGGATGGTGTTCACCGAGATGGTGGAGTGGCTGAGGTCGTAGCCATGGTCGTGCGGACCGTGCTCCGCCTGTTCGCGGGCCAGCGTCTTGATGAAGGCGATGATCTCGGCGGCGTATTCGATGGCGTTGACGGCGCGGGGCGCCAGACTCGAATGCGCGGCCTGGCCGGTGACGACGACGCGATACATGCCGCCGCCCTTGTGTCCGATGATGACCTGCATGCTGGTCGGCTCGCCGACGATGCACAGCGCCGGCTTGACCGGCATGCATGCCAGCCGATCGATGAGGCTTCGCACGCCGGTGCAGCCGAACTCCTCGTCGTAGGAGATGGCGATGTGGACGGGCGCCTTGAGGTCTCGCCGCACCAGATCCGGGACCGCGGCGAGCACGATGCCGAGAAAGCCCTTCATGTCGCAGGCGCCGCGCCCGTAGAGCAGGCCGTCGGCCTCGCGCATGACGAACGGGTCGCTGGTCCAGCTCTGGCCGTCGACTGGCACCACGTCGGAATGGCCCGAGAGGATGACGCCGGGCACGTCGGCGGGGCCGATGGTCGCCCACAGATTGCCCTTCGTCCGGTCCTCGTTCCACAGGATGTCGCTGGCGATGCCGTAGCGCCCGAGGAACCCGACGACGTAGGCGAGCAGATCGCGGTTCGGATCGCGCGACACGGTCGGAATGGCGATCAGCTCGCCGATGATGGCAATGCTGTCGCGGTCGGGCTCGTCAACCGACGCGACCATCTCAGGTCGTCCGGAAGACCGGAAGCGGCGGCAGTCCGTCGCGCGCGCGCCATTCCACGCCGACGCGATCGCCGATCGACGCCTTGTCGGAGACGATGTTGGTCAGCAGGCGCGGCCCCTCGTCGAGGTCGACCAGCGCGAGATAATAGGGCGGCTTCAGCTCGTCGATGACCGGCAGGCGCACGGTCGTCAGCGAATAGATGATGCCGCCGCCGCTCGCCTCGACCCAGCCGAGGGCGTCGCTCTCGCAGGCGAGGCAGAAGGGACGGGGATAGAGCTGGCTGTTGCCGCAGGCGGTGCAGCGCTGGACGGTCAGGCGATGTTCGGCGCAGGCCTGCCAGAACGGCTCGGTGGTGGGGTCGGCGGCGCCGAGGTCGGAGAAGGAATCAGTCACGGGCGAGCACCACGGTCGAAGCTGTCGAGAAGGCGAGGCCGCCGGTGCCGTGCGCGACGGCGATCTCGGCGCCGGGAACCTGGCGGGCGCCGGCCTCGCCGCGCACCTGACGGACGGCTTCGATCAACAGAAGGATGCCGAGCGCGCCGGGATGGCAGTAGGACAGGCCGCCGCCGGAGGTCATCGAGGGCAGGCTGCCGCCGGGTCTCAGCCTGCCTTCGGCGACGAAGGCGCCGGCCTCGCCCTTGCCGCAGAAGCCGAGATCCTCGAGGTAGAGCAGCACGGCGTGGGTGAAGTTGTCGTAGGGCTCGAACACGTCGACGTCGGCCGGCTTGATGCCTGCCATGCCGAAGGCATCGCGGCCGGAGGCGACGCCGGGCGTCACGGTGAGATCGGGGCATTGCGAGACGTGCCACTGCACATGGCTCTCGCCGGCGCCGAGAATGCGCACCGGCGTCTTCGCCGCGTCGCGTGCCCGGTCCTTGCGGGCGACCACGATGGCGCCACCGCCGTCCGTCACCAGGCAGCAATCGAGCTTGCGCAGCGGGTCGCACAGCAGCGGCGAGGCCATCACCTCGTCGATCGACAGCGGCGCGCGGATCCACGCCTTCGGGTTGAGCTCCGCCCATGTGCGCGCCGCCACCGCGATCTCGGCGAGATGTTCGGGCGTCGCCCCGTATTGGTGCATGTAGCGGGCGGCGCTCAGCGCATAGTGGCCGATCGGGAAATGGATGCCGAAGGGCACTTCGAACTGCGCCGACAGCGAGCCGTCGAGCGCCGCGGCGGCACGCTTGCGGTTCTTGCGGCTGCGCTGGCGCGAGGCGTAGCCGATCAGCGCCACCTCGCAGCGGCCCGAAGCCACGGCGAGCATGGCGTGATGGACGAAGAACTCGAAGGAGGCGCCGCCCATGTCGGAAGATTCGGCGTAGCGCGGACGGATGCCGAGATATTCGCCGAGTTGCACCGAGCCTTCCTCGCCCATGTAGTTGGTGAACAGCGCGTCGACATCGCGCAGCTTCAGCCCGGCCTCGCCGAGCGCCTCGCGCGCCGCCTTGGCGACCATCGAAAATTCGTTCTCGTCCGGCACCTTGCCGAGCGGCGTCTCGGCCGCGCCGACGATGTATACCGGGGACTGGGAGAGGATGTGCGCCATCAGCGGCAAGCCGTCGCGGCGGCGGCCGGCGGGCGGTTGCATCGACGTTCGCCTCTGGTTTCCACGTCTTTTCCTCCCCGGTAGCGCGGCTGAGCGCAGGGCTCCGCCGCGATCTTCCCGAAACTTGCCTGCGGGGCCAAAATAGGGGATAACATGAATATGAAGTCAATATCAATTTTATGGCTCACAGAGCGGCGGCCCGCGGATGGGGTCGGATTGAAACTCCGCCCGGCCGGTGTCATAGGGACGGGCGGAGAAAGACCAAATGGCGGCATTGGTTGAAAGCATGGAGCCGGACGCGGTTCCCACCCTGGACTGCGGGCGCTACTGCGACCATCTCGCGGATGTCTATTCGGCCACCGACTTCGCCACCAAGGGCGACCGCACCAAGTTCCGGCTGAAGATCGCCGCGGCGCGCGCGCTGGAGGAGGTCGGCTATCAGGACATGAAGGTCGCCGACATCTGCGCCTTCGCCGAGGTTGCACTGGGCACCTTCTACGTCTATTTCCGCGACAAGAACGAGATTGCCATCGAGGTGGTCCTCGACTTCGTGAACTTTCTCTACGATCGGGCCAGGCAGGTCGGCGGACGCCATACCGAGTACGAGGCGATCCTCAACACCAACCGCTTCTTCATCTCTGCCTATCAGCGGAACGCCGGCCTGATGCAGTGCCACGTGCAGTTGCAGAGCCGCCTGCCCGAGTTCCGGACGCTGTGGCGGCCGCGCCACCGCAAGTGGATCGAGGGACTGGCCCGCTCCATCACGCGGCGCGGCGTCTATGGCGCGGGCATGCCGGGCTCGACGATGATGGCGGCCCGCGCGCTGGAGGGCATGGTCTTCCACTATCTCTATTCGGTGATCGTCACCCGGGAATCGGTGCTCGACGAACGCGAGCTCGACCCGGACGAGCTTGCCAAGCTGCTGACCGTGCTCTGGTATCGCGCCGTCTACTGCAAGGATCCGCCGGAGCTTGCCGGCGCTGCCGTCAGTGGCTGACCGTCTTCGAAAACAGGTTCACCACAAGCACGCCTGCCAGGATCAGTCCAAGGCCGAGAATGGCTGGCAGGTCCAGCGCCTGCCTCGACCACACCCAGGCGACGAGCGTGATCAGCACGATCCCCAGTCCTGACCAGATCGCATAGACCACGCCCGTCGGCATGGTGCGCAGCGGAAACGACAGGAACCAGAACGCCGCCGCGTAGCCGACGATGGCGACCAGGGTCGGCACCAGCCGCGTGAAACTCTCCGATCGCGCCAGCGCGGTGGTGGCGATCACCTCGGCGACGATGGCCGCGAACAGCAGGAGATGGGTGCGGCCGACCATGCGCTTGCCTCGGGGCGGTTGGAACCTTGCGATAGCATGGCGGGGAGGCTGGGGCGATGTGCCTGCGGCGATGGTTGGAGCCGGTTTGCCGCAGGCCGAGTCGCTATGGCGTCCACACCTTTACGTCGGAAAGAGGTTTGCTGGCACGATGACGAGCGTTCTTCTCCCCGCTTGCGGGGAGAGGAAGCGGACCGCTACGTCTCCGCCTCCTCACAGATGGTGAAGTGATCCGGTATCCCGACCGCGTTCTTTACCGCTCCGCCAAGTACCGCCGCACCGCCGCGGCGAGCCGCCGGCACCCTTCCTCGATGATCTCGGGGCTGCTGCGGGTAAAATTCACCCGCATGGCGGTGCGGTCGAGACCGGCGGGATCGAAGACGCTGCCGGGCACGAAGGCGACCTTTTCCCTCAGTGCCGCCTGGTAGAGCGCGTCGGTGTCGATAGCGCCGTCGCGCGCCTTCATCCAGACGAACATGCCGCCGGGCGGCGTCTCCCATTCGAACCATTCGCCGAGATGGCGCGCCGCGCTGGCGCACAGCACGTCGCGGCGGTGGCGGTATTCGGCGACGATGCGCGGCACGTGGGTCTCCTCGATGCCGCTCTCCAGCAGTTCGAGCGCCACGGCCTGCGTCAGCATCGAACTGGCGATGTCGCTCGACTGCTTGGCGAGCGCCATCGTCTGGATCATGCCTGCCTCGGCGATCGCCCAGCCGACGCGCATGCCGGGCACGATGCTCTTCGACAGCGTGCCGAGATAGATGACGGGTCCGGCATAGGGGCCGTCCGGCTCCATGCGGCCGTGCAGCGCCAGAATGCTCGGGCCGGCCTCGCCGTCGAACTGCAAGGGCAGATAGGGATCGTCCTCGACCAGCCAGGTCCCCGTCTCCATCACCGAGTCGAGCAGCGCCTGGCGGGCGGCGGTCGGCACCAGCGCGCCGGTCGGATTGGAGTAGTTGGGAACGGCATAGGCGAATTTGGCCCGGCGCAGCGCGGCGAGCGCCTCGGGGCTGCCGTTGCCCCAGTCGAGCGGTTCGTAGCGAGGCTGGCGCGGTCGCCAGCCGTCGAGCGCCCCGACATAGGCCGGCGTCTGCGTCACGATCAGCTCGCCGGGATCGACCAGCACCTTGCCGATCAGGTCCAGGCCCTGCATCGCGCCGACCGTCAGCAGCACGTTCGCGGCGGTGAACTGCCGGCCCGCCTGCAGGCTGATCCGCCTGGCGATATGTTCGCGCAGTGCCGGCAGGCCCTCGATCGGGCCGTATTCCAGCGCCGCGGAGCCCCAGCGTTCGAGCGCTTTGCGCGACGCCTCGGCGATTTCGGCGACCGGGTAGAACTCGGCGGCCGGCAGCCCGCCGGCAAGGCTCACCACATCCTTCATGCCGCCGATCGCCATGAATTGCTGAGTGATCGAATTGCTCGTGCCGAGCCACGCCGAATAGGCGGGGCGGGGCCGGTCGGAGGCGGAGGTGGCAGGCTGGTTCATCGATCGTCTTCCGCGGGCAGGGTTGGTGGGTACCGCCATACAGGAGCCCGACGGCGCGGGGAAATCCAAAAATATGAGGTTGACTTCATATTCATTTATGCGTTTGCTGTCAAACAACGCCCGGGACTGCCGAGGTCCGGGGAAACGACGGGGAACGGCGCGCAGGCGCCTGATCGGACATACGGAAAATGTGCATGCCGGGATCTGCGGGCCACAGATGCGACCGAATTGCGAGCCGGACCCAGGCGCGGCCGGAGCGCCGGGCATGAGCGGCGGGCGGCTCTCCGGGCGCGTCGCCATCGTCACCGGCGCCGGCCGCGGACTGGGACGTTCCTATGCACTGGCGCTGGCGGACCATGGCGCGGCGGTGGTGGTGAACGATCTCGGCGGGGATCTCTACGGCGTCGGCCGGGACGAGACCCCGGCCCAGTCGGTGGTTGCCGAGATCGCGGCGGCAGGCGGCAGGGCGGTCGTCAGCGGCCATGACGTGTCGGACTGGGACGATGCGCGGGCGCTGGTCCGCCTGGCGGTCGACACGTTCGGCGGGCTCGACATCCTCGTCAACAATGCCGGCATCCTGCGCGATCGCCTGTTCGCCAACATGAGCGAGGAGGAGTGGGACGCCGTCATCCGCGTCCACCTCAAGGGCCATGCGGCGACGGCGCGCCACGCCATGGAATATTGGCGCAACCGTGCCAAGTCCGGCGCGCCGGTGGCGGCGTCGATCGTCCACACGACCTCGCTGGCCGGGCTGATCGGCAATTTCGGCCAGGCCAACTACGCCTCGGCCAAGCTGGCCGTGGTCGGCCTGTCGCGCACGCTCGCCCTGGAGGGAGCCAAGTACGGCGTCCGCTCCAACGCCGTCTCTCCGTCGGCGCGCACCCGCATCGAGGCATCGCTGCAGCCGCCGGAGGGCGATGTCTTCGATGTCTTCCATCCCGACAACGTCGCGCCGCTGATCTGCTGGCTGGCGCTCGCCGACTGTCCCGCCACAGGCCAGGTGTTCCAGGCCTATGGGAACCGTGTCGAGGTGATCGCCCCGAGTGCCATCGCCGTCGATGTCGAGACGGACGGACGCTGGAAGATCGAGGATCTCGAATTCGTGCTGAACCACAGGCTGCCGCGCCTGCCGAAACTGGGCGATTTCGTCGAGGGACTGCCGCTATGAATGCCGCCGTGGAGAACAGGCCGGTGGACGGATCGCAGGTCGGGTTTTCGCGCGACTCCGAAGAGTTCCGCACCTCCAGCCACCGTCTCGCGCAGTTCGCACGCTCGTTCGACGACGTGAACCCGAAGCATCTGGCAGGCGCCTTCGCCCCGCCGGTGTTCGCCCACATTCCGGTGATGCAGAGCATGATGGAGGTGCTCGGCAAGGTCGCCGCCGGCTTCGTCATGCATGGCGAGCACGATTTTGTCTTCCACAGGACGATCACGCCGGGCCAGCGCCTGTTCACGGTCTCGACGCTGCGGGGCATCCGGGGAACACGTGCCGGCCTGACCTTCATCGTCAGGTCCGAGACCGCCCTTCACGATGGTACGCCGGTCTGCACGCAGTACTCGACCTGCCTGCTGCGCGGCGCCGCGTCCGACATCCTGCATGGCGAGGCGGTGCCGGCCCGGCCCGCGGTCCCGCGGACTGAGGCGACGAGCGACACCTATGGGCTCGCGCCCGACCAGACGCGGCGCTACGGCGACGCGGCGCGCGACTACTCCCCCTACACGATGGACCCGGCCGCCGCGGCGAAACTCGGCTTCGCCGCGCCGCTCGTCCACGGCATGCTGACGCTCTGCTATGCCGGGCGCGCGATCGTCGACGGCGCCTGCGGCGGCGAGGTGGCGCGTCTGAGGCGGCTCGGTTGCCGCTTCGCCCATCCGCTGCTGCTCACGCCGGGCCAGACGGTCACCGTCCGACGCTGGGCGGGCGAGGGCGGCCTCGTCGGCTTCGAGGCCGCGGACCAAGACGGAAATCTGGTGATCAAGAACGGCTACGCCGAGGTGTCAGCATGAGCGTGCCCCTGCCGAACTCGGCGCCGCGCATGGAACTCGGCGTCGCCAACGCGCCGCAGCGTCCGGCCGACTGGATCCGCCACGAGAACGTCGCACCGGACTGGGCGGCGGTGCCGCACGATTCGGTCATCGACCTGCTCGCCCGAGGCTGCCTGGAGGATCCGGAGCGGCCGGCGATCATCATCGAGAACGGCCCGGTGATGACGCGCCGCGAGCTGCTCGACCGCTGCCAGCGCTTCGCCGGTTATCTGAAGGCTTATGTCAGGCCCGGCGACCGTGTTGTCATGATGCTCGACAACCGGCTGGAGTTCATGATCGCGCTGTTCGGCATCATCGCCAACCGCGCCACCATGGTGTCGATCGCGCCCACGGCGATGCAGTACGACGCCGGCCACATCGTCACCGACGCGGCGCCGACCGTGGCGATCTGCGGCACGCCGCAACTGCCGATCATCGAGGCGGTGCGCGGCAATTCGCCCGCGCTGGCGCGCATCATCGTGGTCGACGGCGAGGAGCCGGACGGGCTCAAGGCCTTTGAGGACGCCGGCGAACCGCTTGATTTCACCACGGTCGAGTGCGACCGCGAGGACATCATCACCGTCTATTACACCTCCGGGACGACCGGCGCGCCGAAGGGCTGCATGCTGCATCACGGCTGGTGGCTGCGCGTCGTCGACCTCGATCTTCGGATGTTCCGCCGCGGCTGGCAGGACCGCCAGCTTTGCTGCCTGCCGTTCTACTATGCCGACCCGGCGATCCAACTGCTGACCTCGCTCGCCTCGCGCGGCACGCTGGTCGCCATGCGCCGCTTCTCGGTGTCGCGCTTCTGGGACGTGGTGACCCAGTACGACGCGACCGAGATCCTCTCCATCGCCTCGATCCCCGCGCTGCTGATGAAGGGCGAGCCGGGACCAGCCGAGAAGGATCATCGCATCCGCCTCGCCATCCATGCTGGCCTGCCCAAGGAACTGCATGCCGAGATGGTCGAGCGCTACGGCTTCCACTGGCACAACCAGTACGGCTCGACCGAGGGCGGCGTGATGAGCCGAGTGCCGAATCATCTGGCCGACGAGCTGGTCGGCACCGGCACGATGGGCGTCGAGCCGCCCGGCGTCACCATCCGGCTGGTCGGCGACGACGACGTCGATGTGCCCGACGGCGAGGCCGGCGAGTGCCTGATCGGCGGACCTCACCTCTATGCCGGCTATCTCAACCGGCCGGAAGTGACGGCCGAGGCCAATCGCGGCGGCTGGTACCATTCCGGCGACGTGGCGCGGCGCGACGAGCGCGGCCTGCTCTACTTCGTCGGCCGCAAGAAGGAGATCATCCGCCGCATGGGCGAGAACATCTCCGCCGCCGAGGTTGAGGGTGTGCTGCGCTCGCATCCCAAGGTGGTCGAGGCGGCCGTCGTGCCGGTGCCCGACACGCTGCGCGGCGAGGAAGTGAAGGTCTATCTGCAATTGCGACCCGGCGACAGCTTCCCGCCCGACCAGGTGATCGCCTTCTGTCGCGAGAACCTGGCCGCCTTCAAGATTCCGCGCTTCATCGAGTTCCGCGACACGGATTTCGAGCGCACCCCTTCGATGCGTGTTCAGAAGCAGGCCCTGCTGAAGGAGAAGAGCGACCTGCGGCAGGGGGCCTGGGATCGCGAGACCGGCAAGGTCGGAGCCTGACCATGACGGAGCAGCCCGGTCCTCCGGAACAGTGCGACCTGCTGATCGTCGGCGGCTGCGTCCTGACCGTCGATGTGAACCGCACGATCTATTCCGACGGCGCCATCGCCATCAGCGGCAACACGATCGTTGCGGTCGGCCCGACGCGGACCATCGAGAAGGCCTGGACCGCGGCCCGCCGCATCGATGCCGGGGGCGGTGTCGTCCATCCCGGCTACATCGACGGCCACTACCATGCCGGCCTGCATCTTTGCCGGGGATCGATTCCCGACGCGCCGGGCGGCGGCACCGGCGTGTTCAAGCGCTGGATCAACGCGATCACCGAGGAAGACGAGCACGCCAGCGCGCTGCTCGCCTCGGCGGAACTGGCGCGCAACGGCTTCACCGGCTTCGTCGACGCCGGAACGAGTTTCTATCCCGACGCCATCGCGGCAGCCGTGAACGCGGTCGGCATCCGCGCCTCGCTGGCCGACTGCATGCTGTGGGACACGGTCGGCATGGAGACGCTGGCCGGCGAGGTCGAGCGCGCGCCGAACGACCGCGCCCGCTGCCTGCGCGACCTCGGAGGCCAGCTCGGGCGCAACAAGGACGCCGGCGCGCGCGTCCGCGGCCACGTCGCCCTTTACGGATCGGGCAGCGGCACCGACGAGCTGATGCGCGAGGCCAAGGCGCTCGCCGACCGCGAAGGCGTGATGTACCACCAGCACCAGAGCCTGACCAAGGAGGAGGCGGATTATGACCGCAATCGCTTCGGCAAGCCGGCGCTCGTCCACTATGCCGAACAGGGCCTGATCGGGGAAAACAGCGCCTTCACCCACATGAACGTGCTCGACGAGGCCGAGGTCGAGGCGATATCGGCGAGCGGCATGGCGTTGGTCTGGCACCCCGGCAACTTCATGTATTACGGCATCTCGCAGACCGGGCGCAGCGCCTTTCCCGACCTGCATGCGCGCGGCACGTCGATTGCCTTCGGCACCGACATCGCCAAGGCCTGGGCGTTCGGCGACCTCGGCATCATTGCCTATCTGGTCAGCCGCGAGTGGGGCCAGTTCCTGTCGTCCGAGGCGATCCTCGAGATGTTTACGCATGGCGGCGCGCGGGCCATCGGCATGCCGGGCGAACTCGGCGCGATCGAGCCCGGTCGGCGGGCCGACATCGTCATCCGCAGCGCCGACCATCCGGATTCGCAACCCGGCGTCGACCCCGTCAAGCAGTTGGCGCTGATCGCCCGCACACGCGGCGTCGACACCGTCCTGTGCGATGGCGAGATCATCGTCCGGCACGGCCGCCTCACCAGGCTGGACGAGGAGGAAATCTACCGGATCGCCCGCCGCTCCGCCGAAGGCACGGCCGAACGAGCCGATCTCAGACCCAAGTCCAACTGGCCGCGCGTCACCTGACGAAGGAGCAAGGGCGGAACGCCGATGACCAACGTCAGATTCTCCAGCGTCTCGAAATCCTACGGACCGGTCCAGGCCATCGGCGAGGTCTCGCTGTCGGTCGCCTCGGGCGAGTTCACCACCATCCTCGGACCGAGCGGCTCGGGCAAGACGACCATGCTGTCGCTGATCGCCGGCATCGCCCAGCCGACGTCGGGGCGTATCGAGCTCGGCGACCGTGAGATCACCTACGTGCCGGCGGCGCAGCGCAACATCGGCCTGGTCTTTCAGAGCTATGCGCTGTTTCCGCATATGTCGATCTTCGACAACGTCGCGTTCCCCTTGCGCATCCGCAAACTGTCCGCCGCCGAGGTCCGCGACCGCGTCACCGACGCGCTTCGTCTTGTCCGCCTCGAAGGCTTCGAGCAGCGTCGGCCGCACCAGCTTTCCGGCGGCCAGCAGCAGCGCGTCGCGCTGGCCCGTGCCATCGTCTTCAAGCCGGACATCCTGCTGCTCGACGAGCCGCTTGCCGCCCTCGACCGCAAGCTGCGCGAGGAGGTGCGCTCGGAGATACGCGCCCTGCAGCGCAGTCTCGGCATCACCACCATCATGGTAACGCACGACCAGGAGGAGGCGCTCTCGCTGTCGGACCACGTCGTCCTGCTGTCGGGCGGCAGGGTCGAGCAGATCGGCACGCCGTCCGAAATCTACCACCGGCCGGCGACGCGCTTCGCCGCGGGCTTCCTCGGCCTGGCCAATCTCATCGATGGGACCCTCCAGGACGGCGGCATCGTCCAGACCTCCGACGGCGAACGCATTCCCGGCGCCGCCTCCGACCGCACCCCCGGAAGCACGGTCTGCGCCATGATCCGCCCCGAGGACATCCGCACCCACCCCGATCAGGGGTTTCTCCAAGGCAACGTTCGCGACGTCGTCTTTCTCGGGGAGATCCGCCGCTACACGGTCGAGCTCGACAGCGGCCGGATGATCAACGCCAACGGGTCGGGAGGCGGCGCGATGCGCGAGGGCGAGCGCGTCGCGCTGTCCTGGGATCCGGCCAGCGTCTGGCTGCTCCCCGAGTGCGCGGCGGAGCAGGGAGGACACTGAACCAGCCAATTCCCGTCGTGGCAGGGCGCCGGATGCGAAACTGACCTCCCTGTCGAAACAGCTAAGCGAAGGTGATGACATGAAAAAACATCTGGGGAACCTGTCACTTTTCTGCGCCGCGACTTTGTTCGCATGCTCCGGCCCGCTGGCGGCGCAGGAGAAGGTGCTGCACATCATGGACTCCGGCGGCGAATACGCCGACGCGCTCGACAAGTGCATCCACGAGCCGCTGCTCAAGGAGAAGGGCATCAAGGTCGTGCAGGAAACGCCCGGCGGCTATGCCAAGATGACCGCGCAGGCCAAGTCCGGCGTGATCACCAACGTCGCGACGGACGGCGCGACCGGCGACATGTTCCGCCTCTCGGCCGAGGATCTGGCCGAGCCGATCGACTGGGCGCGCGTCGGCGGCGACGCCATGTTCGACGAGGCGAAGAACAAGTTCGGCTTCGGCGCGAGCTACTATTCGACCATCATGGCCTGGCGCTCCGACGCCAAGGCACCCGCCAATTTCGCGGAATTCTTCGACACCGAGAAATTCCCGGGCAAGCGCGCCCTGCCGGACTATCCGGAATTCGTGCTGGCCTTCGCCGCCATGGGCGGCGGCATGTCGGTCGAAGATGCGGCCAAGGGCGTCGATCTCGACCTGGCCTTCAAGACGCTGGAGAAGATCAAGGGCGATACGATCTGGTGGCAGTCGGGCGCGCAGCCGGCGCAGCTCCTGAAGGACAACGAGGCGCAGTACGCCATCGCCTGGTCGGGCCGCGTGCTCGGTCAGGAGGGCGTGTCGGCGACATACAACCAGGGCATGCTCGACATCTCCTGGTGGGTGGTCGCCAAGGGCATTTCGGACGAGCAGAAGGACCTGCTCTATCCATGGCTCGAGTACCAGACCAAGGCCGAGGCCCAGAAATGCCTGCTCGACTATCTGCCCTATCCCGGCCCCAGCCCGGAGCTGGAGAAGATCGTCACGCCCGAGGTCCTGAAGACCTTCCCGACCTCGGCGGAGAACAAGAAGGTGCAGTGGCTGATCAACGGCCAGTGGTGGTATGACAACGCCAAGGAGGTCGAGAAGCGCTGGAACGACTTCAAGCTGCTGCAGTGAGGGATGGCGGCGCGACGGACAGGAATGCGTCCATGATCGACGCCTCCCTTGCGATCGACGGCGCGGTGGCCGGTCCGGCCGCCGCACCCGCTTCGGCGCGCCGGCGGTTCCGCTGGGACCTCCTGCTGCTGATCGCGCCGCTGCTTCTCGTCACCGCGGTCGTCTTCGACGTTCCGCTGCTCAACACGGCCTATTGGGCGGTCAGCGACGCCAAGAGCGGCGCGCTGACCACCCGGCACTTCCAGGAGTTCCTGGAATCCAACGCCTATATGCGGATCATCTGGCGCACGCTGTTCGTGTCGCTGGAGGTGACCCTCGTCACCATCCTGCTCGGCTATCCGCTCGCCTATTGGACGACGAAGCTCAGGCCTCGCCTGCGCATGATCGTTCTCGCCCTGGTGGTGATGACCTTCTGGGTGTCGATCCTGGTGCGCACCTATGCCTGGATCGTCATCCTCGGCAATGCCGGGCTGGTCAACCGCTCGCTGCACTGGCTGGGCATCACCTCGAAGCCTGTCGAATTCCTGTACAACGAGCTGGGCATCGTCATCGGCATGACCAACGTCCTGCTGCCCTTCCTGGTGCTGCCGCTCTATGCCGCCATGCTGCGCGTCGACCAGCGCCTGCTGCAGGTCGCCGAAACGCTGGGCGCGAGCCGCCTGCGCATCTTCTGGCAGGTATTCTTTCCGCTGACCGTGCCGACGCTGGCGGCGTCGAGCATCCTCGTCTTCATCCTCAGCCTCGGCTTCTACATCACCCCGGCGGTGCTCGGCGGCGGCAAGGTCCCGCTGATCGCCAACATGATGGATCTGCTGATCAACCGTTTCGCGCGCTGGGAGATCGCCGCGGTCGTCTCGGTGGTGCTGATGGCGATCACGCTCACCCTCTATGCGGTCTATCAGCGGCTTCGGGAGAAATACCAGTGAGCGGCCGGTTCAGACTGTCCGACCTGCCGCTCGCGACCTTCGCGATCCTCGTGCTGGTCTTCCTCTGCCTGCCGATCATGATCGTTGCGCCGATGTCGTTCTCCGACGCCAAGTCGCTGGAGTTTCCGCCGCCCGCCTGGTCGCTGCGCTGGTACCAGAACCTGCTCGGCAATCCGATCTGGATCGACGCCGGCAAGAATTCGCTGCTGCTGGCGACGCTGGCGTCGACCGCCGCGCTGGCTTGCGGGACGCTCGCCGCCTACGTGCTGGTGCGCGGCGAGTTCCGCGGGCGGCGCATCGTCGAGGCCAATTTCATGGCGCCGATGATCGTGCCGTCGATCATCGTCGCCGTCTCGCTCTACATCTTTTTCGCCCGCACCGGCCTGCTCGGCAGCTTTTTCGGCCTGGTGCTCGGCCACGTGATCCTGGCGACGCCCTATGTGGTGTTGATCATGCAGGCGGCGATCCGCGGCTTCGACATCCGCATCGAACAGGTGGCGGCGACGCTCGGCGCATCGCAGTTGCAGATCCTGACGAAGATCGTGCTGCCCAACCTCGTGCCGAGCGCCGCGGCGGCCTGGATCTTCTGCTTCGTCATGAGCTTCGACGAGGTGGTGGTGACGCTGTTCATCTCGGGTACCCACGTCACCATCCCCAAGCGCATGTTCGCCGAGCTGATGCTCCAGGTGAACCCGACCGTCACCGCCGTGGCGACGCTGCTCATCATGTTCAACATCCTCGCGCTCGTGCTGCTTCTGCTGGTCACGCGGCGCAGCCGGACGCTGGCGGCGATGACATGATTGCCGTCGGCGACACGCTTGCCCAATGGGAGTTCGAGGTCGAGGCCGGCAAGGTTCGCGAGTTCGCGCGCGCCGTCCATGATACCGCCGGAGGCGACAATCCGACGATCGCGCCGCCGACCTTTCCCGTGGTGGCCTCGGCCGACTTCGTGGCCCGGCTGGTGAGCGAGATTCTCGCGCTCGACCGGTCGCGCACCGTGCATGGCGAACAGGAATACGAATATTTCGCACCGATCCATGCCGGAGACCGGCTGCAGTGCCGAGCTCGCCTGATTTCGGACGAGATGAAGGAGGGCCGGCGCGGCGGGGCGATGCGCATCCTCAGGACGGAGACCGAATATGTGTCCGTCGCTTCCGGCAAGCTCGTCTGCCGCGAGGTGTCGACGACGATCGAGAAGGCGAAAGCCGGCCAATGACACTGACGGCACCCGCCCCGATCGCCTTTCCGCCGCTGACGCGCACCGATCTCGTCCGCTATGCCGGGGCATCCGGCGACTTCAATCCGCTCCACCACGACCACGCTTTCGCGCGCCAGGCCGGCCTGCCCGACGTGATGGCGCATGGCATGCTGTCTGCCGGATTGCTGGCCTCCGCGCTGACGACATGGTTCGGCGCGGGCTCCGTGCTGCGCTATGCGGTGCGGTTCAGAAGTCCCGTCTGGCCCGGCGACAGGCTGGTGGCGACCTGCGAGCGGCTGCTGGCGCGCGAGGACGGCGGGACCGGCTGCCTGGCGGATCTGTCGCTTGCCCTGAGGCGAAGCGACGACGACGTGGTGCTTGCCGGCGAAGCGAGCATCAGGATCACGCTTTGACCGGAACCGTGCCGAAAGCGGCCGCGTTGCCGATCCAAAAGGGGAATTCTCCATGAAATCGACCGCCGTCACAGTTCGTCCCGTCGTCGAGACCGACCAGGCCGCGTTTCTGGACATGTGGAACGACTTCGTCGCCCTGGCGCCGTCGGAACCCGGAAACCGCGAGATGGGCGAACTCAATTGGAACCGCATGATGGATGCCGGAACCGGGCTGCGGGGCATCGTGGCGGTCGACGGCAACGACGAGCCGATCGGCTTCACCCTCTACCTGACGTTCCCGTTCACCTGGAGCAGGGGCGACGCCTGCTACCTCCAGGACATCTATGTGCGGTCGAGCGCACGCGGCAAGGGCGCCGCGCAGGCGATGATCCGGCAGCTCAGGGAAACCGGGGAAGCCGCCGGCTGGTTCAAGATCTTCTGGATGACGCAGCCGGACAATTTCGACGCGCAGCGCGTCTACGACAAGGTCGCCAGGCGGATGGACTATCTGCGCTACGACCTGAACGTCTCCGAGCCCTGATCGGCTGCTGCCGGTCCGGCCTCGGAAGCGGAGAGGCGGAGCCGAGCGCGGCCGGCTCGCCAACGGCTGAGGGCTTCGCGCGCGGCAATTCGCCTTTGCTGCGGTGCATGATCAAAAAATCCTGAATTGGCCCCGGGACGCATTTGACACGCCGGTCCCAGTCAGCATACCGTCATACCATTGGTATAACAGGTACGCCAAAGTGCGCATCGCCCAGGTCAAGCAGCGCAGGCTTTCCGAGGATGTCGCCGATCGTCTCGAGCGGATGATCCGCGACGGTGAATTCCTCGAGGCGGATCGCCTGCCGTCGGAGCGCGATCTGATGCGCCATTTCGGCGTTGGTCGCCCGTCGGTGCGCGAGGCGCTGCTGCGCCTCAGCAAGATGGGCCTCGTCGAAGTGCGGTCGGGCGAGCGCGCGCGCGTGACGCGGCCGACGCCGCAAGTGGTCATCGACCAGCTTTCGGGTTCGGCGCGTCACATGATGGCGGCGCCCGGCGGCGTCCACGATTTCCAGAACGCCCGGACCTTCTTCGAGATCGGCCTGGCGCGCCACGCCGCCCGGCACGCAACGCCGCAAGACCTGAAGCGCCTGGAGGAGGCGCTCGAGGTCAACAGGCAGTCGATCGGCGACCTGCGCCGCTTCGAGCGCACCGATGTCGATTTCCACTTCGTGCTGGCCGAGATCAGCCGCAATCCGATCTTCATGGCGATTCACGCGGCGCTGGCCGAATGGCTTCTGGAGCAGCGGCGCACCACGCTCGCCGCCGGCGAGGACCAGAAGGCCTTCGAGGCCCACCGGCTGATCTTCGAAGCGGTCGCCTCGGGAGATCCGGACAGGGCCGAGGCGGCCATGCGCGAGCATCTCGACTATGTGGCGCGCCGTTACACCGATGTCGTGGGGGCAGGGGAATGAGCGGCTTCGTCGTCATCGTGGACTTTCGCCTCAAGCCGGGTGCGCAGGCGGACTTCCGCGTTCTCATGGACGAGAATGCCCGCGCTTCGGTGCGCGACGAGCCGGGGTGCCGGCGGTTCGACGTGGTCGAGCCGCAAGGCGAGCCGGGCCGCATCCTGCTCTACGAGATCTACGACGACGCGGCTGCCTTCGACGCGCATTGCCGGACGCCGCATTTCGAAAAATTCGATGCCGCGAGCGCGCCGCTCGTCGACACGAAGCTGGTCATTCGCGGGGATCTCGTCTGCGAGGGCTGAACTCAAACGCATGAACGCGCGCGGTGCCGGAGGAGAATGGCGTCGCCGCGGGGAGGATCGCAAATGGCTGCCGAGGGACTGAGGGAGATGACCGGCCACCGCAAGGTGAAGCTCGGCCATCTCGTGGCCGAGTTCGCCACGCCGGGGATCGGACATATCCTGAAATCCGCCGGCTGCGACTACGTGTTCTTCGACATGGAGCATTCCGGCTTCGGCATGGAGACGGTGAAGAGCGCGATCCGCTACTTCGAGGCTGCCGATCTCGCTGTCATGGTCCGCGTGCCGTCGCATGACGCGCATTTCATCGCGCAGGCGATGGACATGGGGGTCGAGGGTCTGATCGTCCCGATGGTCGGCAATGTCGACCAGGTGAAGAAGATCGTCCGGGCGATGAAGTACCATCCGGCCGGCGGGCGCGGTGTGGCGCTGCAGATCGCCCATGATCGCTATCGGCCCGGCACGGTTGCCGACAAGTTCGCGGCCGCGAACAACCACACCGCCTTCATCGCGCTGATCGAAACGGCGGAAGGCGTCGACAATATCGATGCGATCGCCACCGCCGAGGGCGTCGACTGTCTCTGGGTCGGCCATTTCGACCTGTCGGTGTCGCTCGGCATACCCGGCGAATTCGCCAACCCGGTCTTCCTCGCCGCCATGGACAAGGTCGTCGCTGCCGCCAGGACACACAACAAGTCGCTCGGCCGGCTCGTCGCCAACGTCCAGCAGGGCATCGACTGCCACGGCCAGGGCTTCGATTTCATCTGCTACCAGGGTGACATCTGGCTGCTGCACGACGCGCTCGCCGACGGCGTGTCGAAGATCCGCGCCGGCTGCAAGTAGGGGAGGCAGCGATGGCCGACAGACCTTTCCGCGTCGCGCTTTCCGGGGACTTCCGCAAACCCGACGGCTCGCCGACCTATCCGGATTTCGACCTGACGCCGCTCGACACGACGCCTGGTCTGGAGTGGGCGTATCTGGAATCGCGCAATCCGCTGAACGCTGACCAGCTCGAGGATTTCGACGCGCTGATCCTGCTGATCCACAAATTCGACGCCGGCAGCGTGCCGAAGAGCGGTCGCCTCTCGGTCGTCGCGCGGTTCGGCGTCGGCTACGACACGGTCGACGTGAAGGCCTGTTCCGATGCGGGCATCGCGCTGTGCATCACGCCGGACGGCGTGCGCCGTCCGGTCGCGGTTTCGGTCGTCACCTTCATGCTGGCGCTGACCGGCAAGCTGATGATCAAGGATCAACTGACCCGGCAGGGTCCGGACGGCTTCGGCAGGCGCTCCGAACATATGGGCGTCGGCCTTGTCGGGCGAACGCTCGGCTCGCTCGGCATCGGCAACATCGGCGCCGAAGTGTTCCGCATGGCAAAACCCTTCGACATGAAGTTCATCGCCCACGATCCCTTCGCCGACCGTAAGGTGGCCGAGGAGCTCGGCATCGAGCTGGTCGGGCTGGAGGATCTGTTCCGGCGCGCCGACATCCTGTCGGTGAGCTGTCCGCTGACGCCGGAAACGCGCCATATCGTCAATGCCGAGCGTCTCGCGCTGATGAAGCCGACGGCCTACCTCATCAACACGGCGCGCGGCCCGATCGTCGACCAGAAGGCGCTGACCAAGGTGCTGCAGGAGCGGCGCATTGCCGGTGCCGGGCTCGACGTCCTGGAACTGGAGCCGCCGGACGCCGACGATCCGATCCTGAAGCTGGACAATGTCATCCTGGCTCCGCATGCGCTCTGCTGGACCGACCAATGCTTCGCCGGCAATGGCGCGGCGGACGTCAGGGCCGTGCTCGACGTCATGCAGGGCAGGGAGCCGCGCGGCGTGGTCAATCGCGACGTGCTGGGCACGGAGGTGTGGAAAAGGAGGCTGGCCGGCTATGCGGCCCGCTTCGGCGGTCAGGAGGCGTAGAAGGATTCGGGCGTGCGCCGCGCCGGGCTGATGCCGGCGGCGATGGGAGGAAGGCTCGACCGCCGCGCCCGCGGACGAGTGTAGGCAGCAGGCCGGACGCTGCAAGGGGCGGCGGAGCGGCCGATGGGAGGAGTGAGGACTATGAACGATCGTGAGAAACGTGATTTCCAGGCAGGCCTCGAAGCCGACGTCGATGCCTTCCTGCGCGGTGAACCGACGCGGCGGACCTTCATCAAGCGCTTCGGCCAGGCCATGGGCATGCTGCCGATCGCCGGCGGCATGCTGGGCTCCGGCGTCCAGTGGGCGCTGGCACAGGCCAAGATGGAGCTCGAGGATCCCAACACGCCGCTGGGCAAGGCGCAGGCGCTCGCGCTGAAGGCCTCGTCCGAGGGACCGGCCGACGGCTCGGCCTTCCGCGCCGTCGAAGCCGCCAAGCAGTTCGCCGGCGTCAACCTCAACATGACCTACGAGGCCGGCCTGCAGGGTCTCGATCCGCGCAACTTCTCCGGCCCGCTCTGGGAGCAGCTCACCGGCATCAAGTCGACCGTCGTCGAACTGCCGTCGCCGGACATGTATTCCAAGCCGATCGCCGAGCACATCGCGCAGTCGGGCGCCTACGACATCCTGGATCTGCAGCCGCAGTGGACGCCGGCCCTCGCCGACGGCGGCGTGATCGCGCCGCTCGACGACTACATCGCCAAATACATGAACATGGCGGATCTCGAGGACTACCACCCGCTCTACAAGGCCCTGCCCACCTACAAGGGCAAGATCTGGGGCTTCTTCGACGACGGCGACATGTTCGCCCTGTACTACCGCAAGGACATCTTCGAGGATCCGAAACTCAACGAGGCCTACCAGGCCAAGTTCAACAAGAAGCTCGAAGTGCCGAAGACGTGGGAGGACTATGCCCAGGTCGCCCAGTTCATCACCGACCAGATGGCGCCCAACGTTTACGGCGCCGGCCACTTCCGCAAGGCGGGCAGCCCAGGCAACCAGTTCGATTTCATGCAGCAGTTCCGTTCGAACGGCGGCATGTTCTTCGACGACGGCATGAAGGCCTCGATCGCCAACGATATCGGCGTCAAGACGCTCAACAACATGATCGCCGCCAACAAGGCCTCGATTCCCGGCAACGAGGAGCTCGACGCGGTGTCGCTGTGGGTGGCATGGCTGCAGGGCAAGATCGCCATGATGTATTCATGGCCGCCGACCGGCCGCATGTCCGCCGGCTATTCGCAGAGCGACAAGGCGATCTCGTTCATCCCGCAGTCCTCGATCGCCGGCAAGGTCGGCTATGCGATCGTGCCCGGCGGCAACCCCGAGCATGCCTTCGGCTTCAACAAGGCGCTGGCCGCCGATTCGGCCAATCCCGAAGCCGCATACCTGTTCATGCAGTGGGCCTGTTCGCCGCCGGTGTCTCTGGCCCGCTGCATGCTGCCCTACGCGCTGCGCGACCCGTACCGGATCTCGCACTTCAAGTCGGAACTCTACGGGCAGCTCTTCCCGAGCGCGCCGGAATATCTGGCGAACCTCAACGCCTCGGCCAATGTCGGCCTGCTCGATCCGATCATGCCCGGCGCGCAGGACTACCAGCTCTCTCTCGACCGCATGTGCACCTCGGTGTGGGCCGGAACGGACCCCATGGAGGCGCTCAAGACCGCGGCGGCCGAATGGGACGCCACGACGGAAAACCTTGGCGTGGATGCGCAGAAGGGCTTCTATCAGGAATTCCTGAAGCTGCCGGGCGCGACGGCGGCCAACACGGTCGAGAAGCTCGGCATGGCAGTCAAGCTCTGAGGAAGAGACGGGGCCGCCTCGCGCGGCGGCCCCGTCGATCACGGCGCAAGGTCCGGCTCCGCGGGATGCGGACCTTGCATCGAGACTGGCAGGATACTGGGGACGGCAGGGCGGGATGGCGAACGGCATTGCGGCAGACGGCAGGACTTCCGGTCCGGGACGGCATCCGTCGGCGCGGAAAAGCGACAATTGGTTCAAATGGCTGCTGGTCGCGCCGGCGGCCGTGCTCATCCTTGCGATCTCGATCTATCCGCTGCTGTTTTCCGTCTGGGTGCTGTTCGTCAACTACGACTTCCAGATACCCGGCCACGCCTATGTCGGCCTGAAGAACTTCACGCAGGTGATCACCGATCCCGTCGCCCGCTATTCGCTCTGGGTCACGGTCGTGCTGTCGACGATCAACGTGGTGCTCGAATTCCTGCTCGGCCTGGCGATGGCCATGGCGATGGCCAACACGTTCAGGGGCCGAGGCGTGCTCATTTCCATCCTGATCGTGCCGCTGTTCATCAGTCCGATCATCGTCGGCCAGGTCTGGGTGCTCATGCTGCACAGCCCGTTCGGACCGACCAACTACCTGCTCGGACTGCTGCTCGGGCAGGAGGTCAACATCCGATGGCTGACCGCCTTCCCGTGGAATTTCGTGGCGCTGGTCCTCGCAGACATGTGGCAGTGGACGCCCTTCATGTTCGTCATCCTGCTGGCGGGCCTGACCTCGATCCCGCCGCATGTCTACGAGGCGGC
This sequence comes from Rhizobiaceae bacterium, assembly GCA_019635715.1. Taxonomy (GTDB): domain Bacteria; phylum Pseudomonadota; class Alphaproteobacteria; order Rhizobiales; family Rhizobiaceae; genus Kumtagia. Next base: position 111,093 of record JAHBYY010000001.1, on the reverse strand, counting down.
CGAACTGGACGGGGTCGGCCGCTGGCAGACCTTCTGGTACATCACCGTTCCCTACATCGCGCCGATGATGCTGCTCGCCGTCACCTTCCGGCTCCTCGACGCGATCCGGCTGTTCGACACGATCTTCATCATGACCGGCGGCGGCCCCGGCACCTCGACCTACAGCGCGTCCTACTATCTCTATACGATCGGCTTCACGCAGTTCCACCTGTCGCGCGCCACCGCCGGTGCCTGGATCTTCATGATCCTCACCCTGCTGGTGGTGTTCTTCCTCGTGCGCCGGCTGCTCAGGGCGGAGGTCAGGTGATGGCGACCACAGTTGTGAACCGCGTCCGCCGGTCGCGTCTGAGGCGCATCCCGATCTTCCGCATCCTCTTCCTTGCGCTCTGCTTCCTGTTCGTTCTGGCGCCGCTCTACTGGACCTTCGTCACTTCGATCAAGCCGAGCGACGACTTCCTGGCCAGTCCTCCGGTGTGGTTTCCCGACAACCCCACTTTGGTCCACTACAACGCCGCATTGTTCGCCTATCGGGGGCTGAACGGGCTGATCAACAGCCTCATCGTGTCGATTTCGGCGACCGTGCTGTCCTGCCTCTTCGGAACGCTGATGGCCTACAGCCTGGCGCGCTTCAACACCGGCGGACAGCACCTGTCCTTCTGGGTGCTGTCGCAGCGCTTCCTGCCGCCGGTGGCGATCGTCCTGCCGATCTTCCTGAACTATCGCGCACTCGGGCTCAACGACACCCATGTCGGCCTGATCCTCGCCTACACCGTGTTCACCCTGCCGGTTTCGGTGTGGATGATGTTCGCCTATTTCCGCCAGATGCCGCGCTCGCTCGAGGAGGCGGCGCTGGTCGACGGCTGCACGCGCTGGACATCGTTCTGGCGGGTGGCCGTGCCGCTGGCCGTCCCGGGCATCGTCGCGGCGGCGATCTTCACCTTCATCGCCTGCTGGACGGAGTTCTTCTTCGCCCTCGTGCTGACCAGCCGCAACGCCTACACGCTGCCCACGGTGTTCCGAGCCTTCCTCAGCTTCCAGGGCGCCCAGTACGGCGCCGCCAGCGCCCTGTCGATCGTCTCTCTCGTGCCGTCGATCGTGCTCGGCGTGCTGGTCCAGAAGCATCTCGTTCGCGGCCTGACGCTCGGCGCGATACGCGGATGAGCAATGCCGCATCACATCCGGTTTTTTGGGAATAGTCGAAGATGGCCGAAGTCAGGATAACCGGTTTGCACAAGCGGTACGGCGCGTTCCACGCCGTCAAGGGCATCGACCTCGACGTGCCCGACGGCGAGTTCACCGTGCTGGTGGGTCCTTCGGGCTGCGGCAAGAGCACGTTGCTGCGCACCATAGCCGGGCTCGAGGAGGCGTCCGACGGCACCATCGAGATCGGCGGCGAGGTGGTCAACGATTTTCGGCCGCGCGACCGCGACGTTGCGATGGTGTTCCAGGACTATGCGCTGTACCCGCATATGAGCGTCGGCAACAACATCGGCTTCGGCCTGAAGGCGCGCGGCATGCCGAAGCCCGAAATCGCGGCACGGGTCGGCGAGGCGGCGCGTATGCTGGGCATCGAGCCGCTGCTCGACCGCCTGCCGCGCCATCTGTCCGGCGGCCAGCGGCAGCGTGTCGCCATCGGCCGGGCCATCGTGCGCAACCCGCGCATCTTCCTGTTCGACGAGCCGCTGTCCAACCTCGACGCCCAGCTCCGCGACGAGATGCGCGGCGAGATCAAGCGCCTGCACCACACCATCGCCACCACGATGATCTACGTCACCCACGACCAGATCGAGGCGATGACGCTCGCCGACCGCATCGTGCTGATGCGCGACGGCCTGATCGAGCAGCAGGGCGCGCCGCTCGAACTGTTCGAGCGGCCGGCCAACACCTTCGTCGCCGGCTTCCTCGGCTCGCCGCGCATGAGCTTCATCAACGGCCGGCTGGCACGCTCGGCCGAGGGCTATGTTGTGCGGATCGGCGATCTGGCCATGCCCGTTCCGGCCGGACGCACGCTCGACGGTGCATCGGACGGGCAGGAGATCCTGCTTGGCCTGCGGCCCGAACACCTGACGCGCTCGCAGGGCGATGCGCCGCCGCCCGGCTGCGTGCGTCACGAGGTTCAGATAGAACTCCTGCAGCCGACCGGCTCGCGCTCTTATGCGACGTTCCGGCTTGCCGGCGAGCCGGTCATCGCCGAACTGCAGGCGCACGACGTGAGCCGCCCCGGCGAGCATGTGCCGATCGACATCAACATGCAGCGCGCCTCGATCTTCGACAGGCGGAGCGAGCGCGCGCTATAGAGCGATACTCCGAAGCGGGAAACCGCTTTCGGGGTCGCGGTGATTCCGCCGATTGAGCAATATGGGGGCGTCCATGGTTTCGCGAGCCATCATTCTTTGCGGCACGGAGCAGGTCGATCCGCCGCTGCGCACCCTGAAAGCCGGTCCGCTCTCGGTCGAGTTCGACAATGGCGGCCTGCGCTATGTCCGCATCGCCGGCATCGAGGTGCTGCGCGGCATCTCGTTCCTGGTGCGCAACGAGAACTGGGGAACCTTTTCGCCGGAAATCACCGGGCTGGAGATCGAGGAAGGTGCGGACAGCTTCTCGGTGCGCTACCGCGGCCGTTGCCGCGACGCCCAGCGCGACCTCGTCTATGATGCGACGATCACCGGCGGCAGCGACGGCTCGCTCGCTTTCGACGCGGTCGCCGAGCCGCTGACCGACGTGCTCACCAACCGCACCGGCTTCATCGTTCTTCATCCGGTGGAGGGCGTGGCAGGGTCGCCCGTCCGAATCGAGCACACCGACGGCTCGCGCCGCGAGGCGCGCTTTCCCGAGACGATCGACCCGCGCTGCCCCTTCAAGGACGTGCGCGCCATGTCGCACGAGATCGCGCCGGGCTGCTGGGCGACCTGCACCATGGAGGGTGACGCTTACGAGACGGAGGACCAGCGCAACTGGTCGGACGCCTCCTACAAGACCTACATCCGGCCGCTGACCAAGCCCTGGCCCTACACGCTGCCCAAGGGCGAAAAGATCGTCCAGTCGGTCCGCCTGTCGATTTCAGGTCCGCTCCCCGAGGCGGCAGGCGGTGACGCCGGCGGCGCGGTCTCGGTGTCGGTCGGCGAGAAGATCGGCGCCATGCCGCGCCTCGGGCTCGGCGTGCAGGCCGCGGAAGCAGGCTTCGCACTGGACAATATCGAGCTCGTCAGGCGGCTCGCGCCGCGCTGGCTGGTCTGCGAGGTCGATCTGCGCAAGGGGCACGGCAGGGCCGAACTCGACGCCTATCGCAAGCTGGGGGAGGCTACCGGCGCCGAAATCGTCCTGGAGATCATCACTCTCGGTTCGATGGACCCGGACGGCGAATTGGCGGGGCTGGCGCGCGCCACGTCCGAGGCTGGCCTGTCGCCCGCCGCCGTCTCGGTCTTTCCGCAGCAGGAATTGAAATCCTATCAGCCGGACCAGCCCTGGCCGGAGATGCCGAGCTTCGAGCAGACTTATGCCGCGGCGCGCAAGGCGTTCCCGCGCGCCAGGATCGGCGGTGGCATGGCCGCCTACTTCACCGAACTCAACCGCAAGCGGCCGCCGGCCGGCCCTCTCGACTATGTCAGCCACACCACCTGCCCGAACGTGCATGCGGCCGACGACATTTCAGTGATGGAGACCAACGAGGCGATCCCCTACCAGATCCTGTCGACCCGCGCCTTCATGGGCGGAGGGCTCGAATATCGCATCGGTCCGAGCCAGCTCGGCTGCCGCGAGAACCCGTATGGCAAGGCCAACACGCCGAACCCGGACAATGTCCGCGTCTGCCTGAGCGACATCGACCCTCGGCAGCGCGGCCTGTTCAATGCCGCCTGGATGCTGGGCTACATCGCGGCCTGCGCCCGCGGCGGCGTCGACTGGCTGGCGCTCGGCGCCCCGAGCGGTCCGTTCGGCCACATCCATCGCAGGAGCGATGCCTCCGCGCCCTATTTCGACGAGCTGTCGGGCAGGCCGGTCTATCCCGGTTTCCATGTGATCGCGGGTCTGGCCGCGCTCAGCGGTGCCGAGCTGCTCGACACAACCCTGTCCTCGAAAGGGTCGGTCGAGGCGCTCGCCGTCCGCAGGGACGGGCGCACCCAGCTCTGGATCGCCAACCTCACCGCCGCGGCCGTCACTGCCGAGTTCGGCCCGCTGCCCGGCAGCGCCAAGCTTGCCATGGTCGACGCAAGCGGGTTCGAACGGCTGACCACAGATCCTGCCTGGCTCGACACCGCCGCGGCGACGTTTCGGGGGAGTACGGTCACCCTCGACGCCTATGCGGTGGCTCGCATAAGCTTCTCCTGAGCCCTGATTCAAAACCTCGCCGGGGCGCTGCCATGGGAACAATGGAACGCGCCGGATCGAATTGCGTGGAGCACCGCCGGTGAGTACCATCAACTACCTGACGCGCATCGAGTTCGGAGAGGGCGAATTCGCCCGCCTTCCCGCCTTCCTGGCCGATCTCGGCGTGTCGCGCCCGCTCATCGCCACGGATGCGGGCCTGGTGAGGACGGGACTCATCGAGCGGGTCAAGGCGATGGTGCCGGGGGCCGTCGTCTTCGACGGCACGCCGGCCAATCCGACAGAAGACTCCGTGCTGCGGGCCCATGCCGTCTACGAGGCCGGCAAATGCGACGGCATCGTCGGCATCGGCGGCGGGTCCTCGCTCGACCTGGCCAAGGCGGTGCGCATCCTCACCGGCCATCCGCCGCCGCTCGGGCAATATGCCGCCGTCAACGGCGGCGTGACGAAGATCCACGGCCGGATCTGCCCGCTGATCGCCGTTCCGACGACCTCGGGTACGGGATCGGAGGTCGGACGCGCCGCCGTCATCATCACCGCCGACGGGCGCAAATTGGGGATCCTCTCGCCCTTCAACCTGCCGAGCATCGCGCTCTGCGATCCGGAACTCACCTACGGCCTGCCGCCCGGCCTGACCGCCGCGACCGGCATGGACGCGATCTCGCACTGCCTCGAGACCTACATGGCGCCGAGCTTCAATCCGCCGGCGGAGGCCATAGCCCTGCATGGGCTCGATTGCGGCCTGGGCGCCATCGAACGGGCGAAGGCCGACGGCTCCGACAAGGCGGCGCGCCGCGACATGATGGTGTGCGCCCTGGAAGGCGCGATGGCCTTCCAGAAGGGGCTCGGCGCCGTTCATGCGCTCACCCATCCGCTCGGCGCGATCCGCGAGCTCAACCTGCATCACGGCACGCTCAACGCGGTGCTGATGCCCGAGGTGCTGCGGTTCAACCGCGCCGCGATCGGCGGCAAATGGGACATGCTGGCCCGGCGCATGGGCGGCGAGCCCGACCGGGTGATCGCCGACCTCAACATGCGCCTCGGCATGCCGGCCGGTCTGCGCGCCATGGGCGTCACCGACGCGATGATGGAGGCGATCAGCCACGCGGCGCTGAAGGATCATTGCCACGCCACCAATCCGCGCATCGCCACGCAGGCTGAATATCTGGATATCCTGAGGAACAGCGCCTGAGCCACGGCCTGGCGCCGCTGCCGCGCTCAAAGCACGATGGTGCGGCCCTGCGGCAGCCCACCGACCGTATGGCTTGAGAGCACCAGGATCCGGTCGGCAAGCCGCCCGACCATTGCGTCGAGGATTCGCCGTCCCTGATCGGCGTCCAGATGTTCGGTGGGCTCGTCGAGAAGCACGATCGGCCGGTCGGACAAAAGGACGCGCGCCAGGTTGAGCCGTTGCGCTTCGCCGAGCGACAAGGTCGACTGCGTCACCCAGCCGTCCAGCCCGCCGGCCTCGATGATGCGATCGGTCAGTTCGACCGCCGCCAGCGCCGCCCAGAGGTCTTCGTCGGCGCGGGTGCCGGCAAAGAGATTGGCGCGAACCGTGTCCGCCAGGATCGCCGCGTCGTGGAGGCAGAGCACGCTGAGCGCCATGCGCGGTGCCGCGTCGAGGCGACCGCCCCTCGTCTCCATCGGATCCTCGCCGATCCAGCCGGCGATCTGCTTCAGCAGGCTCGTCTTGCCGCTGCCGCTGGCGCCGACGAGCACCGTCGGGCGTCCGACTTCGAGGATGATCGGCAGCGGACGGCCGAGCCCGCGGCCGTCGGGCGCCAGCCGCTGCAATCCCGGATGCCGAAGCGCCTGCGGGGCGCCATGGGGCTCGCAGGAACCATCGGCGGGTGGGGACGCTGAGCCCCACCGGCCGAGCTCCCGCGACGCTGTCCGCCGCCGCAGCCAGGCGACGGGGATGCGCGACAGGCCCGCGGCTGCCTCGCCGAGCGCCAGCCAGCCGAAGGCGACGAAGACCGGCAGAAGCAGCGCCGCGCCGCGCCCGCCGGCGAGCCAGGCCGCCGCCACGACGCCGAGCGCCGACAGCGGGCCGAGCAGGCTGGCCAGCGCATCGACCGAGGCCTGCCGGCGGCGCAGCGCCGCGTAGTCGCGATCGGCGCGGGACAAGGTCTCGATCGCCTCGTGCGACAGTGGCCCCCACAGGCCTTCTGCCTTGAGCGGCACGACCGAGGTCAGCGCGCTTCCCAGAGTGCCGGCACCCTCGCGGCGCAGCGTGCGGCTGCGGGTCCACACGGCGTCGGCATGCGCCAGGCTTCGCGCCGCGAGCATCGACGCGGCGAGCATGGCGAGGATCGGCGGCAGGGCGAGAGGCGCGACCCATGCCGTCGCAGCGAGACCCAGCGCGACGCCGACAGCGCCGGTAAACGTCGGGATGCCGGCCCTCAGCCGCGAAAAATCGACGTCCTCCACGTCGTCGACATAGTCGGTGAGCGTCGCCTGGTCGCCGAACTGCCAGCCGGCCCGGCGCAGGGCGGGGGCCTGCGCCATCGAGGCGAACAGCCGCACCCGGTGTTCGATCTGGTCGGTCAGCGCGGCCCGGTGGCCGGCAAGCCGTTCGCCATACCTGGCCGCTGTGCGGCCGATCGCCAGCAGCCTGATCAGGGCGCCGGGGATGTGGAAGTTGAAGGTGAGGGCGGCGGCGGTGAGCCCGGCCAGCGCCACCGAGCCGAGGAACCAGGCGGAGAGACCGCCGAGCAACACGGCGCAGAGCAGCGCCACAACGGCCAAGGCAATCGTATAGCGCCACCAGCGGCGAGAAGATCCTGGTCCCGTCTCCGTCATGTCGCGGCTCCGTGGACGCGCGGTGGCAGGTCGATGCGGCGAAGCGCCAGCGCCGCGAGCTTCGGATCATGCGTCGCCACGACGATCGGGCGGGAAGCGGCAAGGTCGGCCAGCGCCCGGCGTATCGAAGCCGCGCTCGCCGCATCCAGCTTGGCGGTGGGCTCGTCCGCGTAGATCGGTCCGTCGGCCAGTATCGCCCGTGCCACCGCGATGCGCAGGCGCTGGCCGCCCGACAGAGACGCGCCGTTCGCCCCGACGCGCGCCGAGAGCCCGCCCGGCAGAAGCGCATCGTCGAGCAGGCCGACGCTGCGCGCGGCCAGCTCCAGCCGGGTGGAGCCTGCGTCGGCGTTCGAGCCGATCGCTTCGGCGATCGTGCCGTCGGCAACGAAACTGTCGGTGCCGATCCAGGACGGCCTGCCTCGCCCGCCGCTCATCGGGCCGGGCGCCCCGTCCACTCCGGCCAGCCGCCGCAGCAGCGTCGTCTTGCCGGCGCCGCTCGGTCCGGTGATCGCCACCATCCCGGCGGCGGGCAGCGAAAGGTCGATCGCCTCGAGCATCCCGGAGGGCATGAACGGCCGGCTGCCGTCCTCGAACAGCCGGTCGAGCGCGGCCGCCGCGGCCTCGCCTTCCGCCTTGGCGTGGTACTGCTCCGAGAAACGGCGGAACGGCGCGAAGAAGTCCGGCGCGACCATCAGGATGAACAGGCTCTGCCACAGGGCGAGATCGTGGAAGCCGGGGATCCTCGCCAGTCCGAGATGGCCGAGGCCGAGGAACACGGCGAGCATCGCGATCGACAGCGACGCGAAGAAGTCGATGATCGCGGCATTGAGGAAGGCGATGCGCAGCACGCCCATCGTGTTCGCCGCATAGGCGTCGAGGCGCCTGGCAAGCTTCGCCTCTTCCGCCTGGAGCGCGTGATTGGCCAGGATGGTGGGGAGCGCGCGGATGCGGTCCGAAAACTGTCCGGCGAGGCGTCCGAAGGCGCGCTCCTGCGCCTCGGCGCGCCGGTGCAGCGTCTCGCCGACGAGCGCGAAGAAGATGATCATCACCGGGGTCAGCAGGACGACCAGCAGGGCCGACTGCCAGGAAACGAGCAGCAGGGCGAGCGCGGCGATCAGAGGGCCGGCTGCCATCATCGTGCGCGCCGCGCGATGGCCGACGACGAGCGCCGCGACCGCCTCGGGATGCCGCTGCATGGCGACGATCAGGCCGCCGGCCGGCAGCGCCTGGATCTGCCGCGCCGGCATGCTCGCCAGGCGGTGCGCCATTGCGTCGCTCAGGCCGGTGGCGACGCGGCTTTCCGTCGCGACCACGCGGCGGTCGGCGAACAATCCCGCGATCGCGCAGGCTCCGACGAGGGCGGCCGCGGCCGCGGCCAGCCATGGCGGCACATCGGCTTCCATCACCAGCGAGCCGACGAGAAGCGCCGTGCAGCCGGAAAAGCCGAGCTTCAGAAGGGTTCGCAGCGCCTGCAGGACCAGCACCATCCTGGTGCCCTGTCCGGCGACCACCCTTGCCAAACCGAGGGCGGAAAACTGCGTGGACAAGCCTGAGGGCGGCGATTCTGCGGCGGGCGGCATCATGCCCCACTTCTCATACATCGTCGCCTTGTGCAGATTGAACGTATTCGGATGGCTCCAGCCGAAGCCGATCTGATAACAGGCATCCAGCAAGGACGTTGCCATGTTTGATCCTCTCGTCGTCGAGCTTTCGCGGCTGCAGTTCGCGTTGACGGCGCTTTATCATTTTCTCTTCGTACCCCTGACGATCGGCCTCTCCATCCTGATCGCCATGATGGAGACCGTCTATGTGATGACGCGCCGCACCATCTGGCGCGACATGACCAAATTCTGGGGCGTGTTGTTTGGCATCAACTTCGCCCTCGGCGTCGCCACGGGCCTGACCATGGAATTCCAGTTCGGCATGAACTGGGCCTATTACTCCCACTATGTCGGCGACGTCTTCGGCGCCCCGCTGGCCATCGAAGGCCTGATGGCCTTCTTCCTCGAAGCGACCTTCATCGGCCTGTTCTTCTTCGGCTGGGAGCGGCTTTCGGCGCGCGCCCACCTCGCGGTGACCTGGCTGATGGCGATTGCCACCAATTTCTCGGCGCTGTGGATCCTGATCGCCAATGGCTGGATGCAGAACCCGGTCGGCGCCGAGTTCAACCCCGACACCATGCGCATGGAGGTGACGGATTTCGTCGCCGTCCTGTTCAATCCCGTCGCGCAGGCGAAGTTCGTCCATACGGTGTCGGCAGGCTATGTCTGCGGCGCGGTCTTCGTCCTCGGCGTCTCCGCCTGGTACATGCTGCGCAACCGGCATGTCGAGCTGGCCAGGCGCTCCTTCGTCGTCGCCTCGGCCTTCGGCGTGGCGTCGGCGCTGTCCGTCATCGTGCTCGGCGACGAGAGCGGCTATGCGCTGACCGACAACCAGAAGATGAAGCTCGCGGCGATCGAGGCCATGTGGGAGACGGAGCCGGCTCCGGCCTCCTTCACCGCGGTCGGCATCCCGAGCCTGGCGGATCGCAAGACCTATTTCGCAATCCACATCCCCTGGGTGATGGGCATCATCGGGACGCGCTCGATCGACAAGCAGATTCCCGGCATCGAGCAGCTCGTCGAGCATGCCGAACAGCGCATCCGAGACGGCATACCCGCCTACGACGCGCTCGAGCGGCTGAAGGTAGATCGGTCGGACGCGGAGGCGCGGGAAATCCTGAAGGCGTCGGGCAAGGACATGGGCTATGCGCTGCTGCTCAAGCGCTTCGTCGAGGATCCCCGCCAGGCGACCGAGCAGAACATCAAGGATGCCGCCTGGTCCACCGTGCCCGGCGTGCCCTGGCTGTTCTTCTCGTTCCGCATCATGGTGGCGTGCGGCTTCGTGCTGCTCGGCGTCTTCGGCCTGTCGCTCTGGCACACGATGCGCGAGGCGGAGGCGCCGCGCTGGCTGTTCAAGCTGGCGCTGTTCGCCATGCCGCTGCCGTGGATCGCCGCCGAGGTCGGCTGGTTCGTCGCGGAGTTCGGCCGGCAGCCCTGGATCATCGAAGGCGTCCTGCCGACCTTCCTCGCCACGTCGCAACTCGGCGTCTGGAACCTGGTGATCACCATAGCCGGCTTCACGCTGCTCTATGGGGCGCTGGCGGTGATCGAGGTGCGCCTCATGCTGGCGGCAATCCGCAAGGGGCCGGAGATATCCCAGGTCGTCGACCGGATGATGACGCCGCAGCGCCGCTCCGGCCAATTGCACCCCGCCGAGTGACAACGAGGCAGACATGACCTTCGTCGACTTCCTCTTCGACTATCAGACCCTGCGCATCGTCTGGTGGGGCCTGCTCGGCGTGCTGCTCATCGCCTTCGCCGCGACCGACGGCTTCGACATGGGCGTCGGCGCGCTGCTGCCGTTCGCCGCCCGCACCGACATCGAGCGGCGCGTCGCCATCAACACGATCGGACCGGTCTGGGAAGGCAACCAGGTCTGGTTCGTGCTGGGCGGCGGGTCGATCTTCGCCGCCTGGCCGGCGCTCTACGCGCTGAGCTTCTCCGGCTTCTACCTGGCGATGTTCCTGATCCTCGCGGCGATGATCCTGCGTCCCGTCGGGTTCAAGTACCGCTCCAAGAGGCCCGATCCTGCCTGGCGGGCACGTTGGGACTGGGCGCTGTTCATCGGCGGCGCGGTGCCCGCGCTGATCTTCGGCGTGGCGATCGGCAACACGCTGCAGGGCGTGCCGTTCCATCTCACCGCGGAACTCAGGCCCGTCTATGAAGGCAATCTGTTCGGGCTGTTGAACCCGTTGGCGCTGTATTGCGGGCTGGTGTCGCTGTCGATGATCGTCATGCACGGCGCAGCCTGGCTGGCGTTCAAGGCGGACGGAATCGTGTCGCAGCGCGCCAAGGCCTTCGGCGGCCGGGCGGCGATCGCGACGGCCGTGCTGTTCGCCGGCGGCGGCGCTCTGGTCTGGGCCGGCCTGCTCGGCGGCTATCGCGTCACCAGCGAGATCGTCTGGGATGGGCCGTCCAACCCTCTGCTGAAGACGGTCGTGGCCGATCCGGCCGCCTGGCTCGCCAACTTCCAAGCCTGGCCGCTGCTCTGGATCGTGCCGGCGCTCGGCATCGCCGCGCCGCTCGCCGCCTGGCTCGGCTTCCGGGGCGGCCGCGAGGGGCTGACCTTCCTGGCGTCGAAACTCGGGGTCGTCTGCATCGTGGCGACCGTCGGCCTCGCCATGTTCCCGGTGCTCCTGCCGTCGAGCACCAATCCCGACCACTCGCTGACCGTGTTCGACGCGTCGTCGAGCCGCGCCACGCTACGCAACATGCTGATCGCGACGGCGATCTTCCTGCCGCTGATCCTCGCCTACACCGCCTGGGTCTATCGGGTGCTGTGGGGCAAGGTCAGCGAGAAGAGCGTCGAGGACGCCGGTCACTCGGCCTATTGAGAGGAGCGCGCCATGTGGTACTTCGCCTGGATCCTCGGCCTCGGCCTCGCCGCCTCCGTAGGGATCCTCAACGCCCTCTGGTACGAGTTGCGAACCGTCCGCGAGGAACCTGCCGACGGGACGATCGATATGCCTACTCCCTGAGCCTTCCGGCCAGGACCCCGCCGCCGCCCGCATTGCAGCACAGTGCGTTCACACCCCATCTGACCGCCGGTCGTGGCAATCCGTCGGCCGAGGCCCTATCTGCGGACGGCTTGACGATGCCGCCACGCAAGCCGTCCCGCCGATTGCCGTGCATTCAGGGATGCCGACCGTTTTTCGCGGAGCCCTTTGCGGCTCGAAGGACAGTGACATGAAGAAGATCGGATTCCTCTCGTTCGGGCATTGGACACCGTCGCCGCACTCGGCGACGCGGTCCGCTTCGGACGCCCTGCTGCAGTCGATCGACCTGGCGGTCGCCGCCGAGGAACTCGGCGCCGACGGCGCCTATTTCCGCGTCCACCACTTCGCACGGCAGCTTGCATCCCCGTTCCCGCTGCTGGCGGCGGTCGGGGCGCGGACCAGCCGCATCGAGATCGGCACGGCCGTCATCGACATGCGCTACGAGAATCCGCTCTACATGGTCGAGGACGCCGGCTCCGCCGATCTGATCGCCGGCGGCCGCCTGCAGCTCGGCATCAGCCGCGGCTCGCCCGAGCAGGTGATCGACGGCTGGCGCTATTTCGGCTACCAGCCCGAGGACGGCCAGACGGACGCCGACATGGCGCGCCGCCATACCGAAGTCTTCCTGCAGATACTGAAAGGTGAGGGCTTCGCACAGCCGAATCCGCGGCCGATGTTCCCCAATCCTCCCGGCATGCTGCGTGTCGAGCCGCATTCCGAGGGACTGCGCGACCGCATCTGGTGGGGTGCGGCCACCAATGCCACGGCCGAATGGGCCGGCCGGCTCGGCATGAACCTTCAGAGCTCGACCTTGAAGTTCGACGAGGGCGGAAAACCCCTGCACGTCCAGCAGGCGGCGCAGATTCGCGCCTTCCGTGCCGCGTGGAAGGCTGCCGGTCATCAGCGCGAGCCGCGCGTCTCCGTGTCGCGCAGCATCTTCGCGCTGATGGACGACCGCGACCGCGCCTATTTCGGACGCTCGGAGAGCGACGATCATTTCGGCTATATCGAGGCCGATACGCTCGCGGTCTTCGGTCGCTCCTACGCGGCCGAACCGGACGTTCTGGTGAAGCAGCTCGCCGAGGACGAGGCCATCGCCGAGGCCGACACCCTGCTGCTGACCGTGCCGAACCAGCTCGGCGTCGACTACAACGCGCATGTGATCGAGTCGATCCTGAAGCATGTCGCGCCGGCGCTCGGCTGGCGCTGAGGAGGCCGCCCTGGCCGGCGGTTCGGGGCAGGCTGACTTTGCCGTTCCGTCGGATGACGGCGCCGCGCTCCGGCGCGGCGTGCCCGTCGGCCGGTCCCACGCACGGAGTTGCAGCGGCCTGCGGTTTAGCGATTGACTTGCGCCGCCAAACATTCAAACTTTGATCGGATGGTCAAAATCTGACTCAGAGGATTCCAGTGGGGTTGTTCAGCGGTTCCGAAGCGTGCGCCGCCCGCGATCTCCCGGCTGAGGGTTTTGCGCAGCTCAGGCATGTCGCGTCCGGGCTGCGCGACTGCCATTGGGGCCGGTCGATCAGCTACTCCCGCAAGGTCTTCATTCCGCTGACCACCATGTGCCGCAACACCTGCGGCTATTGCACCTTCGTCAAGCATCCCGGCGACGCCGGAGCCAATTTCATGACGCCGGACGAGGTGCTGAAAGTGGCGTCGCAAGGCCAGGCGCTGGGCTGCAAGGAGGCGTTGTTCTCGCTCGGCGAACGGCCGGAGCTGCGCTACTCGGAAGCCCGCGATGCGCTCGCGCGCCTCGGCTACGGCTCGACCGTCGACTATCTGGTCGATGCCTGCAGGCTGGTGCTGGACAACACGTCGCTGGTCCCGCACGTCAATGCGGGAACGCTGACCGAGGAGGAGATCCGCCGGCTGCGCGACGTCTCCGGCTCCATGGGCATGATGCTGGAGAATGTCAGCCGCCGCCTGAGCCGGCCCGGCATGGCGCACCATGCCTGTCCGGACAAGGCGCCGCGGCTGCGCCTGCGCACCATCGACAGCGCCGGTCGTCTCGGCGTGCCCTTCACCACCGGCATCCTGATCGGCATCGGCGAGACCTGGGACGAACGGGTCGAAAGCCTGGTGGCCATCAACGAGCTGCATCGGCGCCACGGCCATGTGCAGGAAGTGATCGTGCAGAACTTCCGCGCCAAGCGCGGAACGGCCATGGCGGACTGGCCGGAGCCGGCGCGCGACGACATGCTGCGCACCCTGACGATGGCGCGGCTGGTCCTCGACCCGTCCATCAGCCTGCAAGCGCCCCCCAACCTGGAGGACGCGTTCGAGGATTACGTCGACTGCGGGATCAACGACTGGGGTGGCGTGTCGCCGCTGACCGCCGATCACATCAATCCGGAGCGCGCCTGGCCGGCCGTTGCCGAACTGGCGCGGCGCACGCGCGCCCGCGGCTACGATCTGGTGGAGCGCCTGACCGTCTATCCCGCCCATCTCGGCGTCGAGACGGCCCCGCTCCACGCGATCCTTGCAGGCATGGCGCGGCCCGACGGGCTGGCGCGCGACCAGTTCGTGGGCTGAGCGATGCGGGTCCAACCTTCGTTCGAGGCGTCAGACATGGGAAGTCCGAGCGGTTCACCCTCACCCCTTACCCCTCCCCACAAGGGGGAGGGGCGCGCCGGCGTTGCAGAATCCCCCTCCCCCCTGCGGGGAGGGGCAAGGGGTGGGGGTGATGTCACAGAAGTCCTGTCCGAAGCAGCAAACATGGCGCCGGAGAAGGCGATTTCCACGGCGACCCCCGCCATTGCCCCTATCCTTGAAGCGGCGTTGGAAGGCCGGGAAATCAGCCGTGCCGACGGCGAGATGCTGTTCTCCGTCGAGGGAGCCGACCTGGCGGCCCTGGTCGCGACCGCTGACGAGGTCCGGCGCCGGCGCGCCGGCGACCGGGTGACCTTCGTCACAGTGCGCAACATCAACTTCACCAACGTCTGCTACATGGCTTGCCAGTTCTGCAATTTCGGGGTCCGCAAGGACGCCGAGACCGCCGAACTCCTGTCGCTCGAAACGGTCGCCGACCGCGCCGAGGAAGCCTGGCGGCGCGGCGCCACGGAGGTCTGCATCCAGGGCGGGCTTCATCCCGACATACCGGGCGACCACTATTTCCAGCTCCTGCGGGCCGTGAAGGAGCGCGTGCCGCGCATGCACGTCCACGCCTTCTCGCCTTTCGAGATCTGGTATGGAGTCAGCAGGACCCGCATGCCGCTGTCCGAATATCTGGCGGCATTGAAGGAAGCGGGCCTCGGCTCCATGCCGGGCACTGCGGCGGAGATCCTGGACACCGAGATCCGCCTGCAACTGACGCGTAACAAGCTCTCGGCCGACGAATGGGAGCGCATCATCCGCGCCGCGCATGCCGCCGGCATTCGCTCGACCGCCACCATCATGTACGGCCATATCGACGGGCCGGCGCATTGGGCGGCCCACATCGACCGGCTGCGCACGATCCAGAAGGACACCGGCGGCTTCACCGAGCTGGTACCGCTCGGCTTCGTCCACGAGCAGACGCGGCTCTACCGCAACCATCCTTCGGCGCGTCCCGGCCCGACCGCGCTGGAGAATGTGCGCATGCACGCGGTGGCGCGGCTGATGCTGGCCGGCCATATCGACAACATCCAGGTGTCCTGGGTGAAGCTCGGGCCGGAGACGGCGCGCGCCATGCTCGACTGCGGCGTCAACGATCTCGGCGGCACGCTGATGAACGAGAGCATTTCGCGCGCAGCGGGGGCGAAGCACGGGCAGGAGATCACGCCCGCCGAGATGGTGCGCATCATCCGCTCGGCCGGCCGCGTTCCGGTCCAGCGCAACACGCTGTACGAGGTCGTGGAAGACTTTTCCGACCACGATCCGGCGGAGATCGCGCCGCTGGTCGGGCGTGCCGAGGGGGCCAGCCCGGTTGCATTTCTCGACCGGCGCGGCGGTGGTGTCGCGCGATCCACCGAAGGTCCGACGCCTTGAACGCACCGGCGTTGAAGCACCCCCTCACCGACCCTTTGGGCCACCTCTCCCCCTGCCCGGGGGAGAGGAATCGCTGCCGCCATGCGGACGCTCATCCAGCTTGGGTTCCTCTCCCCCGGGCAGGGGGAGAGGTGGCCCGAAGGGTCGGTGAGGGGGTGCTTGCGCGCAACCGAGCCTGTTGCGTCATCGACCCGAAGCAATCCGCCGGGCACTCGTCGTGACGGTTCGCTGGAACTCGGTCGTCCTGCTCGCCGGCGGCGTCGGCGGCGCCCGCATGGCGGAGGGGCTGGCGCGGGCCCTGCCGTCCGGGTCGCTCACCGTGATCGCCAATGTCGGCGACGACGAGGAGTTCTACGGGCTGCGCGTCTGCCCCGACATCGACACGCTGCTCTACACGCTGTCCGACCGCATCGACCGCGGCCAGGGCTGGGGGGTAGGTGGCGACACCGTCAAGGCGCTCGACGTGCTGCGCGACCTCGGCGCGCCGACCTGGATGAAGCTCGGCGATGCCGACTTCGGCCTGCACATCTGGCGCTCCTGGCGCCTGCGCGAGGGCGACAGCCTTTCGGCGATCACGGCGGAGGCGACCAAGCGCTTCGGCGCGGCGGCGAAAATCCTGCCGGCCACCGACGACCGTCTGCGCACAAGGCTCGACACCGACGAGGGCTGGATGGATTTTCAGCCGTGGTTCGTCGGCCGGCACTGCAAGCCCAAGGTGAAGGAACTGCGTTTCGACGGGGCGGGCGACGCGAGGCCGGGAGCCCCGGCACTGGCGGCACTGGCCGCGGCCGATCTGATCGTCATCGCCCCTAGCAACCCGCTGCTCTCCATCGAACCGATCCTCGCGGTTTCGGGCCTGCGCGAGGCGATCGCCTCGGCCGCCGCCCCTTGCATCGGGGTGTCGCCGCTGATCGGCGGCAAGGCGGTGAAGGGACCGCTGGCACGGCTGATGGCCGATCTCGGTCACCAGGTGACGTCGGCGGCGGTGGCGCGCCGCTATGGCGGGCTCGTCGATGCTTTCGTGGTCGACGCGGGCGACCGGGCCGATGCCGGCGCCCTCGAAGCGGACGGTCTCGCCGTGCTGTCGACGGACATCCTCATGAACGGCCCGCCGGGCGCTGAACGCCTGGCCCGCGAGCTGCTGGAGTTCGCGCTGACCCTGCCGGTGCAGCCGGGGCGCGCCGCTTGATGAAGGTCGCCGCCGCCATCCTGATGAAGGACCCGGCCGACGCCAAGTCGCGGCTGCGGCCGGCCCTGGGCAATGATGCGCGCGAAAGCCTGGCGCTGCTCCTTTTCGACAACACACTCGCATTTCTTGTCTCCCACCATGACGGCCCGGTCGGCGTGGTGACGCGCTCGGCGACGATCGCCGAGCGGACGCGGGCACAGGGCGCGGTGGTGATCGAGGAGGCGTCCGGCGGCGACATCAATGCCGCCGCCGGCTTCGCCGCCGGCTGGGCGCAGGCAATCGGCGCGCAATCGCTGCTCATCATGCATGCCGACATCCCGATGCTGACCGCCGACGAGCTGACGCAGCTTATCGCGGCGGGCCAAGGCGCGCCGGTGGTGATCGCGGCATCGCGCGACGGCGGCACCAACGCCCTGCTGCTTTCCCCGCCCGGCGCGATCGCGTTCCGCTTCGGGCCTCGATCGGCCGACGCCCATGAAGCAGCGGCCAAGGTCGCCGGGCTCGACGTTGCACGGCTCGCCCTGACGCATCTGTCGCGCGACGTGGATCGCCCGGAGGATCTCGCGGAGGCCATTCGGCTTCCCTCCGCCGGCGACAATCTGCGCGTGTTCGCCGTTCCCGGCATCGCCGAGATCGCGGCCGGCGATGAACTCGGCTCGATCATTGCGGATGCGGCTGACGCCGCCGTGCCGCTGGTGCCCGGCGACATCGTGGTCGTGGCCCAGAAGATCGTGTCGAAGAGCGAAGGGCGGATGGTTCCGATCACCGACTTCGAACCGTCCGGCGAGGCGGAACGGCTCGCCGCTGAGATCGGCAAGGATGCCCGCAAGGTCGAGTCCATCCTGCGGGAGTCCACCGCGGTGGTCCGTGCCCGCGCCCAGCCGCCGGAGGGCCTGCTGATCACCCGCCACCGTCACGGCTGGATCTGTGCCAATGCCGGCATCGACGAATCGAACCTTGGCCATGGCCGCGCCGGAATGCTGCTGCTGCTGCCCGAGGATCCGGATGCCAGCGCCCGCGCCATCCGGAGCGGCCTGGAGGCGCGCTTCGGCGGGCCGATCGGCGTCGTCGTTTCCGACACGTTCGGCCGCCCCTGGCGCAACGGCCTGGTCAACGTCGCGATCGGCGTCGCCGGCGTGCCGGCTCTCGTCGACTGGTCGACGCGTACCGACGCCTATGGACGCGGCCTGAAGGCGACGCTGCCGGCCTTCGCCGATGAGGTCGCCGCGGCGGCCGGGCTGCTGATGGCGAAGGATGCGGGGCTGCCGGTCGTCGTGCTGCGCGGCATCGCGTGGCAGGATGATCCGGCGGCGAGCGCCCGCCAGGTGCTGCGGCCGGTCGAGCAGGAGCTTTTCCTGTGAGCAAGCCTGCTGCATCGGCATCACGTCTGCCTCGGAACGTATCCAGCGCATGCCCGTCGCATGTGAGCTCGGCGGGCCGTGCCAACGCCGTCATCCTCGGGCTTGTCCCGAGGATCTACCCTGCGGCGACCGATCGTCGCCTACGTAGGCGCCGAGCCCCGGACGCGGCATCCTCGGCAGATCCTCCGGACAAGCCCGAGGATGACGCCATCGTGTCACGGAGAAGGGCAAGATTGCCACGTAGAGGCATTTCAAAAGCCAGGAGGACAAAATGGCTCTGAGGCTTGGCTACAAGGCGTCCGCCGAACAATTCAACCCTTCGGAACTCCTCGACAATTCGGTCGCGGCGGAGGCGGCCGGCTTCGAATCGGTGTTCATCAGCGACCATTTCCAGCCGTGGCGGCACACCGGCGGCCATGCGCCCTTCGCCATGTCCTGGCTTGGCGCGCTGGGCGCGAAGACCTCGCGCATCATGATGGGCACCAGCGTGCTGACGCCGACCTTCCGCTACCATCCGTCGATCGTCGCGCAGTCCTTCGGCACACTCGGCTCGCTGTTCCCCGGTCGCCTCATCCTTGGCATCGGCACGGGCGAATCGCTCAACGAGGTGCCGGCGACGAAAGTCGTCTGGCCGGAGCTCAAGGAGCGCTTCGCCCGGCTGCGCGAATCCGTCGACCTGATGCGCCGGCTGCTCTGCGAGGAGCGCGTCAGCTTCGAGGGCCAGTTCTACCAGACCGAGAACGCCACCATCTACGACCGGCCGGACCAACCCGTCCTGATCTATGTGGCGGGCGCGGGCCCGCAGATCGCCAAATATGCCGGCCGTGTCGCCGATGGTTTCATCTGCACCAGCGGCAAGGCGCCGGAGCTCTACAGCGAGACGCTGCTGCCCAATGTCGCGGCCGGACTGGAAGCAGGCGGCCGCGCGCCGGACGCCATCGACCGGATGATCGAGATGAAGGTGTCGTTCGATACCGACCGCGAGCGGGCCCTTCAGGACACGCGCTTCTGGGCGGCGCTGTCGCTGTCGCCGGAGGAGAAGATGTCGGTCGAGGACCCGCTGGAGATGGAGAAACTCGCCGACGCGCTGCCGATCGAGCGCGCCGCGAAGCGCTGGATCGTCTCCACCGATCCGGACGAGCATGTCGAGAAGATCAGGCCGTATATCGAGCTGGGCTTCAACCACCTGGTGTTCCACGCGCCTGGCCACGACCAGAAGCGGTTTCTGAAACTCTACGGCGAACAGGTGCTGCCGAGGCTGCGCAAGCAGTTCGGATAGTCGGGCGAGGGCGCTCTACGGATGAAACTTGATGCCGATCACAACCCGCAACGCCGCCATCCTCGGGCCTGTCCCGAGGATCTGCTGCGTTTGCCAAGTGCTCAGGCGCGGCGGATCCTCGGGACAAGCCCGAGGATGGCGGCGCTCTAAATATAAAGGGGAATAGCGATGGAATTCGGGATCACCTTCAAGGGCGTCGTCGAGGCCGAGCGGGCCCGCTATCTGGTGCGCGCCGCCGAATATGCCGGCTTCAGCTATTGCTGGTTCTACGATTCGCACATCCTCTGGCGCGACTGCTACGCGGCCATCGCCATGTGCATGGAACACACGAAGGACATGCGCTTCGGCCCGCTGGTCACCAACCCGGACGTCCGCGACTGGTCGGTGGCGGCGTCGATCTTCGGCTCGCTGGCCAAGCAGAGCGGCGGCCGCTTCGACCTCGGCGTCGGCCGCGGAGACTCTTCGCGGCGCGTCATGGGCTTCAAGCCGGCGACGCTGGCGCGCGTCGCCGAGTTCATCCACAAGACCAAGGCGATGGTGCGCGGCGACGAGGTCGTCTACGGCGAATCGCCCGAGCCGGTAAAATTCCCCTGGGCGGTCGGCCACGAGATGCCGGCCTGGATCGCCGCCTACGGCCCGCTGGCGCTCAAGACGGCCGGCGAGCACGCCGACGGCGTGGTCCTGCAGATTGCCGAGCCGGGGCTGTGCAAATGGTTTACCGACCAGTGCCTGGACGCCGGCAAGGCGGCCGGCCGCGACATGTCGGCCTTCCGCTCCATGTCCTGCGCCCCGGCCTATTTCGGACCGAAGGACAAGGCGATCGAGGCGACCAAGTGGTTTCCGGCCATGGTCGGCAACCATGTCGCCGACATCGTCGAAAAATACGGCAAGGACACCAGCCTCGTTCCGGCCAGCCTGACCAGCTACATCGAGAAGCGGCGCGGCTACGACTATTCCAAGCACGGGCAGAGCAGCAATCCGTATCTCGACTTCATCACGCCCGACGTGGTCGAGAATTTCTGCGTGCTCGGCGAACCGGACGAGCACATCGCCAAGATCCATCGGCTGAAGGACGCCGGCGTCACGCAGTTCAACATCTATCTGGACAGCGGCATGGAGGAGGAGATCATCGCCGGCTACGGCCGCGAGGTCATTCCTGCCTTCCGGTGATGCGGCGAATGCGCGGCACCTCACCCGGAGCCGCGCAGTCGCGGGCGAGGTGATCGCGCAAAGACCGGTCCGGGAAACATCGAGGCCCTGTCGTCGGCATCGCCGCCGTCGTGGCAGCCGCAGGGCGTGTGGACTGTTGTGGATCGGGCGCGGCCCGTCCGAAGATCAGGCCGACGTCGCCGACCTTCACCCCCTCGGGAGGGCGTTGAACCCGCTGCGCGTGACATCCGGGCCGCTTGCACGGTCGTGACCTTCGAGCCTCGTCGCGGCCGGTCATTCAGCAGTTGCATAGCCGAACCCCAGCCCCTGGTCGTGTCGACATAGAGCGGGTCAAATCCGCCCCGCACGGCCGGTCGGCATCCGGTCCGGATGTCTCGGAGTCCGGCTCGGCCGTGCGCCAGGTGTCACGTTCATTTGAGTATCGTCGGCATTGCCACATCCCTTGCTTGCAGTCGGGCGCAAGTTGGCTCAAAGTAGGTTGCAGTTCACAGGTTCCTTTTGGAGGTATCGCCGATCCGTGATCGATCGGCCGATGGAATAGGAGAGGCTTGAAATGGCGCAGACACCGACCACGTGGCTTCCCGAGACAATGGTCAATCCGAACACTTCGGACGCACGCGCCGGGTTCAAGGTCATCGGCCTGTCCAACGGCAATATTCTGGTCGCCTATACCGATCAGTCCGACGTCACTTCGCCCGGAGCCGGCCAGGATATCAGCGGCGTGATCTATGACGCGGAGGGTTCCGTCGTCCGCTCCCCCTTTCAATTGAACACGGCCTTCTCCGATGAATACGAGTATGCGCCGTCGATTGCCGCCACCAACGACGGCGGCTTCGTTCTCGCCTATGCGACCTATGACGGCGGGGCGGCGATCTACATCGAACGTCACGACGCGGCTGGAGATCTGGTCGATTCAGCCAGCATCATCGACACGAATGGAAACCTGTTCGGTCCTCCCTCGGTTCAGGTGGACAAGGCCGACAATTCGGTCTTCGTCACCTTTCGGCGCGAGAACGACGACACCGGGCTCGAATCAATTCGGGGCCAGAAATTCGGGCCGGACCTGGTGGCTTCGGGAGCCGAGCGGGTTCTTGCCACCGACGCATTGACCTCCGCCTATCCGACCCGCAACGACACGGCCGTGCTCGTCAACGGCACCTATGTGACGGTCTTCCAGCAATGGGAAGTGGGCGACGACTACACGGAGGACGGGATCGGCTTCCGGATGAGCAACGCCGACGGCTCCAATGGCCTGGCCGTCAGCATCACCGAGCCCGACGGCGATCCGGGGTATTATCCCAAGGTCTCGGCGCTCCCCGACGGCGGCTTCGTGGTCGTCTGGCAGCACCAGGGGTTCTCCATCGCCGCGCAGATCTTCAACAGCGACGGCAGCGAGCGAAGCGGCTTCATCGATCTCGGCGACGGCGAAAGCTATCAGTCGGAAGGTGACGTCGTCGGCCTCGAGGACGGAACCTTCTTCGTCGTCTGGCAGGATGTCGACGAGGTCCGGCTCAGGGGGCAGCTTCTCGACGGAACGACCGGTGCAAAGATCGGCGACGAGATCATCATCGGCGACGCGGCCGACACACCTTACGAGCCGGAGCTGGGGACCACCACGGACGGGCGCATCCTGGTGACCTACTTCACCTACGATTCGGATGGCTACGACGACATTCAGTTTCAGATCCTCGACCCCCGCGAACTGCCGATCCAGGCGGATGTCGGCGACGGTCAGGTGACGGGACTGAAGACGGATTCGACCATCCTGGGGTCCAGCGTCGCGGAAACCCTGTTCGGCCAGGACGGCAACGACCAGATCGACGGCAAGGGTGGCGCCGATACGATGTTCGGACGGCTCGGCAACGATACGTTCTTCGTCAACAACGCGAACGATCAGGTCATCGAACTCAAGAATGGCGGCGACGATACGGTCAAGGCATCGGTCACCTTCGATCTGCTGGCCGGCGTCCATGTCGAGCACCTGTCGACCACGAACGCCAAGGGCACCGGGTCGATCAACCTCTACGGCAACAGTTTCAAGCAGGAGATCACCGGCAATGCCGGCGCCAACTTCATCTCCGACGGAGGGACGGGCGCCGCGGATACGTTGCGCGGGCTGGGCGGCAACGACACTTACCGGGTCTACAACTCCGCCACCAAGATCGTCGAGAGCGCTTCGCAAGGGGCAAACGACACGGTGCTGGCGGCCGTGACCTTCGATCTGGTGGCCGGCGTCTTCGTCGAGACGATGGCCACGACGAACGCCAAGGGTACGGCCAAGATCAACCTCTACGGCAACGAGGTGGCCCAGAAGATCACCGGCAATGCCGGCGCCAACATCCTGTCGGACGGCGGCAAGGGCGGCTCGGACACGCTGGTCGGGCTCGGCGGCAACGACACGTTCCGCGTCTACAATTCCGGCACAAAGATCGTCGAAGCGGCGGGAGGCGGCAGCGATACGGTCGAGGCGGCGGTCGACTACACCGTCGGCAAGGGCGTCTACATCCAGGTGCTTGAGACGACCAATGCCGCCGGCACGGCGGCGATCGGGCTCTACAGCAACGAGTTCGGCCAGACGGTCAACGGCAACGCCGGCAACAATTCGCTGCGCGGCTACGGCGGCAATGACAAGATCAACGGCGGCGCCGGCGCCGACAGGATCAGCGGCGGCCTCGGCAACGATACGCTGGCCGGCAATACAGGAGCCGACATCTATTACTTCAGCTATGCGCTGGACGAGGCGACCAACCTCGACACCATCAAGGGCTTTTCGTCGATCGATCTGATCTCTCTGAATTCGTCGGTCTTCACCAAAGCGGGGCCGGCCGGCGCGCTGGCGGCGAGCGCCTTCCGGGCCAACACCAGCGGCAAGGCCGGCGATGCCAGCGACCGGATCATCTGGGAGACCGATACCGGCAGGCTCTACTACGATCCCGACGGCACGGGGGCAGCCGCCGGGACGGCCTTCGCGGTCATCACCGGCAACACGGGGCCGATGAACGCCGGCGATTTCGTCATCACATAGGCTGCGCCGGCCGAGCGTCGGTGGCCGGCGTGAGGATGTTGTTGGCCGAGCCGTGCCCGCCGCACCCCATCCGGGTCGCCGGCGGGGGAGGGGCCTGTCGCGTCCTGTCGCCGCGGTCCGCTCGGGCGAGCTCAGCCGGAGCCGGACAGGCTTCCCGGATTGGCCGCCGCCGGCGGCGGGTCGGGGTCGCTGGGCGGTCGCCGCGCCGAGCCGCTGACGCGCCGCCGGCCCAGCCATGAGCCCAGCGCGCTGCCGAGCGCCGTCAGGACGCCGATCACGATCATCTGGTCCCAGAACTGCGCGCCGAGAATTTCGAGGCTCTTGACGATCATGGCGATCAGCAGCGCGCCGGTGATCGAGCGGAGGATGCCGCCCTCGCCGCCTGTCAGGGTCGTGCCGCCGAGCACGACCGCCCCGATGATCTGCAGCAGGAGCGGATCGCCGGCCGTCGGCGAGGCGGAGCCCAGCCGCATCATGAACACGAAGGCGGCCAGTCCGGCCAGGGTGCCTGAAAGCAGGTAGATGGCGAAGGTCAGGCGCGGGACATTGATGCCCGAGAACGTCGCGGCGCGCGGATTCGAGCCGGTGAGATAGATCTTCTGGCCGAAGGCCGTTCGACTGAGCATGAAGCCGATGACACCGCAGACGGCAAGCCCGAGGATGAAGATCAGCGGAATGCCGAGCACGTCCGTCCGTCCGCCCTCGAGCAGCACCTTGGGCAGCCGGCCGACCGATCGGCCGCCGGTGATCAGGAAGGCGAGCGCCCGGGCGGTCAGCATGGTTCCGAACGTCATGATGAAGGGCTGGATGCCGAACACCGCGATGCCGATGCCGTTGATGGCCCCGACGGCCGCGCCGACGGCGAGGCAGGCCAGCAGCCCGAGCAGCACCGAATCGGTGGCGTGCATCGTGTAGGCGCCGCACACCGAGGCCAGGCCGATGATCGCGCCGATCGACAGATCGATGCCACCGATCAGCAGCACCAGCGTCTCCGCGGAAACCGCGATGAGGATGACGGAGAGCTGCCGCATGATGTTCTGCGCGTTCGCGCCGGAGGAAAAACCGTCCACCGTCGCCGAAAGCAGGATGGCCGCGACGATCACCACCGGCAGCATCGGCAGGTTGCGGAACAGGTTGAACAGAAGCTGGCCCGGCGCGCCTGCGCGCGCCGGGTCGGAGTGAACGCCTGTGGACATGCCTGTCGCCATTTCGGTCCTCAAGCCCGGGTTTCCTGCTGCATCGGCCCGAAGACCGGAATC
This sequence comes from Rhizobiaceae bacterium, assembly GCA_019635715.1. Taxonomy (GTDB): domain Bacteria; phylum Pseudomonadota; class Alphaproteobacteria; order Rhizobiales; family Rhizobiaceae; genus Kumtagia. The sequence goes on along the minus strand of JAHBYY010000001.1, from coordinate 86,119 downwards.
GGTTTTCGGAAAGCACGATGCAGCAGATTCAATATCTTAGAGCGTCCTTTGTGCGTCCAATTGGACGCACGGCGCTCTAGCTGTCGGGAGCTCAGCAGCCCCAGACGTCGCCTTCGACCTGGTCGATGTTGCTCTTCATGTATTCGGTGCCGGGGATGAGCTGGATGCGGTCGTCACCCTCGGGCTTCTTGCCGTTCTTGGCGATGTCGATGATCACCTCGATGGTCCGCTTCGACATCAGCGGCACGGGTTGGGCATAGCCGGCGTCCATCCAGCCGTCCTTGACGGCCTTGCAGCCCTGCGGATCGCCGTCGACCGAAAGGACGATGACGTGGTCGGGGTCGCCGACCTGCTTGTGGCGGTTGACCTTCTGCAGCGCCGCCCAGATCGGCGGCAGCAGCCCGTCGGTGGCGGAGAACACCGCGCGGAGGTCCGGATGCGCCTGCAGCGCGTTCTCCATGCCGGCGACGACGGGCTCCGGACGCCACTCGGTCGGAACCTCGGAGACGATCTGGATGTTCGGATGGTCCTTGATCCCTTCCTTGAAGCCCTGGTCGCGGCCCTGGCCGTTGTTGTGGCTGAGCGCGCCCTGCAGGTCGACGACCTTGGTCGGCTTGTCGCCGACCAGCGCCACCAGGCGCTTGCCGGCGTTCAGCCCGTCGGCGTGCGGATCGGCGCCGATATGGAAGTCGACCGTCGAGGTGTCCGCCGGCGCCTGGTCGACCGTCACGAAAGGTATGTTGGCGGCGTGCGCGCGCTCGATGTCCTGCAGCACCGCCTCGTAGTCCCAGGGGATCGAGATGATGCCGTTGACGCCCTGCGCGATGCAGGTGTCGACCTGCGACGACTGGCGCTGCGCGTCCTCGCCGGCGACCTGCTCGACGAGTTCGACGCCGAGTTCCGCCGCGGCCTTGCGCCAGTAGTTGAGCTGGCCCTCGCGAAACGCGTTCATCTTGTCGAGCGACAGGCACACCTTGAGGCCGGCGCCGGGCTTGTCCTGCGCGGCCGCTGGGGCCGCAACGAAAGCCAGCGCACCGAGTGCGGCCAGCCCTAGTCCAAACGTCTTCATTTCGGTCCTCCCGTTTCACTGCCAGGTATCGACGGGCGCCGCCTGGCGGCGCCCGTCGCGGTGATCGCCCGGCCTGCGGCTTACTTCTTGCAGCCCCAGACGTTCGCCTCGGTCTCAGCCAGATTGGCCTGCGTGTATTCGACGCCCGGCAGAAGCTCGATGCGGGCGTCGCCCTCCGGCTTCTTGTTGTTCTTGGCGATGTCGACGATGACCTCGAGAGTGCGGCGCGTCATCTGGGCGATCGGCGTGGCATAGCCGGCATCCAGATAGCCGTCCCTGGCGGCCTTGCAGCCCTGCGGGTCGCCGTCGACGGACAGGATGATGACGTGGTTCGGTTCGCCGACCGTCTTGTAGCGGTCCACCTTCTGCAGGGCGGCCCAGACCGGCTGCAGCAGGCCGTCCGTGGCGGCGAAGACGGCGCCGAGATCGGGATTGGCCTGCAGCGCGTTCTCCATGCCGGCGACCACCGGCTCGGGGCGCCACTCGGTCGGGACTTCCGAGACGATCTGGATGTTCGGATGGTCCTTGATCCCGTCCTTGAAGCCCTGGTCGCGCTGCTGGCCGTTTACGGCGCCGAGCGCGCCCTGGAGATTGACGACCTTGGTCGGCTTGTCGCCCACCAGCTCGGCGAGCCGCTTGCCGGCGGCGAGACCGTCGGCATGGGGATCGCCGCCGATGTGGAAGTCGACGGTGTCCAACTCGGCCGGCGCCTGGTCGGCGGTGATGAACGGAATGCCGGCGGCGTGCGCCCGCTCGATGTCCTGCAGCACCGCCTCATAGTCCCACGGGATCGACACGATGCCGTTGACGCCCTGCGCGATGCAGGTATCGATCTGCGACGACTGGCGCTGCGCGTCCTCGCCGGCCACCTGCTCGATCAGCTCGATGCCGAGATCCGCCGCGGCGGCGCGCCAGAATGCCACCTGGCCTTCGCGGAACGCGATCATCTTGTCGAGCGACAGGCAGACCTTCAGGCCCGCGCCGGGCTTGTCCTGCGCGGCGGCAGGCATGGTCGCGGCGAGCGTCAGCGCGCCAAGTCCGATGAGTCCAAGTTTTAGAAGCTTCATGATTTCCTCCCTTGAAGACGTTGCGTCGCGTCATTGCGAGCAATGTTGGAACTTTGTGTGCAGATCCGGGGTGAAACGGATGTATCTCCTGGTCTGCACGTTCTCCCGTACATCCGGCATTGCCGGAGATGCTTCTAAAGCCTCAGCCTGCGTACCAAAAGTACGTCGATCACCACGGCCACGATCAGGATGACGCCCTTGACGACATCGTAGATGTAGATGGATGCGTTGATCAGGTTGAGGCCGTTGTCGATGACCACCAGCAGGATCGCGCCGAGGATGCTGCCGACGATCGAGCCGCGCCCGCCGAGCAGGCTGGTGCCGCCCAGCACGACCGCGGTGATGACCGTGAATTCGAACCCGACTCCGAGACCCGCCTGGAGGGTGCCGACCCGGCCGATGATCACCAGCCCCGCCAGGGCGCTGCACAGGCCGACGATGCCGAAGGCGATGACCCGCAGCCGGGCCACCGGCAGGCCGGATTCGACGGCCGATCGCGGCGAACCGCCCATGGCGAAGAGATGCCGGCCGAACGGCGTCCGGTTCAGCACGACGATGGCGACGATGGCGACCGCCGCCAGCAGGTAGACCGGCAGGCCGATGCCGAGGAATTCGGTGCGCGCCAGATACATCACCGGGCTGTCGGCGAAGGCCTTGTCGCTCGATCCCACCATCTTCCAGGCAAGACCGCGGAATGCGAACATCGTCGCCAGCGTCGCGATGAACGCGTTGATCTTCAGCACGTTGATCAGCAGGCCGTTGAGGGCACCGAGCCCGATCCCCACAAGGATTCCGACCGGATAGACCCAGGCGCCGACGCCCGCCTGCTCGCCGGCGCCCGCTCCGGGGATCACCGCGACCATCCAGGCGACGGTCATGGCGAGCGACATCAGCGCGCCGATCGAGATGTCGATCTCGCCGATGATCAGAACGAAGGTCACCCCCACCGCCGCGATGCCGATGGCGCTCGCCTGCAGCAGGATGTTGGACAGGTTGCGGGCCGACAGGAACACGTCCGACATGCTCGCGAAGACGACCGTCACGACGATCAGCATCAGCACGATCGAATAGCGCTGGAGATTGACCGCCCAGGCGCGGCTGATCTGCATGCTTCCGATCATGCCGCCTTCCCCGTCGAGGCCATGCGCAGGATTGCCGCCGGGCTGAACTCGCCGCGCTCCAGCCCGCCGACGACGTGGCCCTTGTGCATGACCAGCACGCGGTGCGACAGAGCGAGCAGTTCGGGAAGGTCGGACGAGATCAGCAGCACGCCGAGACCCTTCTCCGCCAGTTGGGCGACCAGCCGGTGGATCTCCGCCTTGGCGCCGACGTCGATGCCTTTCGTCGGTTCGTCGAGGATGCAGATGCGCGGCTCGGTGGCCAGCCAGCGGGCGATGATGCATTTCTGCTGATTGCCGCCGGACAGCGAGACGATCGGCGCTTCCAGCCCCGGATGGCGGACCGCATAGGCGCCGGCCATTTCCGCCGCATGTGTCCGCTGGCTGGCCGGCCGCAGCAGGCCGGTGGCGGCCGCGAGCTTGTCGATGATCGCCGAGGTGAGGTTCTCGCGCACGCTGCGCCCGGCAAACACCTGGTCGGCGCGCCGATCCTCCGACACCAGGGCGATGCCCTTCGCCTTGGCGGTCTGCGGGGTGCGGCTCTCGAAACGCTCGCCGGCGATCTCGACGACGCCCTGCGCCTCGGAAATGCCGAAGATCGCCTGCGCCACCTCGGAACGCCCCGATCCCATCAGGCCGGCCAGCCCGAGGATCTCGCCCGGCGCCAGATCGAGGTCGACTCCGTTGAGCAGCTTGTCGTCGCTGAGATCGCGCACCTTGAGCACCGGTTCGCGCGGCCCCGCCCGGCTGGCGCGCAGGTAGCTGTCGGCCAGCTCGGTGTCGACCTCGGCCAGTTCGCGGCCGACCATCAGCTTGGTAAGGCTCTTCTCGTCGATCTCGGACGGCGTGCCCGAGCCGACCATTTGGCCGTCGCGCAGCACGACGATGCGGTCGGCCAGCTCATAAACCTCTTCCATGAAGTGGGTGATGTAGATCAGCGCGTAGCCGCGCGTCCTTAGCTGGCGCGTCACCTCGAACAGGCGCTGCCGCTCCGGCAGGCTGAGCGATGTGGTCGGCTCGTCCAGGATCAGCATCGCCGACGCACGGTGCAGCGCCTTCCCGACCTCGACAAGCTGCCGCTCGCCGAGCGAAAGCCGCTCGACCGGCTCGTCCGGATCGATCTCGCGCTCGAAGAAGCCGCCGAGAAGGTCGCGGGTCTTCGTCTTCATCGAGCGGCGGTCGAGCAGGCCGAGGCCGGTGGGAAAGGAACCCACCCCCATATGGATGTTCTCGGCGATCGACAGATTGGGGAAGAGGCTGAGTTCCTGATGGATCGCCGCGATGCCCAGTTCCCGCGCATCGTCCGGCGTGATGCGGGACTGCGCCTTGCCGTTCACGGTGATGGTGCCTTCATCGGGCGCCAGCAGGCCGCACAGGATGTTCTTCAGCGTCGACTTGCCTGCGCCGTTCTCCCCGACCAGCGCCACCAGTTCGCCGCGTCGCAGCGAAAAGCTGACGTTTCTGAGGACCCGCACACCTGCAAAGCTCTTGCCCACGCCATCGAGCGTGATCAGCGGTTCCGGCGAAGTCGGCGCGCGAACCATCATCTAACCCCGACAGCCTGAGTGAAGCTGTCCGGTGTTCGCACGGAATGCCGCCGTCGCGGCGACAGTCCAAAGTCCCCCACGGCGAAGGGCTTCGCGGTCATGGCCAAGATACTTCCTCCTCCACGGTCGGAGTATTGAGTATCGACCCATCCGCTGCATCATTCCGTATTGTCAGAATGAGAAATCGAGTGCGCAAAGCACCAAAATGTTCAAAATGATGCTTTCGAGAAAGCCGCCATTGCGGGGCGGAGATCGGTCATTGCGAGACGGAGATCGATCACGCCGGCCTTAGGAAGATCGAAAAGGGCCGATCGCCGCGGCCGGCATGATGAGGGATTTCAGGTGCCGTCAGGCGTGACGAACCTCACGCGGCAATCGGCGGGCGCCGTCCGTGACGATCGGGATTTCGATGTCCGGTTGACGCCGATGGCCGCCGGTCTTTTGCAGCCGGCAGGCTGGTGGCGGCGCTGCCTCGCCCGGCACCGGTCTCAGCGCGATCCGTTGCCCTGGTACAGAACTCCCAGGCCCTTCAGGCCCTCACGATCGCCGAACGCCGCGAGGGCCTCGAAGACGCGACGTGCATCGGCGCGGCGGCCGAGCTTGAAATAGGCATAGCCCCGCAGCACCATGAGGTCGGAGCGATCGGCGGCGATGGCGGCGCGCTGGTCGAGCGCCTGCAACGTTTCACTGTACCGGCCGGCCTCGTAGAAGGCAGCGGCGCGCTGCGACAGGATTGCCGACTGTACGGTGATCGACCGCTCCCGGCTGAGCGGCGCCTTGACCGCGGCGATCGCAGCCTCGTCGGTCCGCTCATTGCGCAGATAGGCCAGCGCCTGTCCGAACGCCGCGTCGCTGCGCGCCTTGGCGTCGCCGCCGTTCAGCGCGAGCTCGAATGCCTGCACCGCCTCGACCGGACGATTGAGGTCCATCAGGCACCAGCCCCGCCGTAAGGCAGCGCGCGGCGACGCGCGCGCGCTGGCATCGGTGGTGCCGCAGCCGACGTCCGCGTCGCCGGACTGCGCGACCTGCACGCCGCGCCGGATGCTGCGCGTCGGGGCAGGGTCGATCTCGGGCGCCGCCATCGGGCGCGGCTTCGCGGCGCCGGGCAGCGCCGCATTCGGCGGCACCCCGCCGTCGTGCCGGACCTGCGGATCGCGCCGCACCGCGGGTCTTGACGGCAAGCCGGTGTCGGACGTCTCGATGCTGGTGTCGACAGAGGGCTGGTGGACGTTCGGGTCCGGAATGATGGTGGTTCGCGGCTGACGCTCGCCGAGCTCGGCGATGCGTTGCGACCGACCCTTCCACAGCCTCTTGATCTCCGCGACGTCGGTGCGCCGTCCGAGTTGCTGGAGGGTGATCGCCAGGCCGTAGGCCGAGGGCTCGTCGTCCGCCTTCCAGCTCAGCGCCGTCTGGAACCACTGCGCCGCCGTCGTGAACTGGTTGAAGCCGCGGGCGTACCATCCCAATTGCTGCGCCGAGGGCACGTCGCGTGCCTGCACGACCACCGGTACGATGCGCTCCAGCACCTGCGGATCGAGTTCCGGTTGCGGCTTTACGGCGAGCAGGTTGGCGACCGCCGCCAGATAGACCGCCCGCACGTTGTCGCTGGCCTCGCGCCACGGATAGACGATCTCCTCCGCCTTGCCGGGTTCGCCGAGGGCGATCAGCGCCAGTGCGTATCCCTGCGCCGTATCGGCGTTGTCCTCGCGGGCACGCGCCTGGCTAAACCACTGTGCCGCCTTTTCGTAGGATTCGAGGCCGATGTAGTACCAGCCGAGCAGGCTGTCGTCCGATGCGAGATTGCTGGCCCGGGCCAACTCTTCCATGCGCGCGACGTCTTCCGGCGCCACCGTCAGCGAAGGATCGGTCGCCGCGGCCCCGACGGTGCGCCGGACCAGGTCGTCGCGCAGCGACTGGAACTCGTCCTGTCCGCTTGTGTCCTTCCCGCCCAACGCCAGCAGTCCCTCGAATTCCCGCGGAGCGAGCACGACGCTGGCCTTCTGCGCCGTTGCCAGACGTTCCGCCGGATCCTTGCAGTTCTTCAGGACGTAGGTGTAGGCATCCTTGGCGCGGTCGGCCTTGCCCGTCGAGGCGAAGGCCTCGGCGACCCGCCACAGGACGTCGACGTCGCCGCAGGTCAGCAGGCTGGCATTGTCCGTGGCGATCTTGATCACGGTCGCGAACTGCTCGAGGTCGGAAGCGTTGGCCAGCCGCTGGCGCGACTCGCCCAGCGCGACGCGATCGAGCAGGTCCTGCGGAACCTGCCATTTCGGGTCCGCCGTCTGACGCTCCGCGATCGCCTTGCGGACCTCGGCATATTTGCCTTCCGAATAGAGCTTCCACATCGCGTCGAGCTTGCCGTCCGGCTGCGGCTTGACCGCCAGGGGGTCGGCCGGCGGTGTCCAGCTCGGGTACAAGGCCTGCAGGCGGGCGATCTCCGCTTCGAGACGTTTCGTATCCCCCTGGCGTGCGAAATAGCGCAGGGCGGTCTCGTCGACCTGCGGACCCGTGGAGGCAGGGACCGCAAGGGTCTCGGCCTGCCCCGGTGCGGCGATGGCGGCCGGCGGCGGCGCGGCGATGGTGGCGATCGCAGGAGGCTGGTCCGCAGGCTTCGCCGGCACGACGTCGGCATCCGTGCCGAGGCTGGTGCCGGACTTCGGAAACTGCAGGGCCAGGTCGGTGCCGGATCCATTCAGCGAACCGCGCACCCCGAAGGCAAGCAACCCGCCCGCCAGGCCCAGGAACAGCACGAGGCCGGTGGAGGTCTTCATCAGCAAGCCCCCTTGTTCTGGGCGAGATAGGACAGCGACAGCAGGTGCAGCGTCGAGGGATAGTAGTTGGTCGGTGCGAAGCGCCGCAGTTCGGCCGGCACCGGCGTGCCGTCGGCGATGCAGGCGGCGAGCGCGGGGATGATGCGGTAGCCTGCGTCGGCCAGGCGGTCCTTGGAGTTTCCTGTCCTGATGTCCGAGGTGACGACGTCGCCGCCGTCCGACATGCCTTGGCCTAGACCCTTGATGAGCGCGACATCCTTCACGCCGGCGCGCACCAGGTAGAGCGGGATGCGGACGGCGTTGTAGCCGAACTCGGCGGGAAAGCCGGCTGCCGGCACGGGCCGCCCGCGCACCGATACCCAGTCGACCGGCAGCTTGCGCGGCCCGAACCGCGTCTGGCGCAGCCAGGCGAGCCCGTCGCGCGAAAGCCGGTCCCAGCCGCCACCCTCATCGAGCCGGGCAAACACCGGGAACGCCTCGAAGATCCAGTAGGACGGATTGATGACGGGTCCGTCGTCGGGGCGATCCGCGACCTTGAAGCCGTTGACGCCGGGCAGCAGGATCTCCCTGCCTTGCGCCTCGACGACCGCGGCCTCCCTGATCGCCTGGATCAGATCGAGGGCGGCCGTCGAATAGTCCGCGTTTGCCCATTCCTTGCCGGCCAGGGCCAGCGCATAGGCGATCAGGATGTCGCCGTCCGTGGCGTTGTTGGGATCTGTTACGCGCGGAGTCGCATTCGGGTCCCATTTCCAGGCGACCAGGCCGTCGTCGCGCAGCAGCATCTCGTTGCGGGTGAACGCCCAGATGATGTCGAAATCGGCGCGGCTGCCAGCCAGATAGGCGAGCAGCATGCCGTATCCCTGGCCTTCGCTGTGGGAGATGTTGCCGTTCGCGTCGTCGACGATGCGGCCTTCCGGCTGCAGGAACTTGGCTCTGTAGGCGGCCCAGTCCCCGGCCATGACCGTCGGCTCGCGCGCCTGGGCGAGGCCCGAGACGAGCAGCAACGCGGCGGCGGCAAGCGCGATGCGTTTCACGCGCGTCTCCCGAGCATCGACAGCAGCAGCTTCGTCGACAGGCCGAGCAGCGAGCACATGACGACCAGCGCGGCGCCGAAGCTCAGCGCGTTCGCCGACAGCCAGTTGGCGACGATCAGCCGGTAGTTGGAAAGCGACGCGGGCTGGGTTTCGAAGAAGTGGAACCGGCCGACATCCACGGTTCCGACCTCGTGCAGATCGCTGTCCACGGTGCTGATCCGGCCGCCGATGCGGTTCCAGTTCGCCTGCGCCCCCAGCGTCTTCATCCCGGCCTCCAGGGCGCTGGTCGTCGGTGCGGAGACCACCGTCCATGTGCCCGACTCATCCGGGCTTTCCTGTTGCGCCATGATCATGCCGACATTGCCCGGCGGCGTATAGGCGGCGCTGTCGCTTGGCGCCAGCTTCAGCGAGCCGAGCGTCAGGCCGAAATTGCGGTAGAGCCAGTCCTCCAGCGAACTGACGCTGCCGTGCCATCCGCTTCCCGAAAGCTCGTTGCGCCAGCGGTCGAACGCGGCATCGGTGATCGACGTGCTCGATGTCTCGGTCGCGTCGAAGGCCATGGGACTCCAGGCGGTCCGGGTCGTCTCGGACACGCCGACCTGCGCCAGCACGGACGGCGCCATGGTGTCGATCTCGCCGACGAAGATGGCGTCGCGGCCGCTGACCGAGGCGGCGGTCAGCGTCCCGTCGACGGGAATCGCCCGGCCGGCGGCGACCGACATCTGGGCCATCAGCGTTGCCGCTGCCGACAACGCGGCAGGCTCGGCATGCTGGACGATCAGCGCTACCGGCTTTTCGGCCCTGTTGTAGGGGAAGCCGGTGCCCGCGATGCCGGCCAGGTCCGGGCGTCGTGCGATGCGGGCATAGTCCGGCATGACGAACTGGCTGGTGTCGAACAGTGCGAATCGCGGTGTCGTCAGGCCGGTGGCGCCCGGCGCGCAGACCTGGTCGGCGCGCGTCATCAGCACCGCCTCCAATGCGAGCGTGTTCGCCCCCGGGCGGAAATGACGCATGGTGACGCTGACCGGCAACTGCCGAAGGATCGCGCCGCCGCCCTGGGTGATCGGCACCGTGGCGGCCATGTTGCCGTTCACGTAGACGTCGATGTGGCTGCCCGGCAGCACCTCGGCCGAGTAGGCGGCATCGAGCAGCAGCGTCGCCTCGCCATAAGCTCCGGCATAGAAGTCCGCCGGGATGCCGAAGGCGAAGTCGGTGCGAAAGCGGCGGCCGTCGAACTCCTCGGTCGCGGCGCCGAGCTGGGCGAAGGTGAGATTGCTCTGGCCCCGCAGCATCGGCGCGTCCGGCAGCCGCCAGGTCCGTGTCGACAAGGTTGCCCGCCGGCTCTGCGCCTCACGGTCGACCGGGATGACGAGGCTTTCGATTGCGCTGGCGATGGAGGGCCAGGTCGGCCCGCTGATCACCAGGGTGGAGGGCCCGGTCTTGGCGTCGTCGACGAATCCCATGACCGGCGACACCGTCGCACCCTCCGGAACGCGGTCGAGCACGCCGGCGATCTCCGAGGGCAGGCCGACGACGGCCGTGAGCTTGCCCGGCCCGCCGGGACCGGTCGCCTGCTGCGAGATGAAGACGGATTGATTGGGCATGTTGGCGGATATGGCCAGAGCCTCCGCCAGCCGCACGACCGGTGCGACGGCTCCGGCGGCTTCCGTCGCCGGTGCGACGATCCGGTATTCGGTGGCTCCCTGCGCATCGACGCCCACGGCGGCGATGTCGCCGACGTGGCGGAAACCGGAGGCCGCGGGATCCGCGAACGAGAGGTAGGTGCCGGCCGACGCGACCTCGGTCCACAGTTCATAGGTGGACTGGATGGTGCAATCCGTCCTGTGGCGCATGATGGCGGACATCGTCACCGAGTTCGATCCCGCCTTGAGCAGGCCGGGCGGGACATTGACCGTCAGGTCGCGGACCGCATCCGAGGACTGGATCGGCTCGTCCACGACGGCGACGTCGTTGATCATCACCTTGAGGGTCGAGAGTTCGGGCGCCGCGACGATCGCGTTCTGATAGCCTATGTTGAGCTTCGCGGCGGACGCCGCCTGCTCGCGCGTCAGGAACACCGACCATGACTGCGTGTCGGTTTCACCGCTCAGGGTGAGCTTTGGGTAGGGGATCAGGTAGCGGAGCCGCGGCGGCGCGGCGGGAGCCGAGGCCTGCGTCGCCGGCTCCGCCGCCGGCGCGGCCTGCTCCCAGGGTTGCGCAGGCGGATCGGCGGGTGCCGACACCTCCGGTTCGGCAGGCGGGGCGGCCGGCGGCCCTGCCGGCTCCGCGGCAGGGGATCCGCCGGCAACGGGCTCTGGCATCGGCGACATGTCGAACGGCGCAACCTGCGCCATCGCCGCCGTCGTCGACAGCAGCAGGCCGGTGGCGACCAGGGCGAGCCGGTTCATCGGGCCGCCTCCTTGGCCTGCAGGGCGGGGGCCGGCCGGGGCGACCACGACCGGACGAGATAGACGAGCCCGCGATAGGTCTGGAACAGGGCGAGGCCGAGGAACCAGACGGTGCCGCGCAGCAGGCCGGGATTTCCCCGCCGCGATAGCTGAAACTGCGTCCACTGGTCGGAATTGGCGAAGATGAGATCGGCGATCAGCCGGTGATGCAGCGGCACTTCGGGCATGTACTGGCAACCGATCGCCATCATGTCGCCGGTGGTCTCGAAATTGCGCACGACCAGCGGCAGTTCATGGTTCTGCTTGTCGAAATGCGTCTCGAAGCGGACGCCCCCGGTCTTGCCCAGCAGCATCTCGCTCTCGATGCCGAGCACCTGCAGCCGCAGCCCGTGGACGGAGACATTCTCGATGGTGCCGAGCAGCACCTGCCCGTCGACGTGGAACTCGCAGCGTCGCGACACCTTCACGCGTCGCGTCGCCGCGCGCTGGCCGCGTTCGGAGACGACGCCGAGCGCGCAGCCCGCAATGATGAGGTTGAGCAGGTTCCAGGCGCCCACCACCAGGGTGACGTCCGACTTGAACGGTTCGAGGTAGATCTTGAACCCGGTCATGAGCACCGCGATGACCAGGATGCCGAAAATCAGGAAGAACGGCATGCCGATCTCCGACAGACGGCTCTGCGAAATCGATTCGTCCTTGGCGGTGACCTTGAATGTCGGCTTGCGCGGGTTGAGGATCACCGACACGACGGCCGGCAGCAGATGCACGGTCTGCACATATTCGTAGAGCTCTGAAATCCACGGCCAGCGGAACGCACCATAGAGGTAGTTCTGCATCATCAGGTTCACGATCATGTAGCTCAGCGTGTAGGCGAGGAACTCGCCGCCCGAGGCCGTGAAGATCTCCAGGTCGAAGAACAGGTAGAACAGCGGCGCGATGAGGAAGATCGCGCGCGGGAACGGGAACAGCCAGAACAGGGTCGACGACATGTAGCAGAGCCGCTGCGGGATGCTCAGGCCGCGCTTCAAAGGCGGGAAGCGGAAACGCAGGATCTGCATCATGCCCTGGGCCCAGCGGCTGCGCTGGCCGATGAAGCTTGCGAAGGTGGCCGGCTGCAGGCCGGCGATCAGCGGCTTGTCGACATAGATGCTCTTCCAGCCGCGCGCATGCAGCTCGACGGCCGTCTCGCAGTCCTCGGTGATGCTGACGCCGCTGAAGCCGTTGGTCGTTTCCAGGGCCTTCCGGCTGAGCACCGCCGCCGAGCCGCAGAAGAACGAGGCGTTCCACTTGTCGAGACCGCGCTGGATGACGCCGTAGAACATCTCGTTCTCGGACGGCATCTTCTCGAAGGTGCGCAAATTGCGCTCGACCGGATCCGGATTGAGGAAGAAGTGCGGCGTCTGGACCAGGAACAGTCGCGGTTCCTCGGCGAAGTAACCCACGGTCTCCTTCAGGAAATCACGCGCCGGAGCGTGATCGGCGTCGAACACGACGATCAGCTCGCCGCTCGAAAAGGCCATCCCGTTGTTGAGGTTTCCGGCCTTCGCATGCTCGTTCTTCGCCCTCGTCAGATAGTTCACGTCGAGTTCGGCGCACAGCCTCTTCAGTTCTTCATGCCGCGCAAGGGCGGCATGCGATTCCGGCAGTTTGGTGGAGTTGCGCTTCTGGAGCGTCCCGCCGTCGTCGAGAAGCCAGATCGTCAGCTTGTCCGCCGGATAGTCCATGCCCTTGGCGGCGGCGATCGTGCTGGCGAGCAGGTCGGCGTCCTCGTTGTAGGTCGGGATGAAGACGTCGACCGTCGGGTAGGAGGCCGGATCCTTGGCATCCATATCGGGCGCGCGGGGCCGCCGGGGCGGAAGCGGCGAGGCCACCACGAAAAGTGACAGCGCCAGCATCATCACGCTGTACATTTCCGCGAGATAGAGCAGCAGGCCCGGGATGAAGTCTTCCGGCTGATTGATCGGCGGCAGCGTGCTGGTTGTGCGCCAGTAGACGTAGCGCATGACGATGGCGGTGCCGAAGGAAAGCGCGATCAGCCGCCAGATGCCCTCTGGGCGCACCAGTTTCAGCACCATCATCAGGATGACGACGAAGACGCTGGCGATGAGTTGCGTCTGAAGACTGATCGGCAGGCTGACCAGTGCCAGGACGGCAAAGGATATGATGCCCCACAGAACCACGATGATCAGCTTCTGCAAGAGACGACCTTCCAACCTCTGACTTCGACCGTCTCGGAAGGACAACCGAGAGAATGCAAAATACCCTTAACGCCGGCGAGGCTCCCGACTTCCTGCCGACAGCGTGAATAAAATATTGTCCGTCGGCTGTTCACCGGTCTGCTACTCGTTGCTTGGCGGCGGCACCAGCACGGCCGTATTCGATGCAACCGCCGGCGAGGGAACAATGGGCCCCGTTGGAGCCGGCAGCTCCGCCGGCGATGCTTCGTTGGCCATCCTCTGGCTCGCGCGGGCGGCGGGCCGCCGCCGCGGTTCGCGTGGCGGTCCGGCCGTCACCTGCTCGAACCGGGTTTCCCCGAGCGGGAAGATCTCGGCTCCGGGCACGCCGAGTTGGGCCGGCATCGCCGGGCCCCGGTCATACGGGTTCCACGAGCTGTCGGCGACGTAGGCGTTGATCGAATAGCTGTACATGAAGGCCAGGAGCTGCTGCTCGGTCGCGCCGCGCTGGCAAATCCGCACGCGGACGTCCACGCGTCCGTTGCTGGCGCCGAGGCGAGGCTTGGAGCGCAGTTGTTGCCAGCCATACATGCACAGGTCGTCGCCGGAACGGCCCATCGCATAGCCGAACGGACCGTACTGGTTCTGCACGTAGTAGGGCGACTTCGCCATGCGCACGCCGCCGACGGCCGAGACCATGTCGCGGTAGACGCGGGGGTAGGCGAGCGAACCTCGCGGCAGGTTGGGCCTGTCTTCGACGGTGATGTCGGTGCGGCCGTAGATGCGGGCGCGGATCATGTTCTGTCCCGGCACGCTGGAATCGGTCGCCAGCGCGATCTGCTGCTCGCTGCCGTTGGCATAGCTGCGCTGGGTGATGTCGAGCACAGCGGGTCCGCCGGGCGCCGGAACGACATAGGCGCTCGTCGTCGGCACCGTCGTCATCACGGATGCGGTTTCGACCCCGGCGGGGGTTGTCGTGCAGCCCGCTGCAAACAGCACGGCGGCCATCAACGCCACGACAGGGACACCGTTCGACGCGAGCTTCAGGGCAGATGTGAGCGGATCAGCGTCCATTCTGTACCGAGTATTCCGGGCCCGTGGGCTAGCCTTTTCGCCACAAGATACGCCTTACTCTGCACACACATTCCGCCGACGCCGCCGGTCGTTGCCCTCGGCTTCTCCGACGTTCCCGGCCGGCTTCGACACTGGAAGCACGGCTTGTGGACCGACGATCCGCAGCGTGAAGCGCTGCGACCCTTGCGCCCATGGTTCCGTCGGGCGCCGGACGGCTTGACCGATACTCCCGACCTAAACCCGAAGAGTTAAGCGATTGTTAACCGTGAGGAGCGCGGCCGGAGCCGGGCCTGCGAGCCGGCTTTGCGGACGAAGAAAGGTCGGGAACCGCAGGCGGGGATGGCTCAGGGAAGATTATCCGCGGCATCCGGCGCACCCGACGCCCCGCCTCGCACGCGCTTGCACCTGTCGGGGACCTGCGTTAACTGGACTACAAAACTCAACATATGAGGAAGCCGATGTTGGCAGCAGGTGCCTCGTTCGAGACCAGTCACGGTTCGAAATACCTCCAGCAGTTGTGCAAGCACTTCGCCCACAAGGTCGACGTCGAATTTACCGAACGCCATGGCGAGTGTCGTTTTTCCTGCGGCACCGCGATGCTCGACGCGGATGACGGGCATATCCGCATCGAAGTCTCGGCCGCGGATGCCGAGAGCCTCGCGCAGACCAAGCACGTCGTCGAATCGCATCTGGCGCGCTTTGCCTTCCGCGAGAGCGTCTCGCCACTCGTCTGGAACGGCTGACGGGTGGCCGGAGACGTGCAAATGAAACTTTTCGGGCTTCTGCCGGCGCTCTTCGCCGGCACCTTTGCTTTCCAGGCTTGGGCCGCCGACATCGACACCGCCGCCGGTCGCGTCGCGATCGAAGGGGTTCCCTCGAGAATCGCGGTGTTCGACATTGCCGCTCTGGATACGCTCGACCGGCTGGGCATCAGGCCGGCGGGCGTGCCGGACGACCTCTACGTGCCCCGACTGCAGCGCATGAGGCAGGGCGCCGAGATCGTCGGCAACATTTTCGAGCCGGACCTCGAGGCGTTGAGCGCCCTGGAACCGGACCTGATCGTCATCGGCGGCCGCTCGTCGCCCCAGATGAAGCCCCTGTCGCAACTGGCGCCAACCATCGACATGACGGTGGACGGCGACGATCTCGTCGCGCAGGCGCTTCACAGGCTCGCCGCCTACGGCGCGCTTTTCGGCAAGGCGGACGATGCGGCACGGATCGCCGCGGAGCTCGACCGGTCGCTGCGCGCGGCGCGCGGCGCGGTGGCGGGCAAGGGCACGGCCCTGATCGTCATGACCAGCGGTCCCAAGGTCACCGCCTACGGCAAGGGCTCGCGGTTCGGCTGGGTGCATGCTTCGCTCGACCTGCCGGCCGCCGTCGAAGACGTCGAATCGGCGACCCATGGCGAGGCGATCTCCTTCGAGTTCATCCGCGCCGCCAATCCCGACTGGCTGATCGTGCTCGACCGTGCCGCGGCAATCGGCTCGGACGAACAGAACGCACGGGCGACGCTCGACAACGAGCTGGTGGCCGCCACCACCGCCTGGCGGAAAGGCCAGGTCGTCTATCTGCCGGCCGCCGAGTTCTACATCGCGGCGGGAGGCATCCAGTCGCTGACCAAGGTTCTGGCGGCGATCACCGACGCGTTCTCCCGGACGCGGTGATGCCGACAGCCATAGGCCGCGTCCGGATGCACCTCTGCGTCGGGCTCGCGCTCGCCCTGCTTTGCGCCGTCAGCCTGTTCGTCGGTGTCGGCGAACTTTCCGCCGGCCGGCTGTTCGGCGATCCCGAGCAGATGCGCCTCATGCTGGTCAGCCGGCTGCCCCGCACGCTCGCGGCGGTTCTCGCCGGGGCCGGGCTCGCCATTGCCGGGCTGGTCATGCAGACCCTGGCGCGCAACCGCTTCGTCGAGCCGGCGACGGCCGGCACCGCTCAGAGCGCCGAGTTCGGCATCCTGCTCGGCGTGCTCGTCTTCCCGGCCGCCTCCCTGGCCATGAAATCGCTGCTGGCCAGCCTGGCCGCCCTGGCGGGAACGCTGGTCTTTCTGGTGATCGCGCGCCGCCTTCCGCCACAGCAGCCGTTCCTGGTGCCGCTCGTCGGCCTGGTCTATGGCGGTGTCGTCGGCGCCATGGTGACCTTCATCGCCTGGCGCGCCGATCTCCTCCAGATGATCGCCGTCTGGACGCAAGGCGAGTTTTCCGGCGTGCTGCGTGGCCGATATGAGCTTTTGTGGATCGCCGCCGCATTGGTGATCCTGGCGTGGTGGGTCGCCGATCGCCTGACGATCATGTCGCTCGGCGAACAGGTCAGCGTCGGGCTGGGTCTCGACTACCGTCGCATGCTGTTGCTCGGCCTGGCCATCGTCTCGGTGATCTCCGCCGTCACCGTCGTCGTCATCGGCAATATTCCCTTCGTTGGCCTCGTGGTGCCGGCCGTGGTTGCCCGCCTCGCGGGCGACAATCTTCGCGGCGCCCTGCCTCTGGTCGGCGTCTGCGGCGCCGGCCTTGTGCTCGCCTGCGACATTCTGGGGAGGGTGCTGCGCTATCCCTACGAAATTCCCGTCGGCACCGTGCTCGGCGTCGTCGGCGCGGTGATCTTCCTCTGGCTGCTGGCCAGGCAGACGCCGCATGGCTGAGGCCCGCCCCGTGCCCGACCGCGCCGCCTGGCGCCTCGCCGCACTGGCGGCATTGGCGCTTCTATGCGTCGCGGCGTTCATGTCGATCGGCCTGCGCGGTAACCTCCTGTTTGTGCTGGAGCTTCGCGCCATGCGCCTGGCCTCGTTGATCGAGGTTGCGGTCGCCGTCGCGCTTGCCACGGTTCTGTTCCAGACGGTCACCGCGAACCGCATCCTCACGCCGTCGATCATGGGGCTCGACAGCCTCTATCTGCTTTGCCAGACCGTGCTGGTCTTCGTGTTCGGCGGCTTCGGCTTCGCAAACCTCGACGCGCGGCTCAAGTTCGGCGGCGAGATCGCGCTGATGGTCGGCTTTTCGCTCGCCTTGTTCATGCCGATGCTGAGATCGCGGATCGACGTGATGCTGTTGCTGCTCACCGGCGTCGTGCTCGGCCTGCTGTTTCGGTCGCTGTCCAGCCTGCTGGCCCGCATGATCGATCCGAACGACTTCGCCCTTCTGCAGGGCGCCAGCTTCGCCGATTTCAACACCGTCCGCGCCGACCTCGTGGCGGCGGGCGGCGTCGTCATCGGCGTCGGCGCGCTGCTGGCCTGGCGCTACCGGCATGTTCTCGACGTCATGGGGCTCGCGCCCGACACGGCGGTCGGTCTTGGCGTCTCCTGGTCCCGCGCGGCGGCGGCGGCCTTGCTTCTCGTCGCCAGCCTCGTCGCCGTGTCGACGGCGCTCGTCGGCCCGATCTACCTTTTCGGACTGCTTGTCGTCGCCATCGCCGAACGCATCGTCGACACGCGGCGGCACGCGGTCCTGCTTCCCGCCGCGATCCTGGTGGCGGTCGTCACCCTGGTCGGCGGACAGACCGTCTTCCAGCATGTCGTCAAGGGCCAGTCGGCGCTGAGCGTCGTCATCGAGTTCGCCGGCGGGCTGCTTTTCCTCCTCATGCTGCTGAACGGACGCCGGCCATGATCGAGATCGAGCGGGTGTCGCTGCAATTGCAGGGCGCGCAGATCCTGCACGACATTTCGTTGACGCTTCCCAAGGGCGGAGTCACCGCCCTGGTCGGGCCGAACGGCGCCGGCAAGTCGAGCCTGCTGTCGCTGATTGCCCGGCTCAGCCCCCTGCAGACCGGAAGTATCCGCATCGACGGCATGCCGGTGGATGCCACGCCGGGATCCGTCCTTGCCCGCCGTATCGCCATATTGCGCCAGGACAACGCGGTGGCGAGCCGCCTGCGGGTCGCGGAACTCGTCGGCTTCGGACGCTTCCCGCACAGCCGCGGACGGCTCGATGCGAAGGAACGCGCGCTGGTGGCCGAGGCGATCGCCCGGTTCGACCTGACCGATCTCGCCGACCGCTATCTCGACACGCTTTCCGGCGGCCAGCGGCAGCGCGCCCTCGTGGCAATGGCCTATTGCCAGGGCACCGACTACCTGATGCTGGACGAGCCGCTCAACAATCTCGACATGCGCTACGGCCGCGAGCTGATGGGCACGTTGCGCCGCCTGGCGGATGGCGATGGACGCAGCATTCTCATCGTCCTGCACGATATCAACCACGCCGCCGCCTATGCCGATCGCATCGTCGCCATGCGCTGCGGCCGCGTCGTCGCGGTGGGAACTGCGGCCGAGATCATCGACGCAGACCTCCTTGAGCGGGTCTTCGGTTTCCGGATGCGGGTTGAGTCGATCGGCGGGCGCCGGGTCGTGCTCCACCATCGCTAGCGCGATCGCTCGTCGAGCCATCCGCAGCGGACCCGGAGGGCTGTTGCCAAAACAGCACATCTCCTCGCCGAGCACCTGTCGATAACATTACTGTTGTTGTCAGCTTATTGAGTTCCGTCGGCACTCCTCATACGGATGGCCTACCCAATCGGCCGGCTCGCGCCGCCGCCCAGGCATTTCGCTTCATACCGTCGATTGGGGGCTTGCATGACTTCGAATTCAACGCGCGCGCTGGCGCTGGGGACCGCGCTTGGCCTGCTCGCCCTGCACGGCGCGGCATTCGCGCAAAGCAATGAGCCGGAGCGCGGGGCCGCCGCCGAGGAAACGCCTGCCGTCAGCCGGAACGGCGTCATTGTGCTCGACCAGATCGACGTTGGCGCCGGCGCGGCGGGCACCGCGGGCACCGACGTCATCGCCGTCGACAAGGAGGAGCTGGACCGCAGGAAGCCGGGGAATCTGCGCGAGATTTTCGCGGGCGAACCGCAGGTCCAGGTCGGTGGATCGATCCCGATGACCCAGAAGCTCTATGTCAACGGCGTCGAGGAGACCAATCTCGCCATCACCGTGGACGGCTCACGCCAGAATAACAAGGTCTTTCACCACAACGGAAATTTCCTGATCGACCCGGCCCTGCTGAAGGCCGTGACCGTTTCTGCCGGCGTCGCGCCGGCCGATGCCGGACCGGGCGCGCTCGGAGGTTCGCTCGGCTTCGAGACGGTGGACGCAGCCGATCTTCTCGAGCAAGGCCGCAATTTCGGCGGCTTCGTCACCGGGACGTGGGATTCCAACAGCAACACCTTCACGACGGGTCTGAGCGGCTATGGGCGTGGCGACGGGTTCGAATTCCTCGGCTACATCAACTACGCCGATGGCGGGAATTTCACCGCCGGCAGCGGCGTTGAAATGCCGGGCACCGGCATCGACCTGCTGAGCGGTCTTGGAAAAGTCGCCTATGAGAGCGTCGAGGGACACCGCTTCGAGCTCAGCCACGAGCATCTTCGCGATGACGATCCGCGCCCCTATCGTGCCAATTTCTACTTCAATAGGCCGGGCGAGCCGGAAACGCGCGAGTATGATCTCACCCGGCAGAACACCGTCTTCACCTATGCCGATACGTCGCCGGAGGGCTGGTGGGATCCGAAGGTCGTGATCGCCTACAGCGCCACCAAGCTCGACACGGACTTTATCCGCTTCGCCGTCACGGCGCCGTCGATAGGCGAGACCGCCTCCTTCAACGGTAAGGTCGAGAATCGCTTTGCCCTGGAGTTGGGCAGCGTCACCGCCGGCTTCGACTTCTATCGCGACGAGGCGAAGTTCGAATATGTCCATCCGGCCGACGGCTATGTGTCGGATGAGAAGGCAAGCAATGTAGGCATCTATGCGCAGGCACGGCTGGAGCCTTCCGAGCGCGCGCGCCTTTCGTTCGGCGGTCGGGCCGACCACCAGTGGTTCACCGGCACCGACGGATCCGACTGGACCAATGCCGGTGTCAGCGGCAACTTGTCCGGCGAGTACGACATCGTTCCGGACGTCCTGACGGCCAAGGCAGGCGCTTCGCGCGTCTGGGGCGGAGTGGCGCTCGCCGAAAACTTCATCCAGAATCCGAACTGGAATTATGGCGACGGGCCTGCGCCGGTCACCTCGAACAATCTTACTGCCGGTCTCGAAGCGCGCTTCAACGGCTTTTCGCTCGAAGCGAACGTGTTCAGGACCGACATCGACGACGCCCGCCTGCCGGTCTATGGCGGTGCGACCCCGGGCGCCACCTCGCTGGCGACGCATGACCTGCAGACGCGCGGCTGGGAGATCGGCGGGCGCTACGACTGGGACGTCGGCTTCGTCAGCATCAAATACGCCGACGTCACGGCGGACCTCGACGGCTACTACCCGGACAGCGACATCGGACGCTACCTCACCACGCCGCTGGGTCAGTCCGTCATGATCGGCGCCGGCTATACCTTCGTCGACTATGGCCTGAGGGTCGGCGGCGACATGGAGATCGCGTTCAGGAATAAGGACACGACCTTCGTGCGTCCGGAATATGCGGACGCCAAGCTCGCTCTGCCCGGCTACCAGGTGGTCAATGCCTTCGCGGAATGGACGCCGCCGTCCAAGCCGAACTTCACCTTGCGCGCCGACGCCAAGAACATCTTCGACGAAAACTACACCAATCGGGCGTCCTACGGTCAGGACTTCGACGGGACGAAGCCGCACTTTGATCCCGGCCGTTCGTTCAGGCTCAGCGCCACCCTGCGCTTCTGATGCATGTCGCCCGAACGTGGCAACCGGTTTCGGGACAACGACATGCATCAAAACAAGAATTGAAGCGCGTCGCCTGAGTCCGATCTGACGCGACGCGCCTTAAGCACCGTCCCCGACGGGTGGCGGCCGCATCGCGATCGTGCCGGCCGCCGCCGCCGGCTTCCTGTTCGGCGACGGCTGACGCCGCCCGGGAGAAAGACGCACGGCGGCACCGACCGTGATCGGCATCTGCGGCCTGGGGCATCATGGGCAGCACCATCGCTGCGAACCAGATGGCTGCCGGTTTGCGTACCGCCGGCAACGATCCCGACCCGGCGCGCCGAGATGCGCGGCAAGGGCGTGGCGGTGTTTGAGACGCCGGCCGGCGAGCAGCGTCGGCAATCAAGCAGACCGACGACCATCTATGGCTCCTCGGCTTCATGGACTGCGATCTGCGATATTTCGACGATCAGGCCTGCCGCCTCGAACCCCTTCAGAACCCTTCGGGCCAAAGGTGTTATCCATGTCGTCGGAATGAAACGTAACCCACGTGTCCGGAACGGACCTCTGGAAAGTGGTGCGCCTCTCCGGAGACGCGTCGAACCCGGAGGGTTCGCAAGGGCGACCGCCCGCCGGCCGGTCAGGCCGCCCCATCGGAGCGGTGAGCGAAGCGAACAGGCGTGAGATATGGAAAATGGTGCCCAGGGGCGGAATCGAACCACCGACACGCGGATTTTCAGTCCGCTGCTCTACCAACTGAGCTACCTGGGCAACCGGCGGGATGGTCTCCATACCCGCGCCTTCGACCGCGGCGCGGAGCCTGCCGACGAAAGCGGGTGCCTTATAGCATGGGATTCCGTGCTGTCCAGCAGCTAAAGCACGCCAGTGGCGCTGATTTCCGCCAGAGACCTTAGCCGCTTGTTTTTGCAAGGCTCTCCTGCGCGGCGCAGGAGCCGGCCGATGCCGTCGGAAGGCCTTGTCCGGCGGGAATTGTCCGCGCCGGCCGGCGGCGGCCTCTGATCAGTCCCGGCCCGCGCTGCGGTCCGGCGGTGTTGCGTCCTCCGCCTCTTCTTCGGTGCCGGGAATGACATAGGCGCCGGAGAGCCAGCGGTGCAGGTCGACGTCCTTGCAGCGCGTCGAGCAGAAGGGATAGGCGTCCCGGCTGGACGGCCGGCCGCATTCGGGGCAGGGCCGCTTGGGGCGCAGCGGCTCGACGTTGGAGGCGCGATGCCCGCTCAAAGACGCTGGCCCGCCGCCCAGTTGGCGTGGACCGGGAACCCGTCGCCGGCCAGCAATGCCACGGTCTCGTAGAGCGGCAGCCCGACGACATTGCTGTAGGAGCCGACCATCTTGATGACGAACGAGCCGGCGAGGCCCTGGATGGCGTAGCCGCCGGCCTTGCCGCGCCATTCGCCGGACGCGATGTAGCTGTCGATGTCGTCGCGCGACAGCCGCTTGAAGCGCACCCGCGTTTCGACCAGCCGCAGCCGCACCTTGGCCGACGGGGATATCAGGCAGACACCGGTGTAGACGCGGTGCGCACGGCCGGAAAGCAGTTTCAGGCAGTCCGCCGCCTCGTCTTCGCTTTCCGCCTTGGGCAGGATGCGCCGCCCCACCGAGACGACGGTGTCGGCGGCGAGCAGGAAGGCGCCCGCATGGTCGGGCTCGGCGGCCAGCGAGGCATGCGCCTTGTCGGCCTTGGCGCGTGCCAGCCGCTTGGCCAGCGAGCGCGGATGCTCGGCACGCTGCGGCGTCTCGTCGACATTTGCCGGAAGGATGCGATGCGGCTCCAGCCCGGCCTGCTGCAGGAGCTCGATGCGGCGCGGCGACCCCGAAGCCAGCACCAGCGCGTGGCGCGCGCTCACGGGACGGCCCGCCGCCTGCGGATCGCCGCACTCATTTGAAGCGGTAGGTGATCCGCCCCTTGGTGAGGTCGTAGGGCGTCATCTCGACCAGCACCTTGTCGCCCGTCAGCACGCGGATGCGGTTCTTGCGCATGCGGCCGGCAGTGTGGGCGATGATCTCGTGTTCGTTTTCGAGCTTCACGCGGAACATGGCGTTCGGAAGCAGTTCGATGACCACCCCCGGAAACTCGAGGACTTCTTCCTTCGGCATTCGTGACCTTCGGCTAGGATTCAGGCGCGGCGGACGGCCGCGAAAAGTGGGCGGAACCTATAGTATAAAGTCGCTCTTGTGAACACGCATAATCCGTGCCGGAACTGGCGTTTCAGCCATCAAATCGACGGGTGATGCGCGTCTTCAGGCGGTCGCGCACTGCCCGGTAGGCGGCCATGATCTGCTCGCGCGTCCCCGTGGCGATGGTCGGGTCCGGCGTCGGCCAGTACTCGACCTCGACTGAAAGCGAGCGGGTCAGCTCCAGCGCCGCATGGTGCGCCTCCGGCGAGAGGGTGACGATCAGGTCGAAATAGTCGTCCTCCAGATCGTCCAGAGTGCGCGGTGCGCCGCCGACCGGGCCGAGCCCGTCCTCCGCCAGCACCGCGTCGACGAAGGGGTCGCGCTCGCCGCGGCGCACCCCTGCCGAAGCGACGTAGGTGGTCGACGGAAGCAGCCGGCGGGCCTCCGCCTCGGCGATCGGCGAACGCACTGCGTTCATTCCGCACATGAACAGGATCGATCGGGGCGGCCCGGCCAAAGGCTCTAACCCCGCCAGTGGAGGACGCAGATCAGCGTAAAGACCCGTCGGGCCGTGTCGAAGTCGAGGTCGATCTTGCCGGACAGGCGATCGAGAAGGGTCTGCGAGCCCTCGTTGTGCAGTCCGCGGCGGCCCATGTCGATCGCCTCGATCTGGCTCGGCGTCGCCGAGCGGATGGCGTCGTAATAGCTCTCGCAGACCATGTGATAGTCGCGCACGATCCGGCGGAAGGGCGTCAGCGACAGGATGTGGGTGACCACCGCCGTCCCGTCGGCGCGCGCCACGGCGAGGATCAGCCTTTGCTCGGCGAGCGACAGCTTCAGCCTGTAGGGGCCGTCGCCGCTGTCGTTGATCGGCGCAAAACTGTTGTCCTCGATGAGGTCGAAGATGGCGACCGCCCGTTCGTGCTCGACGTCCGGCGTCGAGCGGCCGATCGACTCGTCGAGTTCGACGTCGATCAGCCGGTCGGTGATTTGGTCGCGCGCACCCATCCGGTCACGAAGCCGCCCCGGGCAGGGCGGTCGGCTCCCGGGCGTCGTCGCCGGAGCGGTTCAGCCGGATCGCCACCGAACGGCCGTGCGCCTCCAGCCCCTCGGCGTTCGCCAGCGCGATCGCGGCGGGGGCGAGCGCCCGCAACTGCTCGGCACCCAGCTTCAACAGCGAGGTGCGCTTCAGGAAGTCGAGCACCGAAAGCCCCGAGGAGAAGCGGGCGGAACGCGCCGTCGGCAGCACGTGGTTGGACCCGCCGACATAGTCGCCGATGACTTCCGGCGTGTGGCGTCCGATGAAGATCGCGCCGGCATTGGTGATGCGCGCGGCGAGCGCTTCCGGATCGGCGACGGCGATCTCGAGGTGCTCGGCGGCGATCCGGTCGGCGAGCGGAACGGCCTCGTCCAGGTCGCGGACGAGGATCACCGCGCCGAAATCGCGCCAGCTTGCCGCGGCGGTCCCGGCGCGCGACAGGGCTTCGAGCTGTCGCTCCACGGCGTCTTCCACAGCGCGCCCGAAGGCAGCGTCGGTGGTCATCAGGATCGATTGCGCCGCCGTGTCGTGCTCGGCCTGAGCCAGCAGGTCGGCGGCGATCCAGTCCGGGTCGTTGTCGCCGTCGGCGATCACCAGGACTTCCGACGGCCCGGCGATCATGTCGATGCCGACCGTGCCGAAGACCTGCCGCTTGGCCGCCGCGACATAGGCATTGCCCGGCCCGACGATCTTGGCCACCGGCGCGATGGTGTCGGTCCCATAGGCGAGCGCGGCCACCGCCTGGGCGCCGCCGATCCGGTAGATCTCGGTGACGCCGGCAAGGTCGGCGGCGACCAGCACAAGCGGATTGATGGCGCCGCCCGATGCCGGCACCACCATGACCACCCGCGGAACTCCGGCGACGACCGCCGGAATGGCGTTCATCAGCACCGAGCTCGGATAGGAGGCGGTGCCGCCGGGCACGTAGAGGCCGACCGCCTGGATCGCGGTCCAGCGCGTGCCGAGTTCGACGCCGATCCTGTCGCGATAGCGTTCGCCGGCCGGCATCTGGCGCTTGTGGTGCGAAAGGATCCGGTCGCGCGCCAAAGTCAGCGCTTCGACCGTTTCCGGGTCGGCCTCGGCATGGGCGCGGTCGATGTCCGTGCGGCTGACGGCGATGCCGAGATTCGAAAGGTCGGCGCGGTCGAATTTCCGCGTATAGTCGATCAGGGCGGCGTCGCCGCGCGCCCTGACGTCGTCGATGATCGCCCGAACGGCGGCCTCGACATCCGGCGAGGCCTCCCGCTTTGTGCCGAGAAAGCGCGCGAAGGCGGCCTCGAAATCCGGATCGGCGGTGCTGATGGTGATCGCCAAGATGCGGTCCTCAAACTGCGTGGCGGGGGCGCGACGAGGCCTCCCATGCGCCGCCGAGATCCGACAGGCGCGCCTCGATGCATTCGACGTCGAGCCGGATCGTCGCGCCGCCGGAGAATGTCAGCTCGATCGCGCCGGCAGGCGCGTCGGTCGCCTGGAAACGCACTGCCAGCAGCGACAGCACGTCGGCGGCCTTGGCGCCTGCGAGGCCGGTACTGGCCGCCCGCGTCACCCGGCCGAAATCCAGCACGCTGTTGCGGCGTTCCGGCGGGCCGGACAGCGCGCCGCTCTTCCGCTCCCAGGCGAAGCGGTTCATCGGCAGCACGAAACGCGACTGCGCGCGCAGGAACTTCACGTCGCCGACCTTCATGACGGCATCCTGGACATGCGCCGAGACGATCGTCAGGTCTTCTTCGTCGAGGGCCACGAGCTTCAGCCTGTCTGTCACGCCCTGCACGCCTTCTGCCGTGATATGCAGCGGAAAAGACTCATCCTGCCCTGCGCAGATCGAGCCGCCCGCCGGCCGGCCGGGGTCTCATGGGCAACGCTGTGCTAGCGGCTTCGAGATCCGGAGACCGTCGGCCTAACTAGGCGCTCCGGGCCGGGTGTGCAACCACCGCGGCCCGCATCGCCTCAGGACGACAGGCGCTGGATCTCGGCGCCGCAGCCCGAAAGCTTCTCTTCCAGCCGCTCGAAGCCGCGGTCGAGATGGTAGACGCGGTTGACGATCGTCTCGCCCTCGGCGGCGAGGCCGGCGATGACCAGCGAGACCGAGGCGCGCAGATCGGTCGCCATCACCGGCGCGCCCTTCAGCGTCTTCACGCCTTCGACGGTCGCCGTCTGCCCCGACAGGGTGATGTGGGCGCCGAGCCGGGCCAGCTCCTGCACATGCATGAAGCGGTTCTCGAAGATCGTCTCGGTGATGTGCGAGCGGCCCTCGGCCTTGGTCATCAGACCCATGAACTGCGCCTGCAGGTCGGTCGGGAAGCCGGGGAAGGGCTCGGTCGTCACATCGACCGGCTGGATGGCGTGGCCGTTGCGCTTGATGCGGATGCCGGAATTGGTCGGCAGCACCTCCGCGCCGGTCTGGGCGATCACGTCGAGCGCCGTCTGAAGCAGGTCGGCGCGCGCCCCTTCCAGCAGCACGTCGCCGCCGGCCATCGCGACCGCCATGGCATAGGTGCCGGTCTCGATGCGGTCCGGGATCACCTTGTGACGGGCGCCCGACAGCGACTCCACGCCCTGGATATGGATGGTCGACGAACCGGCCCCCTCGATGCGCGCGCCCATCGCGTTGAGGCATTCGGCGAGGTTGACCACTTCCGGCTCGCGCGCCGCGTTCTCCAGCACGGTTTCGCCGCGTGCCAGCGACGCCGCCATCATCAGGACGTGCGTGGCGCCGACCGAGACTTTCGGGAAGACGTAGCGGTTGCCGGTCAGCCGGTTGCGGGCGTCCGCCACCACATAGCCGTTCTCCACGTCGATCCTGGCGCCGAGCGCCTGCAGGCCCTCGATGAACAGGTCGACGGGGCGCGTCCCGATGGCGCAGCCGCCCGGCAGCGACACCTTGGCCACGCCCATGCGGGCAAGCAGCGGCCCGACGACCCAGAAGCTGGCGCGCATCTTGGAGACCAGCTCGTAGGGCGCCGTGGTGTCGACGATGTTGCGGGCGGTGAAGTTGATGGTGCGCGAATAGCCTTCGTTCTGCTTCTCGCGCCGCCCGTTGACCGAATAGTCGACGCCGTGATTGCCGAGGATGCGAATGAGCTGTTCCACATCCGCCAGGTGCGGGACGTTCTCCAGCGTCAGCGTGTCGTCGGTCAGCAGCGAGGCGATCATCAGCGGCAGCGCCGCATTCTTGGCGCCCGAGATCGGGATGCGGCCGTTGAGCTTGTTGCCGCCGACCAGCCTGATGCGATCCATGAATATCACTTTCCCGGGGAATCACCGAAACAGATTCGCCGAATGCAAGGAAGACGCCCCTCTAGACCATCGCGTCCCGCGGTTCAAGGAAACCGCTGGACCGGCCATCGCCCAGGCGCCGGTAGAGCCGTGCAACCCGGCAATTATGTGTCGGAGTCGAGGTCATCTCCGGCGCGGGGCTCGTCGCCGGAGTGCTGCGCCTCGTCCCGCCGCGATCGCGCCTGCGCCTTGCGCCGCATCAGATTGGCGCGCAGCTCCGCGGCGAGCCGTTCGGCACGGCGGTCCGGCTGGCGCTTGCGGCCGTCGCTGTCCTGATCGCCCATTCTTGCCGTCCTGTTGTCTTCAGACGGCTTGCGCGCGCCGCCGCTATGTGCAAGAAGCCGCCGCATTGCGGATGCTGCGGTAGCTCAGTGGTAGAGCACTCCCTTGGTAAGGGAGAGGTCGAGAGTTCAATCCTCTCTCGCAGCACCATCTCAATCCCTGGAAACAGCAAAAGAGTAGGCTTCTCCGTGGTTTCGGTCAACTTGGACCGTCATGGGGCCGTGCCTGCGAATGGCTTGCCGGCACTGGCGACCGCGGAGCTTGTTCAAGGGCAAAGTCTCGGATTCGGGGCAGGGGTGGTTCCGCGCTGCTGAGGCGCGCGGGCGGCACCCCGATGGTTTGCCCGGATCCGGCCGCCGAATGGACCCTCCGCATTTCGGTCGCTGACGCCATCGCGCCACTCCTCCACGTCGCGCGAGCGGCATCGGGCTGACGTGCCCGCAGCCCTGTGCAGCCAGCGATCAGCGCCTGGCCGTGGCGCCTGGCCTCGCCTCCCTACGTCGACCGCTTGAAGCCGGCGCGCGCCGGCCCGTCCGGTGTGCCGCCGCGCAATTCGACGACGGGCCAAAGCACCGGCGGCGATGGCCGAACGCCCAAACGGGGCGAGATCTGTTGAGATCAGGCTTAAAACTGTGATCTCATTAGAGTGAAATCTACGGACATCAGCCTTCTTGGCTCCCCTATGTGAGATTTTGATCGATGGTCTGCCAGAGCCACGGGCTGCGTCGCGTGGATATGGCAGATTCCATAAAGCATTGAAATTGTGTTGCAAAACATCCGTATCGGTGGATGGGCCGGCCGCATTCGTCGCTCTCACAAAGTTCGAAGGCGGTCTTGAGTGATCCTCTTTTTTCATATAGAACTGAGATCACAGAAAAGGGCGAGAAGCGAGATGCCTCCGAATCTGAGGTTGATGGCATGACGATCATGACCGAGGTCGTGCGATCCAGACTCAACCTGCGCGACAAGGCGCTGCTGAAGGCCGAGGCCTATGTCGGTGGCCGGTGGACGATGGGCGACACGTCCGGCCGATCCACGGTCGTCGATCCCTCCGACGGCCGGATCGTTGCGGAAGTGCCCTCGCTCACGCTCGCCGAGATCCAGCGCTGCATCGACCAGGCATACGCGCTCCAGCGGTCGTGGGGCGCCAGCCTGGTCAAGACGCGTTCGGCCATCCTGCGCAAATGGTACGAACTCGTCCTGGAAAACGCCGACGACCTGGCCGCCATCCTGTGCATGGAACAGGGCAAGCCGCTCTCCGAGGCGAAGGCCGAGGTCGTCGCGAACGCCGGCTTCCTGGACTGGTACGCGGAAGAGGCGAAGCGCATCAACGGCGATGTCATTCCCGGCGCCCGCGCCGATCAGCGCATCCTCGTGATGAAACAACCCGTCGGCGTCTGCGCGGCGATCACGCCCTGGAACTTCCCCAACGGAATGGTGACGCGCAAGGTCGGCGCCGCGCTGGCCGCCGGCTGCACGGTGATCCTCAAGCCGGCGCCGCAGACGCCGCTGTCGGCGCTGGCGCTCGCGGTGCTGGCCGAACGCGCCGGGGTTCCCGCAGGTGTCTTCTCGGTGGTCACCGGCGATGCGCCGATGATCGGGGCGGAAATCTGCAAGAACCCGAAGATCGCCAAGATCAGCTTCACCGGCTCCACCGCGGTCGGTCGCTGGCTGATGCGCGAGGCGGCCGATTCCATCAAGCGGCTGTCGTTCGAACTCGGCGGCAACGCGGCCTTCATCGTCTTCGACGATGCCGACCTCGACAGCGCGGTGGAAGGCGCGATCGCCTCGAAGTTCAGGAATGCCGGCCAGACCTGCGTCTGTGCGAACCGCATCTACGTGCAGAGCGGCATTGCCGGGGAATTCACCAAACGGTTCCTGGACCGGGTTGCCGGGATCAGGCTCGGACCGGGCTCCGACCCTGCGACGACACAGGGGCCGCTCATCGACCACCGGGCGGTGGAGAAGGTCGAAGCGCACATCGCCGATGCGGTCGGCAAAGGCGCGTCCGTCGCCTGCGGCGGAAAGCGCTCGGCGCTCGGCGGGACGTTCTTCGAGCCGACGGTGATCACCGGCGTCAAGCCGGGGATGCGCGTCCTCAAGGAAGAGACCTTCGCCCCGCTGGCCCCGCTCATCAGCTTCGACCGGGAAGAGGACGTCATCGCCATGGCCAATGATACGGAGTACGGCCTCGTGGGCTTCTTCTATTCCCGCGATCTGTCGCGCGTCTGGCGCGTCGCCGAGGCGCTCGAAACCGGCATGGTGGGCGTGAACACCGGGCTCATCGCCAATGAAATGGCCCCGTTCGGCGGCATCAAGCAGTCCGGTTTCGGGCGCGAGGGCTCGACGCGCGGCCTCGATGACTTCCTCAACCTCAAATACCTGTCCCTGAACGGCATCTGACCGCGCCCGCGGTCCAGCCTTCGATCCGCTCCGGCTCCCAAGGAAGATTGCGAAATGTCCAAGATCGTATCCGTCAACACCAGAAGCGTCAGCGTCCCGCTCGATTTCGCGACGTCCCTGTCGACGCGGCGCGTGACCGAGCGCCACTACGGCCTCGTCGAGGTCGAAACGGACGACGGCGAGAAGGGCATCGGCTTCTGCTACGTCGGCAGCGGCGGCGGCACGATCTTCGACGAGGCCGTGAAAGGTCTGCTCGCCCCGGTCCTGATCGGGCAGGATTCCTGCCACACGGAGGGACTCTGGGCCCGCATGTACCAGGAGGGGCTGCTTCAGGGCCGCGCCGGAACGGTCGTGCGCGCCATAAGCGCGCTCGACACCGCGCTGTGGGACCGCAACGCCCGCGCCGCGAAACTGCCGCTCTACAAATATCTCGGCGCGATGCACGACGAAGTGCCCGCCTATGCGAGCGGCGGCTATTACCTGGATGGGAAGACGCCGGAGCGCCTGGCCGACGAGATGCAGGCCTATGTCGAGCAGGGCTATACGGCGGTCAAGATGAAGGTCGGCCGCCTAGACCTGGCGGGCGAGGAGGCGCGCATCGCGGCGGTCCGCGACCGGATCGGCCCCAACGTCGTCCTCATGCTGGATGCCAACAACGCCTGGGCCGACTATCCGACGGCGCTGAGCTTCGCGCGCATGTACGAACGGTACAGCCCTTACTGGCTGGAGGAGCCGTTCAGCCCGGACGACATCGTCAATCATGCCCGCCTGGCGGCGGCGATCGCCACGCCCGTCGCCACCGGCGAGATCGAGGTCGGCCGCTGGCGGTTCCATGAACTGCTGCGCAGCGAGGGCGCGGCCATCCTCCAGACCGATGCCTGCGTCTGCGGCGGGATCACCGAATTCCGGCGCATCGCCGCGACGGCGGCGAGCTTCGGCGTCACCGTGTCCCCGCACTGGTTCCACGACCTGCACGCCCATCTCGTGGCGTCGACGCCGAACGCCCGCTATGTCGAGTTCTTTCCCGACGACCAGGTGCTGAACTTCCGCCGGCTCGTCGACACCCAGATCGAGGTGCGCGGCGGCAAGATCACGATGTCCGATGCGCCTGGTCTCGGCTTTCGCTTCGATGCGGCGGCGGTCGATCGCTATGCGCTGACGCCGTGGACCCGCTGTTCCTGACGCACCGCGCCCGCCGAAGGAAAGAGGGAAAAGGTTGATGAGGTCAGGCAAATTTGAGAGTGTGGCCGATCTCTCGCCAACTCTCTTTCCCGCGGTTGCCCGATTGGACGATGCAAAGCCAGCAGCGCCGGTGCGGCGCAGGACCAGGGTTCGGGCACCCCTCGATCTTGATCTGCAGTCGCAGGAATTCGGCGACGTCGCGCTGAACGTAAAGGCCTACATGGTGCTTCGGGAGGGGCTGCTGTCCGGCGCCTTCCCGCCCGACTCCATGCTGAACATCAGGCCGCTTGCCGCGCAGCTCGGCATGAGCCCGATGCCGGTACGGGAGGCGCTGTCGCGGCTGCGGTCGGACGGCGCGCTCGAGGCGCTGGCCAACCGCGCCTTCCGTGTGCCCGTCATCGAGGAAAGCGTCTTCCGCGAACTCCTGCTGCTGCGTCTTCGGCTGGAGGCCTGCGCCTGCGAACGCGCGGCGGTGCTCTGCTCGATCGACCAGGCGCGGGCGGTCGCAGCCGCCTATCAGGACATGCTGGAATGCAGCAAGGCCTCGCTCGAGGTCTATCTCGCGTCGCACCGCCGGTTCCATTTCGCGATCTACGACATCGCCGAGATGCCGGTGCTGAAGACCTTCATCGAAGATCTTTGGCTGCGCATGGGGCCGTTGCTGCGCGCCAGCAGCCAGGCGACGCGCCGCGCCATCGACCACGCCCATCACGGCGCGATGGTCAAGGCGCTGTCGGCGTCCGATCCGACCGGGCTCGTCGCGGCGCTGAACGAAGACCTGCTCGACGGCCTCGAGCCGATCTCGGAATACATCCGGCAGCACAACGAGCGGGGTTCCGGCTAGAGCAAGCCGGACGCCGCTCTTCGATCCGTCCCACCCATCCAAGCCGAGGCAAGTGAATGGCCGAGAAGGAAACCGCGACAGGACTGTCGCGAAACCTCAGCACCTATGGCGACAAGGACTTCGCCCGCTACCTGCGCATGTCCTTCGCGCGCTCGATGGGGCACTCCAACGAGATGCTGTCGCGCCCGGTGGTCGGCATTGCCAGCACCTACAGCGAGTTCAACAACTGCCATCGCCTCGTGCCGGAACTGGTGGCGGCGGTGAAGCGCGGCGTGATCTCCGCCGGGGGGCTGCCGCTCGAATTCCCGACGATCTCCCTCGGCGAGGTCTTCCTCAATCCGACCAGCATCTACTTCCGCAACCTCATGGCGATGGACACCGAGGAGATGATCCGCGGCCAGCCCATGGATGCGGTGGTGCTGGTCGGCGGCTGCGACAAGACCGTGCCGGCGCAGTTGATGGGCGCCGTCTCCGCCGATGTCCCGGCGATCCAATTGGTCACCGGGCCGATGATGACAGGGCGGTGGCGCGGCGAGAGACTCGGCGCCTGCACCGACTGCCGCCGCTTCTGGGCGCGCTATCGCGCCGGCGAACTGGACGGGCCGACGATCGGCGAAGTCGAGGGACGCCTGGCCACCACCGCCGGAACCTGCGCCGTCATGGGCACCGCCAGCAGCATGGCGCTCATCGCCGAGGCGCTCGGCATGATGCTGCCTGGAACCGCCGCGATACCGGCGGTTCACGCCGACCGGATCCGCGCGGCCGAAATGTCGGGGGTCGCGGCGATGCGGCTGGCGCGGTCCGGCATGCGCCCGAGCGACATCGTCACGCCGGCCTCGGTGGAGAACGCCCTGAGGGTGCTCCTGGCGATCTCCGGCTCGACCAATGCGGTGCTCCATCTCGCCGCCGTCGCCGGCCGCGCCGGCATCTCGCTCGACCTCGCGCATCTGAACGCCCTTTCCGACAGCACGCCGGTGCTGGTCGATCTGAAGCCGACCGGCGCCAACTATATGGAGGATCTGTTCGCCGGCGGCGGCCTCGGTGCCATCCTGAGGGAACTCAAGCCGCTGCTGAATCTCGATTGCATGACGGTGACCGGAGAGACGCTCGGTGAACGGCTCGGCGGCGAGGCCGCGGACTATGTGGACCCGTCGGTCGTCCACAGCCGGGCATCGCCGTTGCAGCCGCATGGCGGGCTGGTCGCCCTGTTCGGAACCCTGGCGCCCAACGGAGCCATCCTGAAGCGCGCGGCGGCCGATCCGCGGCTGTTCGAGCACACCGGCCGCGCCGTCGTCTTCGCATCGCTCGAGGACCTTGCCGCCCGCATCGACGATCCGGACCTCGATGTCGAGGAGAACGACATATTGGTGCTGCAGAATGCCGGCCCCGGCAGCGCCGCGTGCATGCCCGAGGCGGGCTACCTTCCGATCCCGGCAAAACTTGCGCGGCGCGGTGTCAAGGACATGCTGCGCATCTCGGATGCGCGGATGAGCGGCACCGCCTACGGCAGCGTCGTCCTTCACGTGAGTCCCGATTCTGCGTCGGGCGGTCCGCTCGGGCTGGTCCGCGACGACGACCGGATAAGCGTGTCGGTGAGCGAGAGGCGGCTCGATCTTCTGGTCGGCGAGGACGAACTCGCGCGGCGGCGTGCCGCCCTGCCGCCGGCGCCGCAGGCGCCGCAGCGCGGCTACGCGCGTCTCTACAGCCAGGAGATCCTCCAGGCCGAGCACGGCTGCGACTTCAGGTTCCTGACCAGGTTCCCGGACCGCATTCAGCTTTCGGAGCCGAGTCGGCGCAGATAGAGGCAGATCGGCTCGATGCTGTCGACGAGATCGTCCCGGAGCGCCGACACCAGGGCGACCGGGTCGCTCGCGGAGAGCGCCCTGACCATGGCACCGTGATGGGTGTTGTCGAACAGAATGCGACCCTCGCTGCTTGCCCGCAACAGGGGACCCATGCGCAGCCAGAGGCGTTCGATGAGTCCCTTGAGCAGCGGCATCGCCGCGATCTCGTAGATGGCGAAATGCAGCTTCCTGTGCTCGCCGAGATATTCGTCGAGATCGTCGTCGTAGCAGGCGAGCATGCGCTGGTAGATCGATGCGACCTCTCGGCAGTCCTGCGCCGTGGCGCGCACCGCGGCGCATTCGCAGGCCGCCGCCTCGAGACGCAGGCGCAGGATGACCAGCTCGCGGAAAACCTCCTCGCGCAGGACCGGAACCCTGAAGGCGCGGTTCGGAAGCGCTTCCAGCGCGCCGTCGGAGCGCAGCCGCGCCAGCGCCTCCCGCACCGGCATGACGCTCGTCCCGAACTCCTCGGCGAGCGGACGGGTGTTGAGCAGGGAACCGGGCCTGTAGAGGCCGGTCAGCAATCGCTCGCGCAGGGCGTTGTAGGCCTGCACGTTGAGCGCCGCATCGTCGTCGCGGTCCTGGCGTGAGTCGGGCAGGGCTCCGGACGCCTCCCGCTCCGAATGCTGCCGCGCGCTCATGACTTGTCGAGCTTGACGAAGACGTACCAGAAGCTGGCGGCGGTGATCGGCAGCGTGACGAACAGCACGAGCGTCGTCAGCGCGAAGATGATCGGCACCTGCGACTGCTGCGAGGCCGCCATGATCCAATTGTAGATCGGCATGGTCGTGTCCTGGCCGCGCACGAACAGCGATCGCAGCAGTTCGTTGAACGAGAGCAGGAAGGCGAAGATGCCGGCGCCGATGATGCCGGGCCGCAGCAGCGGCACCTCGATGTCCCAGAACCGCTGCCAGGGGGTGGCGCCGAGGTCCTCCGCCGCGTGCAGCAGGCGGGTATCGAAGCGGCTGGCGACGATCAGCACCATCAGCAGGGCGAAGGGGAAGGCCCAGATGAACTGCGCCAAGAAGATCGACCACAGGCCGAGCGTCAGGTTCATCAGCATGCGCAGGCTGATGAACAGCGCCGCGCCCATCGTCAGGCCGGGAATGAACAGCGGCGCCAGCGACACGAGGAGCATGACGCCCGGCTTGCGCATGCGGATGGCGGCCCGCGCCACCAGCGTCGCCGCGATCATGCAGACGAGGGCGACGATGGCGCTCAGGGCGATGCTGGTGAGCAGCGGCTTCACCCAGCGCACATCGTTGAGGATCGCTTGGTAGTGCATCGTCGTCAGCGGCATCGGTATGCCGGAGAGCGGGTTGCGCGCAAAGGACATGACCGCCAGCCAAAGCAGCGGCAGGTAGATCAGTGCGAGCGCTCCGCCGCCGAGCAGGACGGCGATGCGCGACGCCGTCCGGAGGTGGTCGCGCACATGCACGCGCCGCATCGCGGGGTCGGCATTTCGATTGTCGGTGTCGATGGCTGCGGCGGTCATCTCTGCACCACCTGGAACAGGGACGTGTTGCCTTCGCGACGGCCGATCAGCTTCACCAGCACCACCATGAGCACGCCGAGCGCCACGATCACGATCGTCGAAAGCGCCGCCGCCGTGGGATATTTGAGTTCCTGCAGCGCGGAATTGATCGAGTCGCCCAAGAGGTTGACGAAGCCTCCGCCCAGCATGCGCGGCTCGACGAACGCGGCCATCAGCGGAACGAGGGTGAAGATGATCCCGGCGACGATGCCGGGCATAGCCAGCGGCAGGATGATGTAGCGCAGGGTCTGCAGCGGGTTGCCGCCGAGATCGCCGCTGGCGTGGATGTATTCGTCGTCGATCAGCACCAGGGAGGTGAAGATCGGGAATACCATGGCTGGAAAGTAGGATCCGATCATGCCGAAGTGTACCGCGAATTCGGAGTAGAGAAGCCACTGGATCGGCGCGTCGATCAGGCCGAGGTTGAGCAGCAGCGAGTTGATGCCGCCGTTGACGTCGAGGATCGAGCGCCAGACGATGATGCGCGACGACATATCGAGGAAGAAGGGGATCGTCAGCAGGGTGACGATCATCGCCTTCAGCGATTTGGAGCGGCAGCGCTTCGCCATCCAGAGGGCGAACGGGAAGGCCAGCAGCAACTCGATCGCCGTGATAGTCAGCGCGATGCGCAAGGTGCGCACGACGGTGAACCACCGCTCCGAGACGATGATGTTGGTCCATGTCGCCAGCGTCGGCTCGTAGACGACGCGGTAGGACTTCATCTGCAGGAAGCTGAACGCCACGATGATGACGATCGGCAGCAGGACGAGGATCGACCAGGAGATCATGAAGGCAGGCACGGCAAGGCCGGACGGCCAGTAGTCGGCAAGGCGCGATGCCGGCCGCCTTGTCTCGTCTTGCGCTGTGCCCATGACCTGCCTCCTGTGGCGCGGGCGGCCTGGCCGCCCGCGCTGTTGCGGTTCAAGCGTTCAGGAAACGCTGCCACTCCTCCTCGATCGCGTCGGCGTTCGGCGGCGCGGGCAGGTTGACGAAGGGCTTGGCGAACTTGCGCGCCACCTTGTCGGCGGTGTTCTGGATCGACTGCACCTTGTCGGCCTCCCAACCCTTAGCCTTGGCGTATTCGACGCCGAGGTCCATGTTCGGACCCGCATAGCCGCGGTCGATCGCCTGGTAGGCGCGATACTCGCCATCGATGAAGTAGTTCAGCACCTTGTAGATGTTCTCGATGTTGCCGCGGTCCACCGCCTGCGCGGGCACATGGGCGGCGTGGCCCCATTTGAAGTAGCCTTCGACCGTGTAGGCATAGACCACCGAGTTGGCGTTCAGCGCCTTGTTCGACTCGCGTACAGCCGGTTCCCAGCAGTTCAGGGCGTCGACCTGCTTGTTGGAGAGCAACTGGATCTGTTCCTCGAAGGAGCTGAAGATCGTGCGGAACTGGCCGGCTTTCTTGCGCTCGATCAGATAGTCGACGACGGCCTTGGCTTCCTCGCCGGTCGGATTCGCCACGTCGGCGATGTTCTGCCGGCCGGCGTGGTTCAGGAACAGCGCGGCGCAGCACAGCGACTGAGACCAGTTGCGATCGACGCCGACGCGGCCGCGCAGCCTCTCATCCTCGAACATCACGCCCCAGGAAACTTCCTCGCTGCCGGACGGGTCGACGCCGATCGCTTCCGGGAAGTATCCGAAGCTGTCGGCGTTGCCGTCGATCGGAACGCCGAAGGTCTTGCCGTCGGCCATGACGAGCGCGCTTTCCGTCCAGTCCTTGGAGGCGTCGGCCCATTTGGTGAGGTTCGGGTTGGCGGTGTCGATCTCCGCCAGCAGGCCCTGCGGGGCAAGCACGGTCTGGGTGCCGCCGTTGAAGATCAGGATGTCGTGCGTTTCGCCGACATTGTTCGAAATCACGTCGCGGATGAAGACGCCGGTATCGTCATTGGTCGGCGTCCACTCGATGGTGATGCCGATCGCTTCCTTGATGTGCGCCCAGTCGTTCATCTGGGCCGAGGTGATGCCGTAGACCTTCACCACCGGGTTGTCGGCCGCACTCGCCGCCGAGGTGCCGAACGGCAGGCTTCCGAGCATCGCGGCTCCGGACGCGCCGAGCATGCCGCCCAGCGCCGTCCGGCGTGTGATTTCAATCCCATTTCCCATGTTTTCCGGCTTTGCCATGTTCCACTCCTGTTGTTTTGCCGACGCGTTGTCGGTCATTCGCCAACGACGAGACATCGCCGCGAATTGTCTTCAAGCCGGCATGACGACACAGTCCTCCGGACGCCACCATGCATAGCCAGATCCCTCGAACTCGGATGACGAGCTCCAGATGCGCGCCTTGAGCACGCCGGCCGTCGTCTCGATCTCGCGGTCGAGATATTTGCCCCTGTAGATGCTGCTCCTGAGCGTGCCGCGGACGGAGTTCAGGGTCGCGTCGGGCGGCGGTTCGGCGCCCATCGAGATGCGCTCGGCGCGCATGCCGACGATGACCTTGGAGCCGACCGCCGCGGAACCCTGCCGGGAAAGCCTGCCGCGCACCGTGGTGTCGTCGAGCGCAACCGTCACATGCTCGCCGCCATGCTCGACGAGCCTCCCTTCGAGCAGGTTCTCCATGCCCATGAAGTCCGCCACGAAGCGGCTTTCCGGCCGGTCGAAGAGATCGGCGGGCGCGCCGACCTGGGCGATGCGGCCTTTCGTCATCAGGATGACGCGATCGCTCATGGTGAGCGCCTCTTCCTGGCTGTGGGTGATGTAGACGAAGGTCATGCCGAGCTGACGGTGGATTTCCATCAGTTCGATCTGCATCTCGATGCGCAGCTTTTCGTCCAGGGCGCCAAGTGGCTCGTCCAGCAGGAGGATCGCCGGCTGGGGCACGAAGGCCCGCGCGAGCGCGACACGCTGCCGCTCGCCGCCGCTTAGCTGATGAATCCGGCGGTCATGCTTGTTGGCGAGGCGCACGATCTCGAGCGCGCTCAAGGCCCGCGAACGACGCTCGGCCGGGGCCACGCCGCGCACCTTGAGGCCGTATTCGACATTTTCCACCACCGACATGTGGGGAAACAGCGCATAGTGCTGGAAGACAGTGGTGCAGTTGCGTTGATGCGCCGGCGTCCTGGTCACGTCGACGCCGTCCAGCTTGAGCGCTTCCACGGCGTAGGGATGCTCGAGGCCGGAGATCAGCCGCAACAGCGTCGTCTTGCCGGAACCGCTCTCGCCGAGGATGGTGAGGAACTCGCCGGCTCGCGCGACCAGCGAGACGTCGTTCAGCGCGGTGAAGGTGCCGTAGCGGTGGACCGCGTGGCTGATCTCCAGCATCAGGCCGTCTTGCGAGGATTTGTTCATGTCTTTCGATGCTCACCCGAAACGCCGCAGCCGCGCCGCATCCGCATGATGGCGCGTTGAGTTCCCATCATGTCGCGACCCTCACAATCAGCCTGTTGGCCGTCAGCAGGGTCGCCGTCGCCGACACGGCGCGCGACACCGCGGCCGTCATCACGTCGAGCGGGTCGCCAAGGGCGCGGCTCTCGCGGAACGTTCGCTTGGCCGCGTCGAAGCAGACACTCTCGCCGGCTGCCGACTGGCGCACGCGCTCCGTGACCCAGTCGGCGTCGTCGCCCGAGGACGCCGCGATGCAACGCAAGGGTGCCGACAGTGCTCTGGCGAAGACCTGGCCGACCGCCGCACCGACCGTTCCGGGCGCCAGGCTGGCGCGGGCGCGCGCTTCCGCTGCGACCCATGCGCTGGCGCCGCCGGCGACCACGCCGCCTCGACGCGCCGCCGACAGGGCCGCCGCCACGGACCGGGCCTGTTCGAGCCGGGCTGCCGCTTCGAGACGCGATGCCGCGCCGAGCTGCGCCCGCACCACGCCGGAGGTGAGATAGGCCAGCCTGCGCGAGGCGCGCTCGCGGTCGAGGTCGAGCGTGCCCGGCCGCTGCAGGTCCAGACGCGCCGCTGCGACCCGCGCGGCCACGGTCTCCGGAGCGCCCTGGCCGCCGACCACGAGGGCAGATTGCGCGGTGACCATGACATGGCCGGCCCGTCCGACCATGGCTGGCCGCAGTTCCGCCAGCCGGGTGCCGCTGGCGTCGCCGATGATCGTCGCTCCGGTGACCGCCGCGATGTCGTCCAGCAGGGCGCGGCGCGTCTCGCCGGCGGCCGTCAGCCTGGCCGCGACCGCCGCGAGCCGGTTGGCCTGGCGGTTGATCACGAGCGTCGCCAGTGCCTCCCCGGAGATGCCCTCCGTCAGGAAAAGCAGGCTGCGTCCCGCAGCCGCAGCCATGCGCATCACCGGCTCGACCGCGTTAAAGCTCTCGATAGGAGCGGGATGGACGACGATCAGCGGATCGTCCAGGCGCGCGGCGCCCGCGAACCCTGCCGCCAGACGGCTCGATGCAAGCCCACCCTCGATGCGATATCCTGTTTCGACGACAAGACTGTCCTGGCGTGATTCAGCCGTCTCGATCTCGATGAAGGCATCCGGACCCAGCTTCGCCGCGGCCTCGGCCAGGCGACGGGCTGTTTGCGCATCATCGCCGGCCGCCTGCTCGGCGACGGCCGTCAGGGCGCCGATATCCGCCGCCCGGCCCTCGGCGCGAAGCTGGCGCACGATCAGTTCGCCATGCGCCTGCAGCGCCTCGGCAAGCTCGATGGCCGGGATGCCCGCCGCCACCGCCGCGCCGGCGCCACGCAGCAGTTCGGCGGCGATCAGCACCACCGCGCTGCTGCCGTCCCGAAAATCCTGCTGCATC
This sequence comes from Rhizobiaceae bacterium, assembly GCA_019635715.1. GTDB lineage: Bacteria > Pseudomonadota > Alphaproteobacteria > Rhizobiales > Rhizobiaceae > Kumtagia. The sequence goes on along the minus strand of JAHBYY010000001.1, from coordinate 46,028 downwards.
GACCAGGCCAGTTCGCGCATGAAGGAAAGACCGGCGTTCTGCGGCTTGTGCGCGAGTTCGACCTGCTGCAGGACGGCATAGCCGGAGCGGCTGCGCAGCGGAAAGGACGGCCCCCTGCCGACCAGCACGGCCCGGCCGCAGGGACCGATGACGGAGGCAATGAGCCTGCAGGCGACATCGATTCCCGGCTGCATCGACTCGACCGGATAGACGCGCCGCAGGCGATCGAAGGACGACCTTCCGGACGGTGCGCCCATCGGAGTTCAACCGGCTCGGCGCCGGACGGGCGCAACCGGCAGGCCCGGCCCGTTGCCGGGCCGCGGCCGCCGCGATGCCGCCGGTCGCCGCGCCGCCGACATGCTCACCCCTTGAGCCCGTAGTCGGTTTCGGCCGACTGGCTGGATACATAGGCTTCGCGCACGTCCTCCAGGACGCTTTCGCGCGCCCGCTTCTTCGGGTCGCCGTATCCGCCGCCGCCAGGCGTGGTCAACTTGATGCGATCGCCGGGCTCGAACACCACATTGGCGTATTTGCTCGTCGAAACCTTGCCGTAGACCTCCGAGACGGTCTTCCAGTCGCTGCTGTTGGCCGTCTTGACGAGCGTCGAGCCATTGCCGCCGGGCAGTCCGTCGAACAGCGCGTAGGGCTTGATCTCGTGGCGATCGGTGCACTGGCTGCCGGTGATCGGCACTTCCCGCACCAGCAGGGTCCGGCTGTAGCCGAGGCCGCCGCGGAATTCGCCCGGCCCGCCGGAATCGGTGACCAGTTCGCAGTTCTCCACCATCAGCGGGAAGCGGGTCTCGAAAACCTCCGTTGGATTGAAGCGGCAATTGCCGTTGATGGCGATGACGCAGTCATTGCCGTCGTGTCCGAGCCGGCCGCCCCATCCGCCGGCCATCAGATCGTAGCAGGCGAAATACTCGTCATATTCGGGATGGTTGCCGCCGAAGACGAAGTTCATCGACGTGCAGGCCTCGGACGCCATCGACCGCTCCGGCACGCATTTCGACATGGCGCCGATGACGATGTTGGCGAGGCGCGGATGCAGTTCGGTGTTGCCCGCGACGAGCGGCCCCGGATAGTCGACATTCGCCATGCTTCCGGGTCTTGCCACCACCCGCAGCGGCCGGAAGCAGCCCGAGTTCTTCGGGATCGAGGCGTCCGTCACATGGAACATGCCGTTGTAGACCGCGCCGGTGGTCACGCCGAGCGTCGCGCTGATCGGTCCCTTGGCCTGGTCGGAGCTGCGCGAGAAGTCGGCCACCACCTCGTCGCCGTGGATGTGGAGATCGACCTCGATCCGGTACGGCTTGTTGACGATGCCGTCGTTCTCGACGGTGTCGCCGAACGAATAGAGGCCGTCCGCGAACTCGGCGATCTCGGCGCGCATGCGCCGCTCGGCATAGTCCATGAGATCTTCGCAGGTCTGCTTGAAGACGGCTTTCCCGTATTTGCGGACGGTGGCGGCGATGCGCTCGCAGCCGAGCTCGACCGAGGCGATCATCGCCCTCAGGTCGCCGTAGTTCTGGCGCGGCGTGCGGGTGTTGGCCAGCAGCAGCTTCCACACCTCCTCGACGTCCTTGCCGGCCTTCATGATCTTCACCGGCGGCACGCGCAGCCCCTCGTGGAAGATCTCGGTCGCCTCGCCGCAGAAGGCGCCGGGCACCATGCCGCCGATCTCGGCGATATGGCCGATGCAGACGGCGAAGCCGAGAAGCTCGCCGTCGACGAAGAACGGCCGGAAGAAGGTGTGCTCGGGGCAGTGGAGACCGCCGCGGTAGGGATCGTTGTGGAGGATGATGTCACCCTCCTCGAGGCTCTTGAAATCGATCTCCTGGGCGCAGGTCTTGATGAGAAGCGGCATGCCGCCGATCATGGTGGGGCAGAACTCGGCGCAGGCGATCATGTCGCCCTTCGCGTCGGCCAGCGCACAGGTGAAGTCGAGGCCCTCGTTGAAGATGGTGGAGTAGGACGTCTTCATCAGAAGAATGCCCATCTCGCGACAGACCGACACCATGGTCGAGTCGAGGATGTTCATCGTCACCAGGTCGTAGGGCGCGATGCGTTCGCCCTTGGCGGGGTAGGCGGCCTCGAACGGCAGCTTGGGCTGCTTGATCGGCAGCACCGGATCGGCGACGCCGCGATCCTTGCTCGTGCGCCACTCGACGCACCAGTCGGAGCAGTAGAGCTTCTTGGGGTGTTCCGGGTTACGGACGCCCTCGCCATAGACGAGGATGCCGCAGTTGCAGCACTTGCGGTACTGCTCGACGTAGAAACCGTTGGCTGACAGGCGCATCAGTTGTTTTCCTGCTGAGCGGCGTTCTCGATGAGAAGGTGGCCGTAGTCGTCGACGGAGAGGTTCTGGCCGGGGCAGATGACAGTTACGGAAGCCGATTCCTCGACCAGCAGCGGTCCCTTCACGGCGTGGCCGGCGCGAAGGTCGTCGCGGTCGTAAACCGGGACGTCGATCTCGCCCTCGGTGAAAGTCACCAGGCGATGGCGCCGCGCCTGCGGCGGCGCGCTCGCCTTCTCGATGCGCGGCAGCTCCGGAATCGGGCTGTCGGCGATGGCGGTCACCTTGAAATTGACGATCTCGATGATCTCGCCCGGCGTCGAGAAGCCGAAGCGCGACTTGTGGGCGTCGTGGAAGGCGGCCCAGAGCGCGTCCTCATGCTCGGATCTCTCGAACATCTCGTCGGAGACCTGAAGCTCGAGCTCGTAGTTCTGCCCGAGATAGCGCATCTCGAGCTGCTTGGTGAGCTTGACGTCGTCGTCGAATCCCTGGTCGCGCAATTGCTGGATCGCCTCGTCGACGAGCGACCGCAGCACGTCCGCGGCCTTGTCGCGGTCGAAGCGATAACTGGTGAGCTGGGTGGTGCGCTGGCGGTCGACCCGGGCTTGCGACATGATGAAACCCGAGGCCGAGAACTGGCCCGGATTGTTGGGCACGATGCCGCGCGGAATGCCCATTTCGATCATCAGCTCGCCGACATGCACTGGACCGGCGCCGCCGAAGGCGGACAGGGTGAAGTCGCGCGGATCGAGACCGGCCTCGATGAGCACGGAACGCAGCGCGGCGACCATGTTGCTGTTGGCGATGCGCACGATCGACAGCGCGCACTCCATCACCGTATATCCCAGAGGCTCGGCGACCGAGGCGATGGCGCGCTCGGCGCGAGCCCGGTCGAGCGTCATCTTGCCGCCTAGGAAATTGTTGGGATCGATCCTGCCCAGCATCAGGTTGGCGTCGGTGACGGTGGGCAGCTCGCCCCTGCCGTAGGACGCAGGGCCGGGATTGGCGCCGGCGCTCTGCGGGCCGACGCGCAGCATGCCGCCCTTGTCGATCCATGCGATCGAGCCGCCGCCGGCGCCGATCGTGCGGATGTCGATGATCGGGATCTGGACGGGCACGCCCCACTCGATCTCGAAGCCGGTGGTCAGGCGCTCGCTGCCGTCGATGATGGTCGAGACGTCGGTGGACGTGCCGCCGATGTCGATCGTCACCATGTGGTCGATGCCCGTCGCCTTGGCGACCTGGCAGCTCGCCAGGACACCTCCGGTGGGACCGGAAACGACGAGGTGCACCGGCGAGTCGGCGGCGCCGTCGAGGGTCATCTGGCCGCCATTGGACTTGATCACCACGGTGGGTGCCTTGACGCCGTCCTCGTTCAAGCGGGCCCGCATCGCCCGCATCTGGCGGCTGACGACAGGCTTGAGATAGGCGTCGGCGAGGGTCGTCGAGGCGCGCTCATACTCCTTCCACTTCGGAAGCACCTCATAGGAGATCGAGATCGGCATGCCGGGGAGCTTCTCGCCCAGCAGTTGCTTGACCCGGATTTCGTGGTCCGGGTTGATGTAGGAGAACAGCAGGCAGATCGCGACGGCCTCGATCGACGGATCGGCGGCGATCGCCTCGGCCAGGCGGGCGACCTCAGCTTCGTCGAGATCCTTGAGCACCGCGCCGTGGGCGTCGATGCGTTCGTCGAGCTCGAAGCAGTGCCGCCGTTTGGCGAGCGGCTTGGGCTTGACCCAGCTCATGTCGTAGTGGAAGCGCCGGTTGCCGCGCTGCACGAAGATGACGTCCTTGAAGCCCTTCGTCGTGACGTAGGCGACGGTTGCCCCCTTGCGTTCAAGGATCGCATTGGTGGCGACCGTCGTGCCCAGGCGGATGTGCTCGATCGCCGTCTTGCCGGCGGGATGCGCGTTCAGCCCGTTCAGTATGCCGACCACCGGGTCGGTCGGGACGGAGAGCACCTTCCAGGCCTCCATCCTGCCGCTGTCATGGTCATAGGCAACGAAATCCGTGAACGTTCCACCGACATCGATCCCGACAAGAAGGCTCATGTGTCAAAAATCCTGAGATCGCACCAAGTCACAAAATGCTGAGTTTGCCGGCCAACGGCACGTATACGTCGGGCGACAGTCGTCTTTTCCCGCCACATAGGCCACATTTCCGGCTCGTTGATACTCAGACTATCTAACTGAGATCTCAATTCAAGAGATTTTTTCGCACTTTTGTCAATTTTTGCCGGAGAAGGCACCGAGGCGCCGTACCTGGCGTCGTGAGGGGTGATAAATAATCAAATAATATCAGCAATTTGCTGGGTTTTTGCGCGCCACCTTGGCGGAAACCGGCCGCGAGTGAAGGCGGCGCCTGAACACATCACCAATGGCGCTTCCTGCACTCGGATCTGGCCGGGCAGATCGAAAAATGCCTCATCTGAAAGGCGCCATGGTTGGCATTGGCGCGATGGCGCACAAATGTGAGATCACACTTGTTGACTTCGTTGGTGGCGTTGTGACATAGATGCTGCAAGGAGACGGCTCCCGGTTGGTCCTGTCATGGCAAATGGCGAGTCGGCAAAGCTTAAAGATAACTTGTCTTGCGGCGTGTCGTGTCGGCTCGCAGGCAAGTGAAGACAGAGTCTGACTTGAAGACAATTCCCATCACCCAGAAGAGAACAGGCGGCGGCGAGAGGCTCTTGTCAGTTGATCAGCCAGATATAGACATCGCGACGGCGTGCGGAATTGCGCGCGACGTGTACGGTCTGGACGTAGAGGCGACCATCCTGGCGGGCGAGCGGGATCGCAATTTCCTCATCACCGAGGCTGGCGAGCCGCGCTGCGTCCTCAAGGTCTACAATCAGATGGATGACGCCGATACGCGGGACTTCCAGCAGCGTGCGCTGCTGCACGTGCATCGACATGGGGGAGGCGGCTTCGTACCGAGGCTGATGCCCACCCTCGACGGCGCCGCGGAGTTCCATTTCGTCGCCGGTGGGCAGGAGCATCACGGCACCTTGATATCGTTCATGCGCGGCGTTTCGCAGAATCTGGTGCCGAGCAGCCGAGCCTTGCGACAGGATATCGGGCGTTCCTGTGCGACGCTCGACAAGGCGCTGTCGAGTTTCCACCATGCCGCGGCGCGCCGCGAGTTGCTGTGGGACATCATGCAGTTGGCCTCGCTCCAGCCAATGGTGCAGATGGTCGACGATGTGCGCCGCCGCCGCTGGATGGAGGAGTTCATCGCTTCGTTCGTCGGCGTCGCGGTCCCGGAACTCTACGCCTGCCGGTGCCAGATCATCCACAACGACATCAACACCAGCAACATTCTGGTCGCCGAGGACACCAAGGACAGGGTCAGCGGCGTCATCGACTTCGGCGACATGGTCTACGCGCCGCTGATCAACGAGATCGGCGTCGCCGCCGGATATGCCGCCAAGCCCGAGGACGACCTGTTCGAGGTGATCGCCGATCTGATGGTGGGTTACGAGGAGGTCATTCCTCTCCAGGAGGTCGAGGTGCGGCAACTCTACCATGCCGTCGTCGCCCGGCTGGTGGCGCGGGTGCTGATCTATCTGTGGAGGTCGTCGATGTTTCCGCAGAATCGCGACTACATTCTCAGGAACAGCGAGGCGGCCTGGACGATGATCGACGAGGTGATGCGGATTTCGCCCGAGGAAGGGCGTCTGAGGGTGATGAGCGCATGGCGCGGCGGCGCCTGACCTCATCCATGTCGCCGCGGCGCGATCGGGCCGGAACGCTGAAGTTTGAAGCAGGAGATTTGTTCGATGTCGGCAACCGCATACATGATCAACGGCTTCGATCCGGGGCAGACGGCGGGACTGTCCGCCGATGAGCTGCGCCTGATCTCGGAGCGGAGCGAGGTTCTCGGCCCCTCCTACAAGCTCTTTTATCGGCATCCGGCGCATTTCGTCCGCGCCGAGGGCGTTTGGATGTACGACGCCGCCGGAAATGCCTATCTGGACGTCTACAACAATGTGCCGTGCGTCGGACACTGCCACCCGCGCGTCGTCGAGGCGATCTCCAGGCAGAGCGCCATCCTGAACACCCATACGCGCTATCTCGACGAGAGCATCATCCGCTACTCGAAGGATCTGCTGTCGACGTTCCCGTCGCATCTCGGCAACGTCATGTACACCTGCACCGGCAGCGAGGCCGTCGACCTCGCACTGCGCATCTCGCGCTATTTCACCGGCGGGCAGGGGTTCATCGTCACCGAGAACGCCTATCACGGGCTGACCACGGCCGTCTCCGAACTCTCCCCGTCCATGGGGAAGAACGTTCCCCTCGGCCAGAGCGTCTACACCGTTCCGGCGCCCGACCGGTACCGCACCGCGCCCGGCGAGGACGTGTCGGCGCGTTTCGCGGCGGACGTTCAGGCCGCGATCGACGCCATGCAGCGCAAGGGCATCAAGCTGGCCGGCATGATCGCCGACATGGTGCTCTCGTCCGACGGCATCCTGACCGAGCCGAAGGGCATGTTCGCGGCGGCCGTCAAGGCGGTGCAGGCGGCGGGCGGTCTGTTCATCGCCGACGAGGTGCAGCCCGGCTTCGCGCGCACCGGCGACAGCATGTGGGGGTTCCAGAGGCATGGCATCGCGCCGGATCTGGTGGTGATGGGCAAGCCGATGGGCAACGGCATGCCGATCGCCGGCGTGGTGATGCGGCCCGACCTCATCGCGGAGTTCGGAACGAAGATCCGCTACTTCAACACCTTCGGCGCCAACACCGTCTGCATCGCTGCGGCGCAGACCGTGCTCGACGTCATCCGTGACGAGCAACTGCTGGGCAATTGCGCGAATGTCGGTGCCTATATGCGTGCCGGCCTCGACAGGCTGGCGGCGGACAATCCGCGTGTCGGCGAGGTCCGCAGCGCCGGCCTCTTCCTCGGCATGGACTTCGTCAAGGATCGCCGGACCAAGGAGCCCGACGGAGCCTACGCCATCGACGTGGTCAACCGGCTGCGCGAGAAGCAGGTGCTCATCAGCGCCTCAGGGGTCAGCGGCAATGTCCTCAAGATCCGCCCGCCGCTTCCGTTCAGCCGCGCCAACGCCGACGAATTCCTGAGCCGTCTCGAAGAGACGCTGCGCGAGCTCGGCTGAGCCGGCACGGCGCGGCGGCGAGTGCGGGATGGTGTGACCTCGGCTGAACAAACGCGGTGACTCAAGGAGAACCGATGCGACTGGCATGCGATACGGGCGGCACCTTCACGGACCTCGTGGTCGAGGATGGCGCTGACATCCTTCTCTTCAAGTCGTCGACGGTCCCGAGCGATCCGGTGCAGGGGGTACTCAACGCCCTGGCGCTCGCGGCGGCGCATTATCGCCAGGACCTTGCCGCCTTTCTCGCCCGCGCCGAGATGTTCGTGCACGGCACGACGCGGGCGATCAACGCCATTCTGACCGGCCAGACCGCGCGGACGGCGTTCCTCACGTCGGCCGGCCATCCCGATGTGCTGGTGATCCGTGAGGGCGGCCGCATCGAGCCTTTCAATTTCACCGTCGGCCATCCCGAGCCCTACGTACCGCGCCGGCTGACCTTCGAGGTCGGCGGCCGCATCGACGCTTCGGGCACCGAGCGCGCGCCGCTCGACGAGCAGGGCGTCATCGACATCGCCGCGCAGATGAAGGCATCGGGGATCGAGGCCGTCGGCGTCTGTCTCCTGTGGTCGATCGTCAACGGCGCGCATGAAAGACGGGTCGGCGAATTGCTGGAGCAGCACCTGCCCGGCGTTCCCTACACCCTGTCGCACCAGCTCAATCCGTCGCTGCGGGAGTACCGGCGGGCATCCGCCGCGGTCATCGACGCCTCCCTCAAGCCGCTGATGTTCGCCTATCTGGACAATCTCCAGCGCCGTCTCCAGGAGGCCGGCTTTGCCGGGCGCACGCTGATGGCGACATCCGGGGGCGGCATCATGGACGCGCGCGACGTGGCCCGTGCGCCCATTCATTCGATCAATTCGGGCCCGGCCATGGCTCCGGTGGCCGGGCGGCACTACAGCGCGCGCGACCATGCCGGCGCCCCTGCCATCGTCGCGGACACCGGCGGCACGACCTTCGACGTCACCTTGGTCAGGGACAACCGGATACCCTGGACGCGCGAGGCCTGGATCGGCCAGCGCATGCGCGGCCACATGACCGGCTTCCCGGCCGTCGACGTGCGCAGCATCGGCGCCGGCGGCGGGTCGATCGCCTGGGTCGACGAGGGCGGCCTGCTGCATGTCGGACCGATGAGCGCCGGCTCGACGCCCGGGCCGGCCGCCTATGGGCAGGGCGGGATGAGGCCGACCGTCACCGACTGCTGCATCATCCTCGGCTATATCGATCCGGAGTTCTTTCTGGGCGGCGCCATGGCGCTGCATCGCGACCTCGCACTGGAGGCGCTGCGCCGGGAGGTCGCGGACCCTCTCGGCCTGACGCCGGAGGAGGCTGCCGCGGCGGTGCTCGCGCTCTCGACCGAGAAGATGGTCGGGGCCATCGACGAGATCACGGTCAACCAGGGCTTCGACCCGTCCTCGGCGATCCTGATCGGCGGCGGCGGCGCGGCCGGCTTGAACGCCGTTTCGGTCGGCCGCAGACTCGGTTGCGCGCAGGTGCTGATCCCCGAGGTCGGCGCTGCCCTGAGCGCCGCCGGCGCGCTGCTGTCGGACCTGTCGGCCGACTACAGCCGGATCCACTACACGACCAGCGCGGAGTTCGATCATTCCGGCGTGTCGCACGTGCTTGCCGAACTGGCCGGGCGTTGCCGGGATTTCGCACGAGGTCCCGGTGCGGGTGCCCTGTCGACGGAGACGAGCTTCTTCGTGGAAGCGCGCTATGCGCATCAGATATGGGAGATCGAGGTGGCGATGCCGGATGCCGACATCGTCGGCCCGGCCGGTCTGGCGCGGCTGGTCGACCGCTTCCACGCGACGCATCGCGACATTTTCGAGATCGAGGACAGCCACTCGGCGATCGAGTTCATCACCTGGAGGGCGCGCATCAACTGCCGCCTTCACCGGCCGCCGCAATCGCGGCTGCTGTCGCGCGAGGACGGCGCGGACACCCGCACGCGGCAGGTCTATTTCGAGGCGACGGGATGGACCGACGCGGAAGTGGTGCTCTTCGAGGCCATGTCGGAGACCGCGCAGGTCGCCGGCCCGGCCATCGTCGAGTCCTCGTTCACGACGGTGGTCATCGACCCCGGCGCAGTCGCATCGCTGTCGCCGGGCGGCGGGTTGCGCATCGACGTCCGGCCGGGCTGACCCGGCGCAATCCCCAAGGCATGGAGAAGGAGCGGTCATGGACGTAGCGCAGGATGCCAGGGTTCCGGAAGAGAGTGCCGAGCGCGGTCGCGCCGGGGTGCAGATGGCGATCATCTCCAACCGCCTCGAAAGCATCGCCCGCAAGATGCAGAACACGCTTTTCCGCACGGCGCGGTCGGGCGTCCTGAACACCGCGCACGACTTTTCGTGCGTCATCCTGACCGCCGATTGCCAACTGCTGGCCACGGCGGAAAGCCTGCCGATCCACACGCTGATCGGCCCGGACCTGATGTGCAGGGCGGTGCTGAAGTACCACTCCGAATTCCGGCGCGGCGACTGCTTCCTGCACAACAATCCCTACGAGGGCGATACGCACGCGGCCGACCACTGCCTGATCATTCCGGTGGTCGACGAATCCGCGACGCTGCGCTTCTTCGTGCTGGCCAAGGCACACCAGGCCGACTGCGGCAACTCGCTGCCGACCACCTATATGGGACACGCCCGGGACGTCTACGAAGAGGGCGCGCTCATCTTCTCGGCGACCAAGATCCAGACGGACTACAAGGACAACGAAGATATCATCCGCATGTGCAGGACGCGCATCCGCGTGCCCGAGCAGTGGTGGGGAGATTATCTGGCGACGCTTGGCGCGGTGCGGATCGGCGAACGGGAACTGATCGCGCTCGGCAACGAGATGGGATGGGACACCCTGCGGGACTACTCCTCCGCCTGGTTCGACTATTCCGAGCACAAGATGGCGCAGGCCATTCAGCGCATGCCATCCGGCCGGATCAGGGTGTCGTCGCAGCATGATCCGTTTCCCGGCGTGCCCGACGGGATTCCGGTCAACGTCGATGTCGAGATCGATGCGGCACAAGGCAAGATCGTCCTCGACCTCACCGACAATGTCGACTGTCAGCCCTGCGGGCTCAACCTGTCGGAAGGATGCGCGCGTTCGGCGGCGATGATCGGCGTGTACAACAGCCTGATCGACAACAGCGTGCCGATCAACAGCGGCAGCTTCCGCCGCATCGAGGTCAGGCTGCGCGAGAATTGCGCCGTGGGCATTCCGCGCCACCCGTTTTCGACCTCCGTCGCGACGACGAACCTCGCCGACCGCGTCAGCAATCCGGTCCAGCGCGCCATAGCGGAAATCGCTCCGGGGTTTGGGCAGGCGGAGATCGGGCCGATCATGCCGCCGGCGATGGGCGTCATTTCGGGCCGCGACCCGCGAAGCGGCCAGTCCTTCGTCAACCAGATCTTCCTTGGCATCAGCGGCGGCGCGGGCACACCGCTGACCGACGGATATCTGACCTATATCCACGCCGGCAATGCCGGTCTTTGCCGGCACGACAGCATCGAGGTCGACGAACTCCATCATCCGATCTTCGTCAGGGAACGGCGGCTGCTGCCCGACACCGAAGGACCCGGCGAGCACCGCGGGGCGCTGTCCATCTATGTCGAGTTCGGGCCTGGCTACGATTCTCCGCTCGAGGTCATCTACACCGCCGACGGCACCGTGAACGCGGCTCTCGGGACCCGCGGCGGCGGCGCCGGCGGGCTGGCGGTGGCGCAGAAGCGGGCGTTCGACGGCGCGGTGACGCAACTTCCGGCCTGCCACGCGCAGAGCCTGCTGCCGGGAGAGTTCATGCTGTCCACCTCCTGCGGCGGCGGCGGCTACGGCTCGCCGCTCGACCGGTCCGTCGCCAGCGTCGTCCATGACGTCGCCGAAGGCTGGGTCAGCCGCGAGCGCGCCCGCGACGTCTACGGCGTCGAGATCGTGGGCAGGGGCGGCGATCTGGTCGCCGATGTCGAAGCCACCCGCCGCCGCCGGATCGCGCTGGGCGCGTCGGACTGACATGGCCGGTTCCCTGACCTCGATGCCCGCCTCGGTCGCCGTTCTCGGATGCGGCCTGATCGGAGCCAGTTGGACCGCGCTCTTCATCCATCATGGCCTGGACGTGCGGGCCTGGGACCCGAACGAGGCGGCGCGCCGCCAGCTCGCCGCGCAGATTGGGCCGCTGCTTGCGCAACTCGCCGAACTCGGAACGGGCGCCGATCGGCCGGGCCGCCTGCACGTGCAGCCGACGCTTCGCGACGCCGTTTCGGGAATCGCTTGGGTGCAGGAGAACGCGCCGGAGAACACCGCGCTCAAACAGGCCCTCTATGCGGAGGTCGAAGCGGTGGTGGCGCCGGACTGCGTCATCGCCAGCAGCACCTCGGCGCAAACATGGACGGGGCTTTCGCAGGGGCTCCGGTGTCCGGACCGCTTCATCACAGCCCATCCGTTCAACCCGCCGCATCTGATGCCGCTCGTCGAACTCTACGGGCCCGATCGCGGCACTTTGGCGCGCGCCAGCGCGTTCTACGAGAGCCTGGGGCGGCGGGTCGTAGTGCTGAAGAAGGACATACCGGGGCATATTGCCGGCCGGCTTTCCGCCGCCCTCTGGCGGGAGGCGGTGCATCTCGTGGCGGAAGGCGTCGCCGACGTTGCCGACATCGACGCGGCGCTGGTGGCAGGACCAGGCCTTCGCTGGTCCGTCATCGGCGCCCACATGGCCTATCATCTCGGCGGCGGAAGAGGCGGGATCGAACACTATCTCAGGCATCTCGGGCCAAGCCAGCGGCAGCGCTGGGAAAGCCTCGGCAGGCCGGAGCTGAGCGACGACGTCTGCCGTCGCCTGATCGAAGGCATCGCCGAGGAGGCTGCCGGCCGGACGATCGAGCAGTTGGAGGCGGAGCGCGACCGGATGCTGGTGCGACTGCTGAAGGAGAGAGGGCGCGAGGGTGACTAGGACGGAAACGGCAAGGATCGGCCTGATCCACGCGTTGGATGAGTCGGTGCTGCCGGCCCGGGCGGCATTCGCCAGGCACTGGCCCGAGGCCTGGTGCTTCGACCTCCTCGACACATCGCTCGCCCCGGACCTGGCCGCCGCCGGATCGCTGCGGCCCGACATGATGCGGCGCTTCGAGGTTCTCGCGGACTACGCCGCGACGGCCGGCGGCAAGGCGGCCGGCCTGCTCTTCACCTGTTCGGCGTTCGGTCCGGCGATCGCGCCCCTGCAGGATCGGCTGGGCATTCCGGTGCTGAAGCCCAACGAGGCCGCTCTCGCCCAGGCCCTCGAAATCGGCGACAGGATCGGCCTGGTCGTGTCCTTCGAACCGTCGCGCCCGTCGCTCGCCCGCGAGGTGGAGGAGATGGCGGAAAGGCTCGGTCGCCGCATCTCGGTGCACGCCGTCGTCGCGCAGGGCGCCCTCGCCGCCCTGAAAGACGGCGACGGATCACGCCATGACCGGCTTGTCGGAGAAGCGGCACAGGGCCTGGAGGATGTCGACGTCATCGTGCTCGGGCAGTTCTCGCTGGCCCGTTCGCGGCCCGTCGTCGAGGCCCTGGTTTCCGTGCCGGTGCTGACCACGCCCGACAGTGCGGTGACGACGCTGCGCCGGCTGATCGCCGATGGCGGATCGGGGCCGCGGGGGGAACCGCGAATTTCACAAGGCTGAAGGCGGGGGCGATCGGGCCGGCACCGCGGGGAGCGCGGCGCCTCCTCCTACGCCAACAGCTTCCGCAGCAGGAAGCCGGTGGAATCCTCCAGGACCTTGTCGATCGGTACGTCCAGCAGCCAGGACAGGATGCCGATCATCACGAGCGTCACAAACAGGGGATAGAACAGATCGAAGAGCGTGACCGATAGCGGTCGACGCAAGTGGCCTCGACGTCCGCGAATCGCCTCGTACTCATCCATCGTGCGCAGCCCCTTCGACGCAGGCGATCGCAACCCAAAGGCCTTCATACCGGGCATTCGTTAACGACCGACGAACCGAGAGCCTGATCGCATCGGCCAGAACACCTGGCGGGGCTCTCGCAGGCACGATCCGCAGGGGGTCTCGGCCGGATGCCATCCTCATGCCGGCGCGCCCGGCACGCGCGGTCCCGGCAGGTCCGTCAGGCCGCCTGCAGATGGAAGATCGCGTAGTTGTTTTCCGGCGCGATCTCGCTGATGAACAGGGGGCGGAAGCCGCATTCTCTGCACAGCGACCAGAATTCGTCCAGCCTGTAGGAAGTTGCGAAGATCGGCCTGCGGACATAGTCGTCGATCGTGGCATTGCCGGCGAACCGTGGATCGCCATTGTCGAAACGGATCTGGATCACGGCGATCGTGGCGGCATCGCAGACGGCCCGGACGGCGCGCAGCACCTTTGCGCCGTAGTCCTTGTCGGGAAAATGCTGGAATACGGCCGTGCTGAGGAACAGGTCGATCGGCCCGACGACGCGGTCGGCGATGGAGCCCGGTTCGCCGCAAAGCAGGACCGGCCTGAACGCGTCGCCTCCCTCGGCGGCGATCATCCTCCGGCATTCGTCGAGATTGCGCTGCGAGATGTCGATGCCGAAATGACAGCCGGCAAATTGGCGGAAGGCGTGGACGTTGGCGCCGCCGCCCGGCCCCCATTCCAGAATGCGAAGTCCCTTCGGGGCAAGCGCGTCGTCACGACCGAGGAAGCGCAATGTGCGGCACACCGCTGTCAGGCTGGCGGCGCCGATCGACCTCCATGCCTCGTCGTCGCTCCATCGCCCGATGCCGCGCCAGTGGCTGTTGTCCCTGCGGCTGGCCTCGTTCGGGTGGGCGTCCCATACGGATCTGAGGATGGCGAGCTGATCGGTCATGCAGGGGTCCGGTGCGGCGCCCAGCATGCGGAGCCGGCGTGACAGCCGTGCGACACGGTCGGCAGCGCCGCAACCATCTTGGAACTGTCACATGACCGTCATCGGCGGTGCCTAGGTTCGGCTGGGAGAGATTTGAAGCATCCAGTCGCCGGCGGCATGTCTTGGGTCGGCAGTCACAGAATGAAAGGAAGTTTGCACATGGTCGCCACAGCAGAAGTCAAGGTCATCGCCGAGATCGGCTGCAACCACATGGGCAGCATGGATCTGGCGCGCGAACTGATCCGGGTCGCCGCCAAGGTCTGCGGCGCAGATGTCGCCAAGTTCCAGAAGCGCCACAACCGTGAACTTCTGACGCCGGAGGAATATGAGCGCCCGCATCCGGTGCCGGCCAATTCCTACGGCAAGACCTATGGCGCGCACCGCGAATTCCTCGAGTTCAATGCCGGCCAGCACAGGGAGCTGCAGGAAGAGTGCCGCGCCAACGGCATCGAATATTCCTCGTCGGTCTGGGATCTGACCTCGGCTCAGGAGATCGCCGCGCTGAAGCCGAACCTGATCAAGCTGCCGTCGGCGACCAACCAGCACTATGTGCTGCAGGAATTCCTCTGCAAGAACTTCGACGGCGAGATCCACGTCTCCACCGGTATGACGACGCGCGACGAGACCGATCGCCTGGTGCGCTTCTATGAGGATCGCGGCCGCGCCAGGGACGTCGTCCTCTACGCCTGCACCTCCGGCTATCCGGTCGCCTTCAACGACATCTGCATCCTCGAGATCAACCGGCTGCAGGAGCTCTACGGCGACCGCGTCCGCTCGATCGGCTTCTCCGGCCATCACCTCGGCATCGCCGCCGACGTGGCAGCCGTGACCGCCGGCGTCATGGGCCGCAACATCTACGGCAAGGGCGACTTCGAATATGTCGAGCGCCATTTCACGCTCGACCGGACCCTGAAGGGTACGGACCACGCGGCCAGCCTGGAGCCGGACGGCCTGCGCCGCCTCTGCCGCGACCTGAAGAACGTCCGCCAGTCGATCGCCTACAAGGACAAGGAACTGCTGGATGTCGAACTGGTGCAGCGCGACAAGCTGAAGTGGCGCGCCGAGAAGCACGCCGGCCAGATCCGCCAGGTCGTCTGACACCGGCCAGCCTGCCATGAAGACGATCGCGGTCATACCCGCGCGGGGAGGGTCGGTCGGCCTTCCCCGCAAGAACGTTCGCCCGCTCAACGGCATTCCGCTGGTCGGGCGGGCGGTGCTTGCCGCGCTGGCGGCCGAGGGCGTCGACACGGTCTACGTCTCCTCCGACAGCGACGAGATCCTGAAGGTGGCCGCCGAGCACGGCGCCGTGCCGATCCGCAGGCCGGAGGGCATCTCCGGCGCCCAGGCGAGCTCTGAATCGGCGCTGCTCCATGCGCTCGACGAGGTCGAGGCCGCGGGGGAGACGGCGGCGCGACTGGTATTCCTGCAATGCACCTCGCCGTTCACCACCGGACGGCACATCGATGCGGTGCTCGATCGCCTGTCGCAAAGCGGTGCCGCCGCGGCTTTCAGCGCCGTTGAGGACCACGGTTTCATCTGGTCGACGGCTGAGGACGGCACGGCGCAGGGCATCACCCACGACCATACCGAGCCGCGCCAGCGCCGCCAGGACATAGCGCCGCGCTACCGCGAGAACGGCGCCATCTACGCCATGCGCGTGGACGATTTCCGCCGCGTCGGCAACCGCTTCTGCGGTCCCACCGTGCTTGTGCCCGTCGACGCGCCGCCGATCGAGATCGACTCGCCGCAGGATTGGGCCGTCGCCGAGGCCTACGCGACCATCGATGATCCGCTGGCGCGACCGCGTTCGCCCGGCCGCAAGATCCGGGCGCTGGTCACCGATTTCGACGGCGTCCATACAGACGACCGCGTCGTCGTCGACGAGGAGGGGCGCGAGACGGTGCGCTGCAGCCGCTCCGACGGCATGGGCATCGAGCACCTGCGCAACCGCGGCCTGAAGCTGCTGATCCTGTCGCGCGAGCAGAACCCGGTGGTCCGGGCCCGCGCCGCCAAGCTGCGCATGGCGGTAATGCACCACATCTTCGACAAGCTCGGAGCGCTCGACCAGTGGCGCAAGGATCACGGCCTCGACTGGGACGAACTCGCCTATGTCGGAAACGACGTCAACGATCTCGACTGCATGCGGGCGGTCGGCTTGAGTTTCGCACCGGGCGACGCCCATCCGGCCGCGCGCGAAGAGGCCGACATCGTGCTGGCCCGGCCGGGCGGCCGCGGCGCGCTGCGCGAACTCAGCGAATTCCTGCTGAAGAACGATCTGGTCGCCTGAGCGATGCGCGTCCTGGCGCTGGCCTCCTACGATTCCGGCCTGAACATCGCGGGCCTCATCGCGCCGCACTTCGAGGCTGCCGGCTGCCGGGTCGATCTGTCGCTTGTCAGGGCGCGCAAGCGCAAGCAGATCAGCGACCGCCAGATCGGCGCCCTGGCGCCGCGCGACGAGGTGCCCTGGGTCGACCTCGCCGATCTGTGCATGCCCGACCGCATCGGCGGATACGACATCATCCTGTCGACGCTCGAGGGCCTTTCGACCCGCACCCTGATGCACCATCTCAGGCCCAGCGGAACCCGCCGGCCGCTGGTCGTCTGCGCCTATTCCGGGCTGGTGCTGAGATTCGCGCATGACGGGCTGTCGATGCGCAGCGCCAGCGACCTGCTCTGGCTGAACAGCGAAGCGGATCTCGCGCTGTACCGCGACATGTGCTTCGCGTTCGGCCTTCGATCCGACAATGCGCGCGTGCTCGGCGTGCCGGCGCTGCTGGAGCGCGTGGCGCGGGCGCCGGATGCCGCGCGCGGCCCGGTCGTCTTCTTCGAGCAGTCCATCATACCGAGCACGCGCGACGAGCGCCTGTTCCTGGCGGAGCAACTGATCGGGCTTGCCCGGCGCTATCCCGACCGCCAGGTGCTGGTGAAGCCGCGCGTCAGCGGCGAGGACGCCACGCTCCACAGGGTACGCCATCCGATCGGCCAGTTGCTCGACGAGGCGGCCTACATGTCCGGCGGCTGGCCGGCCAATCTCGCCCTATCCGAAGAGCGGTCGGGGGCATTGCTGGAACGGGCCTCGGCCTGTCTGACCGTGTGCTCGACGGTGGCGGCCGAAGCTCTCCACGCCGGGGTTCCGACGGCGATCGTCGCCGACTTCGGCGCCCACGACGAGTATGGCATGCACTATTTCTTCCGTTCGGGCCTGATGCGGCGGTTCGCCGACATCGAGCTTCCCTTGATGCTGGTGCCCGAGCCGGCCTGGGCTGCGCGCCATATGCCGCCTCCGCAACCGGCGATCGGCGGTCTGGTGGCCGAGGCCGTCGCCATGGCCGCCGCGCCGCGCCAGCCGCTGTCGGATCTCGATCTGGCAGCCGAGATGTCGCCGGCGCTGCGCCTGCGGCTCGGCGAGCTTCACGGACCGGCGGGTGTGGTGACGCGCCAGCACAAGACCATTCCAGCCAGTACACCGCTTGCATCGCGGCTTTACGGAATGAGCCTCAAGATCTTCGCCAGGCGCCAGTAATCGTTTCGGATCAGGGTGTTGTGGGTCATCTCGGGGCGTCGGCCGGGGATTGGTGGCCCAACTTCGCTTATAGATTTGCCCAGTGAAGTTTTCCGCGCTGCAACACTTGGCAAACGGACGAACCATGCTCTATCAATGTCGCCCAATTGTCATAGAGAGTGGGATTGAGTTTGATGGCCAAAGCAGTCGCTGCCGTGAAGAAGGCGGCAAAGCCGTTCGTCATGACCCCGAAACTGGCACCCTATGCCATTCCGGACGAGGCCCGGCGAATCGAGGTGAAGTGGCAGAAATTCCTGTCGACGCGCCCGATCGTCAGCGTCGACGAGTACAAGAAGCGCCGTCCGGTTGGCGATATCGAGGAAATCATCCCGTGCATGCTGTGCGGGAATGAGAAGTTCATGCACCTCTTCCATCCCAAGAAGAAGAATTGGGAATACGACGTGGTGATGTGCACGGAATGCGATCTTCTGTTCCGCAATCCGAACATCATCCCGGAACACCTGCACAAGCTCTACGATCAGGTGAACTACAACAACTTCCTGTCGAGCCACTACGGAAGCGACCGTCAGCAGAAATACGAGAGCGTCCTCTACTCGTTCCGCGACATCGTTCCGCCGAAGGGGCCGCTCAAGGTCCTGGATTTCGGTTGCGGCAACGGCCTCTTCCTCGAAGTGGCCGGACGCCACGGATACGAGGATTGGGGTGTCGACCTCTCGCCGGAATCGGTGGAAGCCGCCAAGAAGCGGCGTGGCCACAACCGCATCTGGTGCGGCGATCCGATGGACATCAAGGAGCTGCGCGGCCAGAAGTTCGACCTGATCACGCTCTGGTCGGTGCTGGCGCATCTGCCGCGCCCGATCGACACCTTCTCGATGCTCCGCTCCTTCCTCAAGCCGGGCGGCGCGCTGCTGGTCTTCACCGTCAACGCCAACTCGCTGCAGCTCAAGGCGAACCGCGACGCGTGGGACGGCTTCACCCGCAACCATCTGGCCTTCTTCAGCCCGATGACGGCGCGTAAGCTGTTCAAGAAGTCCGGCTTCGGAGAGTTCTACTATCGCCCGCACTATGCCTACTTCGCCAAGGCGCTGAAAGCACGCCTTCCGCCGAAGGTCTGGCATACCTACCAGACCAGCGTGCTGGAGCATATCGGCGGCAACATGAACCGCATGATCGGCATCAACCGCTAGGTTTCGATCGCACGCTTCCGGCGAAGACCGGTTCCGAGCCCGCTCCGCTTCGTCGGGGCGGGCTTTTTATTTGATCCGGCCGGTGCGTTGCCATCGTCATGCCATCAGATCGGTGGATCGATTCGGGCGGCAATCGCGCGGGGCTTCGCATGGCGGTCGGACGGGCTGGAGGGCGCTTACGCACTGTTCTGTTCGCGGCCGCGCTGGCGAGCACCGCTCTGTCGTGGCTGCCTGGCGCCTATGCCGCGGAACGGACGCTGCGCGGCGTCGCGCTGGTCATCGGCGAGGCCGAGTACGAGACCATTCCGGCGCTTGCCAATCCCGAGAACGATGCGCGCGCCGTCGAGGAGCTGCTCAGCGATCTGGGCTTCGAGACCGATGTCGCGACCAACCGGGATGCGCGCCGGCTGCGCCGCGACATCGAGGGCTTCGTCGAGGATGCCGAGGACGCCGATGTCGCGGTGATCTACTATTCGGGCCACGGCATCGAGGCTGGCGGCGAGAACTTCCTGGTTCCGGTCGATGCCGACGTCGCCTCGCTTTCGGAGGCCGGCGACAAGCTGGTGCCGATCTCGGCGCTGATCGCCGAACTCGGCAAGACCGTGCCGGTGACGATCGTCCTGCTGGACGCCTGCCGCAACAATCCGTTCCCGCCGGGAACCACATTGACCCTGGAGGAAGGCGGCGAGCCGGTTCCGGTCTCCGGCGGCGGGCTCGGCGAGAGCCGCGGCGTCGTCGCGCTGAAGGCTAGGCCCGAGGGCTCCGGCGATGAAAGTCTCGGCCAGGTCATCGGCTTTGCCGCCGAGCCCGGCCATGTCGCGCTGGACGGTCCGGAGGGCGGCAACAGCCCCTACGCGGCGGCCCTCATCCGTCACCTCGGCGTCTTGGCCGGCGAGGAATTCGGGACGGTTATGCGCATGGTCGGCGAGGAGGTCTACCTGAAGACCGGCGGCCGCCAGCGTCCCTGGACGAACGAAAGCCTGCGCCGCCTTCTCTATTTCGGCGAGGCGGTCCCGACGGTCGAAGGCGATGAAGGCAAGATTCTCACCGAGCGGCGGCAGCTTCTCGTGGCGATCGCCGCACTCCCCGATCCGCAGCGCCGCCAGATCGAGGCGGTGTCGCGCGAAGGCGGCGTGCCGATGGATGCGCTCTACGCGATGCTCGAGGCGCTCGGCGCCGAGAAGCCGAAGGATCCGCTGGAGCTCGACAGGCTGCTGCGCGGCCAGGCCGAGAAGCTCAAGGCCATCCTGGCGGAACGGTCGGCGCTGAAGAGCACCGATCCCGAGATCGGCCGCCTCACCGCGCTCGCAAACCAGGCGCTCGACGAAGGCGCGCTCGATGCGGCGCGCAGCTTCTATGACGCGGCCAAGGCGCGCATCGGCGAACTGTCCGGCGCGCTCGACCAGGCCGAGCAGGATCTGAAAGCGCGGCGGCTGGAATTCGCGGAGGTCTTCGCGCAATCGGCCCGCACCTACGAATTGGCCTTCGATTTCGGGCGCGCCGCCGGCGACTACGCCAAGGCCTTCGCCGAGGCGCGCCGCTGGGACGAGGTCGAGGCTGCGACCTACAAGAGCCGTGAGGCGGGCGCCTTGAGCTCGCTCGGCGAGTATTCCGGCGACAACGCGGACCTGAAGCGGGCCGTCGACGCCTATCGCGAGGCGATGGCGCTTCTGCCGGTGGATGGCGACCGCCAGAGCCGGGCGGTGCTGCAGAACAACCTCGCCGCCGTGCTTGCGGTTCTCGGCGAGCGCGAGACCGACACATCCACGCTGCGCATGTCGATCGACGCGTTCGACGAGGCACTGGCCTTCTATAGGCGCGACGCGCATCCCGACGACTGGGCCTCGACCCTCAGCAATCTCGGCACCGTCTACTGGCGGCTCGGGCAGCGCGAGGCCGGCATCGACACGCTGCGGAAGGCGGTGGAGGCGTTCCGGTCTGCCCTGGAGGTCCAGCGCAAGGACCGCATTCCGCTGGAATGGGCGGCCACGCAGAACAATCTCGGCATCGTCCTGTCCGAATTGGCGGAGCGCAGCGGCCGGCTGGACGATTTCGATGCGTCGATCGCCGCTCACGAGGCTGCGCTGACCGTCTACGATCGGCCCGGCCATCCGCTCGACTGGGCCCAGAGCCATGTCAATATCGGCGCGACGCTGACCCGGCGTGCCGAGCGCACGCGCGATGCCGGCACCTACAGGCGTGCCATCGAGGCCTACGAGGCGGCGCGCGCCGAGATGAGCCGCGAGCGGGCCCCGGCCTACTGGGCCACCATCAACAACAATCTGAGCTCGGCATGGCTCGGCGTCGCGGACGTGACGGAAGATGCCGACGCCTATCGGAACGCGGTCTCCACGGCGCGAAATGCCTTGGAGGTCTGGGCGCGCGAGCGGGGTGCATCGAACTGGGCCACAGGCCAGCTCACGCTCGGCAACGCGCTCTACCGGGCCTCGGAACATGCTGTCGATGCCGGCGGCCTTCGCCAGGCCATCGCCGCCTATGAGGCGGCGCTCACCGAATACGACGTGGCACGTGCTCCGCTCGACTGGGCCTCGCTGCAGATGAACATCGGCGGCGCCTATGCGGATCTGTCGGATGTGGGCGGTGGCGCGGACGCGTCGGAGGCCGCGGTGAAGGCGTATCGTGCCGCGTTGACGATCTATCGGCCCGAGACCCGGCCGCGCGACTACGGGACTGTCCAGTTCGACCTCGGCAACACGCTTTCCGACTGGGGCGACCGCAGCAAGGATCCCGAAAAGCTGAAGCAGGCGATCGAGGCCTATGACGCGGCGCTGACGGCCCGCACGCGAGACGGCATGCCGCGCGAATGGGGCCGGGCGATGTTCCGCCGCGCCAATGCCGAGTCGCTGCTGTTCAAGCTAACCGATGACGGTGATCTGCTCGCCCGATCCGTGCAGGACTATCGCGATGCCGCGGCCGTGCAGGAGACTGCCGACACGCCCGACCGCCTCGCCGCGACGCGCTGGGGGCTCGGCCACGTCCTGATCCGTCTGGCCGACCGCACCGGCGAAGGCGGGCTCTTCTCCGAGGCAGCCTCGCTTCTCGAGGCCGCGGTGCCGTATTATCCACGGCAGCAGAACGCCGCCGACTGGGCGCAGATCACCGGCGAGATGGCCAACGCCTACTATTACGCGGCTGCCGCGGCCGGCGATCCGGCGCTCTATCGCAAGGCCGTCGCCGCCTATGAGGGTGCGCTCGAAGTCTATGCAGGGGACGCCGACCGGACGCTCTGGGGGCAGTTCCAGGGCGAGCGCGCCAATGCCCTTTATATGCTCGGAAGCGCCGCCAACGATGCCGTGACGCTGCGCGACGCCGTCGCGAGCTATGATGCGGCGCTGACGGTCGCGACGCGCCAGGCCGCTCCCGACGACTGGGCGCGCCACAGCATGAACCTCGCCGGGGCGCTGACGTCGCTCGGCTATGTTGCCGACGACGCGGCGGCGCTGGCGCGCGCCGCCTCGGTCTATCGCGAACTCGTCATGGTGCGCACGCGCGAAAAACTGCCGGAGCAATGGGTACGCATCCAGGAAAGCCGAGCGCGCACGCTCGGCCTGTTGATCGCCCGTGCGCCGCACCCCGACCTGATGGAGGAAGCGATCGCGGTCAATCTGGCGCTGGCCGATCATCTGGGCCGCGATGCCGAACCCGCGCGCTGGGCGAGCCTGCAGAACGAGGCTGCCTACACGATGACGCTCATCGGCCGCCAGAAGAAGGACGCCTCCTATTTCGAGAAGGCGGTGCCGATGCTGCGGGAGGCGGCGAGCCTGCAGGTGGCGCTGAAGGCGCTGCCGGACGTCGCCTACACGCAGGACAGCCTCTGCGATGCGCTGGTCGAGCTCGGCACGGTGCGGCGCGACCCGGCGATGGCGGCCGAGGCGATCGCCGCCTGCGAAAGCGCGCTCGCCATCTTCCGGCAGAACGCGCTGGCCGATCTGGCGGCCGGCTCCACGGCGAATCTGGCTCGGGCCAGAACCCTTCTGGCGTCGCTCGAAGGCAGGCGGTAGGGCTGTCGAAAGAATTGCCGCCGTCCATTTGCGTTGCTACCGACGTTGTTTCTGGTATCAGCGGGTCGAACGAAAGCGGATTTCTCACCATGACCAACATCGCCCTGACCGGACTTGCGCGCGAACTTGCGCAACGCGCCGACCAAGGACGGCCGGTGCGGATCGGCGTCATCGGCTCGGGCGAGATGGGCACCGACCTCGTCACCCAGTGCATGCTGATGAGGGGCGTGGAACTCGTCGCCATGTCGACGCGGCGTCCACACACGGCGCGCGAGGCGGTCAGGATCGCCTATGGCGAGGACAGCCGCGCCGCCGAGGCTGAAACGCAATCGAAGGTCACGGCGGCGATCGAGGCCGGGCGCATTGCCATCACCTCCAACGACCTGCTCGTCTCCAACCCGCTGATCGACGTGGTCATCGATGCGACCGGAAAGCCCGGCGTCGCCGCCGATTTCGACCTGATGGCGATGGAGCACGGCAAGCACGTCGTGATGATGAACGTCGAGGCCGACGTCACGATCGGTCCTTATCTGAAGAAGGAAGCCGACAGGCTCGGCGTGGTCTATTCGGTCGGCGCCGGCGACGAGCCGTCGAGCTGCATGGAGCTGATCGAGTTCGCCACCGCGCTCGGCTACACCATCGTCTCCGCCGGCAAGGGCAAGAACAACCCGTTGAACCACGACGCCGTGCCCGACGACTATCGCGAGGAGGCGACGCGGCGCAACATGAACCCGCGCATGCTGGTCGAGTTCGTCGACGGTTCCAAGACCATGGTCGAGATGGCGGCGATCGCCAACGCCACCGGGCTGGTCCCCGACGTTCCGGGCCTGCACGGGCCGAAGGCCGACCGCGACGATCTGGCGAAGGTGCTGATCCCGAAGGCCGACGGCGGCATCCTCGGCCGCAAGGGCGTCGTCGACTACACGATCGGCAAGGGCGTGGCGCCGGGGGTGTTCGTCATCGTCGAGGCGACGCATCCGCGCATCATCGAGCGCATGGACGACCTGCATGTCGGCAAGGGACCTTACTACAGCTTCTTCCGGCCCTATCACCTGACTTCGCTGGAGGTGCCGCTGACGGCGGCGCGCATCATGCTGCACGGCAAGGCCGACATGGTGCCGCTGCCGCGGCCGGTGGCGGAGGTCTGCGCCGTGGCGAAGCGCGATCTGGTCGCCGGCGAGACCTTCGATGCCATCGGCGAGACCTGCTATCGCTCCTACACGATGGAGGCGTCGCAGGCGCGGCGCGGCAAGGCCGTTCCCGTCGGCCTGCTCGAAGGCGGCAAGGTGCTGAAGCCGGTGCGCAAGGGCGAACTGCTGACCACCGACAACGCGCTGCCCGACGTCACGACACGGCTCTTCGACCTGCGCCGGCGGCAGGACGAAATGCTGTTCGGCAAGGCCAGCGCCGCCGCCTGAAGCGGCTCGGTCGCGGCTTCAGCCGCGCAGTTCCTCGGCGCGTCGCCGGGCCGCCTCGACCGCTTCGGTCACAAGGGTCTCCAGCCGTTCGCCGCCCATCAGCACGTCCAGCGCCGCGGCGGTCGTGCCGTTCGGGCTGGTGACCTGCCGGCGCAGCGTCGCCGGCGTCTCGCGGCTTTCGGCGGCGAGGTTCGCCGAGCCGTAGACCGTCTGCATCGCCAGCAGGCGGGCCGTATCCTCGGGCAGGCCGACCTTGATCGCGGCGGCGGTGAGACACTCGATGAAATGGAAGATATAGGCGGGACCGGAGCCCGACACCGCCGTCACCGCGTCCATCAGATCTTCGTCGTCGATGGTCGCGACCGCGCCGCTCGTCGCGAGCAGCGCCTTGATCGCCGCCAGCGGCCGCTCGCCGACCGCGCCGTTCGCGTAGACGACCATCATCCCCTTGCCGATGGCGGCGGGCGTGTTGGGCATGCAGCGGACGATCGGCGTATGCGTGCCGAGGATGGTCTCGAAGGCGGAGATCGGGGTGCCCGCCGCGATGCTGAGGAAGGTCGAGGGGCCACCGCCGAGCCGGGCATACTGCGCCGTCACCTCGCGGATCACCTGCGGCTTGACCGCCAGCACCACGAGTTCGGGCTGCGCGTCGACCGCGAGGCCGGCGGCGCTGTCGGCCGTGGCGACGCCCAGCGCTGCGGCGCGTGCGCGCAGATCCTCGTTGGGTTCGACCACCAGCACGTCGGATGCGGCGAGTTGGCCCGATGCGAGCCAGCCGGCAAGCATCGCGTGGCCCATGTTGCCGCAGCCCACGAGTACCGTCTTCACCGACATGCCTGCCTCCGTCATTGCCGTGCGACCCGTCTACAGCATCGTGTGGGCGAGTGGAACGGGCAGTCCGGCCGGAGCCGAGTCAGGCGCGGCGTATCGGCGCCGCGGCTGGGGTCGGCATTCGAGCCGTCCCGCCCGCCGGGCGCATCGGGAAGCGTGCCACGAGGCGCAGGCCGATCACGCTCATGACGAAGAACAGCCAGACCGGGTCGGCGCGCCGGAAGAAGAAACTTTCCAGGAAGGCGTTGAGCGAGGTGAACAACAGGATCATCATGAACAGGTCGCCGAGCAGCACGTTCTCCTTCAGCATCGGCACGCGGATATAGTCGATCACAGGACTGACCAGGAACGCCCAGACCGCCACGATCAGCGTCGGAATGCCCATGATGACGGCGATGTCGAGATAGCCGTTGTGGCCGTGCACCATGAAGCGGATGTCCCATTCGCGGTCGAACGGCTGGTAGATCGTCTCCATGAGTGGCGACATCCAGAAGCTCTCGTAGCCGTAGCCCGTCCAGGGGCGCTTCATCAGCATGTCGCCGGCGAACTCCCAGAGCGTGACGCGGCCGGTGAAGGTCATGCCGGGGAAATATTCGGCGGCGAGATGCTTGAGCGGCTCGATGAAGACGATGCCGAGCGTGCCGAGCGCCGTGCCGATGATGGCCGCCCAGAACAGCAGCGCCGTGACGATCCGCACCCCGAATATGCCCGGCAGCGCCACCACGATCATCGCCACCGGCACCAGGCCCGCCGTCGTCTTGGAGCCGGTGTGCAGCATGAAGTTCATCGACAGCAGGAAGAGCAGGCCGCCGCCCCAGAGCGAGCCGCGTCGCATGAGATAGAGGCCGCAGAAGCTGAAGCAGGCCATGATCGGCCCGGCGATGTTCTTGTGGGTGAACACGCCGCGCCACAGGCCGGCATGCTCCGGTTCGTTGGAGGCCGTCGTGTGGATGGCGATCGTCGGGTACAGAACGAGGCCGACATAGGAGATGCCGACCACCGCGAGCCCGGCGATCAGCAGGACGCGAGAGAAGGAATCCGGACTGCGCGGTATGCTCAAAATGGTGGCGACCGACAGAATGCCGATGAAGGTGAAGGAGGCCGCGCGCGCCGCCGAGGGCGGATGCGCCGCGTTCAGCACCGAGAAGATCATCAGCACCAGCACGAGGATCATCGACGGTCCGAACAGCGCGCTCAGCACGCGTGGCGAGGCATAGGTCGCCATGGCGATCAGCGAGATCGCTCCGAGCGAGCCGTAGCCGAGCTGGTTGACGATGTTGCCGCCTTCCAGGACGGCGTCCGCGTCGATCGTCGCGAAGGGCGAGAACGAGATCATCAGCGCCGAAAGCAGCGCCGCGGCGACCGCGGTGGGCGTCCAAGCCGGCAGCCAGTCGGCCAGCGAGCGTGGCGCGTCAGTTCTTCTCGGGCTGGCGATACTGCTCATTGGCATATCCGAACTCGGCCATCACCCGGCCGGCCGCCACATAGACCGGGTAGAGCCCGATCGACAGCGAACCCGTCTTGAGGAGCCGGGCCAAGCCGCGCAGCGGCGAAGCGCCGAGCAGCGCCAGGCTCTTCAGCAACACTTTGGCGCTGGCGAACGGCGTGCCCGCCCGCCTCTTCTTCTCGACCAGCGTCGAGATCACGCCGTTGCGCAGGGATCGGGCACGGATCCAATCCGGCTCGACGCGCCGTGCCGGCACGGTTTCGCGGATGATCGCGTCGGCGGCCCAGCCGAGCCGGAACCCGCGCTGCGCGGCCCGCGACAGGAAGTCCGAATCGCCGCCGCCCATGAAGTTGAACTTCAGATCGAGGAACGGCTGCTCCATTGCGTCCAGCACCTTGCGGCCGACGAGCAGATTGCCCGACGAATAGAGTGCCGGGACCGGGCCGCTGTCGCGGTAGGGCGGCGCGAAAACGGGGTGGGTCGCCCATCGCGCATGTTCGGCCTGCGCGAAGATCGGCAGTTGCGGCCCGCCGACGATGTCGGCCGCGTGGCGCTCGGCCGTCGCGCAGAGGGTTTCGAGCCACAGCGGGTCGGCGATCTCGTCGTCGTCGATCACCGCGATGTACTGGAGCTTCGGAAAATGCTGCAGCGCCGTCTGCCAGCCGGCATTGTAGGCGCAGCAATTGCCGCGATCATGCGCGATGATGACGATGCCGGGCAGGGCGGTGCGTTCCATCCACTTCGTCGCCGCTGCCGCGCCCTCGCGCAGTTCCGCCTCGTTCTCCATCACAATCACCGCGAAGCGGCGCGCCGTTTTCTGGGCTTTCAGCGAATCCAGCGTCTCCAGCACCTGCCGGGGCCGGCGGAAGGTCGGCACCGTGACGGCGATGGCGATCTCGTCGGCGCTCAGGCCGGGCGAGACGTAGACGGTCGATATGGAGGCAGACTCGTTCAAGGGCTGGACCGGCGCGGTTCGAAGTCGTTCGACTTTGCACCATGGAGTTCAAGGATTCGTTAAACACTCTTTAAGAACAGCGGCTTGCAACCGCCTCCCCGCCCTTGTCGCAGGGGCCTCTTAATCAACGCTTCACGGCGCCCTGCTAGACCCGGCTCAACTGGGAAGGCATTGATGCATCTGCTGTTTGTCACGTCGATCGTGCCGGACGGGTCGCTCGGGTCCGGCTACGAGATCGCCAACGAGGCGATCATCGATGCGCTGCGCCGCGCCGGCGTGCGCGTCACCGTGATGGGATTCGCCTGGCCGGGACGCCGCCCCGCCGACACCACCGACACCATCGTGCTCGGCGAGGTGGATGTGCGTACCGATACCGCCTCGTCGCTGCGCAAGGTCATCTGGCTGGCGGAAGCGATGAGCACCGGACTGACCTTCTCTTCCGCCAAACTGCGCTGCATCACGCGGCGCGCGGTGCGCGACGCCATCCGCAGCGCCGGCCCCGTCGACGGCTATGTGCTCAACTCGGTGCAGCTCGCCGGTGCGTTCGAAGACTGCTTCGACGATCGGCCTTCGATCTTCGTGGCGCACAATGTCGAGGCGAAGTCCGCCGCCGAAAACGCCGAGACCAGCCGCGATCCGTTCCAGCGGCTGCTCTTCCGCCGCGAGGCGCAGCTCATGAAAGGTCTCGAGGCGCGGCTGTGCCGCCGGGCGCGTTTCGTCTTCACCCTCGCGGAGGATGACAGGCATGCGCTGGATGTCGCTTCCGACGACCGATCCGCTGCGCTGCCGCTCGTGACCCGCCGGTCCGTTGCAGCGCCGGGCGCGCGCCCGCCGATCGACTGCGATGCCGCGCTGATCGGCACGTGGACCTGGCAGCCCAACCGCGTCGGGCTCGAATGGTTTCTGGAACAGGTGATGCCGCATCTTCCGTCCTCCTTCCGGGTCAGGATCGCCGGCAGCGTCCCGTCCGACCTCGAGGCCGGCCACCCCGGTGTCTCCTTCGTCGGGCGGGTCCCGGACGCCGGCGACTTCGTGCGCGCGGCGGCCGTCGTGCCGCTGATCAGCCGCGGCGGCACCGGAGTGCAGCTAAAGACGATCGAGACCTTCGAACTCGGCCTTCCGGCGGTGGCGACCACCAGCGCGCTGCGCGGCATCGCCCATAGGCCCGCCAACTGCGTCGTCGCCGATGACCCACTGGCCTTCGCCGCGGCACTTGTCGCCGCCGCGGCCCGGCCGATGCCGCTGCAAGACGGCTCGGCGTTCCATGCGGCCCAGCAGGCCGCGCTGGATCGTCAGGTCCGTCGTGGCCTGAGCAGCCTGACGGCGGCCGGCCGCGAGGTGACGGCATGAACCAGCACATCACGCCCGCCGGACTTGGCAGGATCGACTGGAAGCCGGTGCTGGGCGTCCGCGTCGCCAGCGTCGGCTGGAAGGAAGCGATCGCGCTCCTCGGCAGGCTCGCGCAGGAGCGCCGGTTCACACGGGTCAGTTTCCTGAATGCCCATACTGCCAACCTCGCGGCATCCGATCCGGATTTTGCCGATGCGCTGCGCAGCTTCCTCGTTCTGCCCGATGGCGTCGGCGTCGATCTCGCCGCCAGGATTCTCTACGGCGCGCCTTTTGCGGCAAATCTGAACGGCACGGACTTCGTGCCCGCTTTTCTGCAGGCGCAGGGCATGCCGATGACGGTCGGCCTGATCGGCGCGAAGGGGCGCAATGTCGAGCGCGCCGTCGAACGCTTTGCCTCGATGTGTCCGCAGCATCGCTTCATCCTGATCAACGACGGCTATTTCAGCGCAGCGGACGAGCCCCGGATTCTCGAACGCATCCGGCTGATCAGGCCCGACGTGCTGCTCGTCGCCATGGGCGTGCCGCGGCAGGAACTGTGGATATCGCGCCATATCGACGAGCGGCACTGCACGCTGCCGATCGCTGTCGGAGCGCTGTTCGACTTCATGAGCGGCGCCGTGCCGCGCGCGCCGGCACTGGTCAGGACCCTCAGGCTCGAATGGGTCTTCAGGATGATGATGGAGCCGATGCGCCTGTGGCGGCGCTACATCCTCGGCAATCCGGTGTTCATCGCGCGGGTCGTGCGCCAGAAGCTCGGCCTCGAAAGGCACCCTGCTTGAACGCGCCGTTCCAGATCGCCGATCACCGGGAGGCGATGCCGGCATGGCCGCCGGTGGCCGCCGTGGTAACCGCCAGCTATGCGCCGGATTTGGAGCGCTGCCGGCTGCTCTGCGAGACCATGGACCGCCATGTCGCCGGCATGGCCCATCACTACGTCCTGGTCGAGGGACGCGACGTGCCGCTGTTCCGGCAACTGGAAACGGCCACCCGCACCATCGTCGACGAGCGGGACATCCTGCCGTCCTGGCTGCATGTCTTCGACGATCCGCTGAGCCGCTTCCGCCGCCGCATCTGGCTGAGCCTGCGCACCCAGCCGCTGCGCGGCTGGCACGTCCAGCAGCTCCGCCGCATCGCGATCGCCGCCCAGGTCCGCGAGGACGTTCTGGTCTATTGCGATTCCGATGTCGCCTTCCTGAAACCGACCGACCTGTCCCGCTTCAGCCGGAATGGCCGCACCCGTCTGTTCCGCCGCGACGACGCGCTTCTGCGCGACGGCCACGACGAACACCGTATCTGGTCGGCCAATGCGGGACGCGTTCTCGGTCTCGCCGCCACGCCGTCGACGCACGACTACATCACGACGCTGATCGCCTGGAACCGCGCGACGGTGGTTGCGATGTGCCGGCAGATCGAAACCGTGACCGGCCGCGACTGGGTCGCCGCGATCGGCCGGGACCGCCGCTTCTCCGAGTGCATGCTCTACGGCCGCTATGTCGACGACGTGCTGGGCGGCGCGGGTCATTTCCACGGCGCGGAGGAACTCTGCCGCGTCCACTGGCAGGGAAAGCCGCTGTCCGACGACGAATTCGGCGTCTTCGTCGGCGCGATGGGCGCCGACCAGGTCGCGATCGGCATGCAGTCGTTCATCGGCACCGACCTCGCCCGCATCCGCAAGCTCGTGCTGGCGGGTTGACGCCCGGCATCGACCGAGCCGCCGTCAGATCGAGCTGCCTCCATCCACTTCCAGCGCCACGCCGGTGACGAAGGCCGCCTCGTCCGAGGCCAGCCAGAGGGCGGCGTTCGCCACATCGAGCGGCCGGGTCAGTCGCCCGAGCGGTATCTCCTGCGCGGCCTCGGCGCGCGCACCCGGCGAATCTCCGCCCATGAACAGCGGCAGCATCGGCGTTTCGCCGGAGGCCGGACAGAGGCAGTTCACACGGATGCGGCGGGGTGCAAGCTCGACAGCCATCGACTTCGTCGCCGCGATCACCCAGCCCTTCGAGGCATTGTACCATGTCAGGCCGGGGCGCGGCCGCAGGCCGTCGACCGACGCCATGTTGAGGATCACGCCGCCGCCGTTGCGATCCATGATCGGCACCACGGCGAGCGTCGAATGATAGATGCCCTTCATGTTCACCGCTCCGATCAGGTCGAAGCTCGGCTCGTCGACCGCGAGGAGATCGCCTTTCCGATGGGTGAAGCCGGCATTGTTGACCATGATGTCGACACGGCCGAAGGCACCTTTCGCGGCATAGACGAGCCCCTCCACGTCGCCGCGCCGCGACACGTCGGCGGTCGTCGCGATCGCCTCGCCGCCGATCGCCTCGCGCACCCGTTCGGCGCCGCGCTCGTTGACGTCTGCGACCACCACGGTCGCGCCTTCCTCGGCGAAGCGCCTGGCAATGCACTCGCCGAAGCCTGACGCCGCGCCGGTGACGATCGCGACCTTGCCCGCAAGCCTGTTCATCCCTTCCTCCCGCTCCTGTTTCCGGCGCAGCCGACCGACGGCCGCCGGAACTGTCCGACCAGCCGGAGTCGCTTTGCCTCCGGCTGCCGGGCGCGACTATTTGCACCTGCCAAGCTTGCGCGACGCCGGTCTGCAAGCTAGGTAGCGGCCACGTCGAACAGCGCCTGTGACACCATGACGCTGGCAAATTAAATCGATTGTATTCTACATTTATGCATCATTGGCGCGCGCGCCCAGAGTCGGGAACAGCATGACCAGCCAGATTATCCCTGTCGAACCGTTCGATTTCGTCATCTTCGGCGGAACCGGCGACCTGTCCGAGCGCAAGCTGCTGCCGGCTCTCTACTACCGCCAGCAGGGGCATCAGTTCTCGGAGCCGACGCGCATCATCGGCGCATCCCGCTCGAAGCTCTCGGACGAGGAGTTCCGCGCCTTTGCCGACAAGGCCCTGCGCGAGCACGTCAAGGCGGCGGATATCGACGAGGCCGGCCTGAAGGCATTCCTGGCACGCCTGTCCTACGTCGCCGTCGACGCCAAGTCGGGGGAAGGCTTCGGCAAGCTGAAGAAGGCGCTGGGTGGCAGCAATGCCATCAGGGCCTACTATCTGGCGGTGGCGCCCAACCTGTTCGGCGACATCTCCCACAAGCTGAAGGAGAACGATCTCGTCACGCCGAACTCGCGCATCGTCGTCGAGAAGCCGATCGGCCGCGACCTCGATTCGGCACTGACGCTCAACGATCAGATCGGTGCCGATTTCGGCGAGCACCAGATCTTCCGCATCGACCACTATCTCGGCAAGGAGACGGTGCAGAACCTGATGGCGCTGCGCTTCGGCAACATGCTCTACGAGCCGCTGTGGAACTCCGCCCATATCGATCACGTGCAGATCACCGTGGCCGAAACGGTCGGCCTCGAGGACCGCGTCACCTATTACGACAAGGCCGGCGCGCTGCGCGACATGGTGCAGAACCACATCCTGCAACTGCTCTGCCTCGTGGCCATGGAAGCGCCCTCGTCGATGGACGCCAATGCGGTGCGCGACGAGAAGCTCAAGGTGCTGCGCTCGCTGAAGCGCATCAACGGCGCCGAGGCGCCGAAATCGACGGTGCGCGGCCAGTACCGCGCCGGCGCGTCGGCCGGCGGCGCGGTGAAGGGCTATGTCGAGGAACTCGGCGGCGAGAGCGCCACCGAGACCTTCGTGGCGATCAAGGCCGAGATCGCCAACTGGCGCTGGGCCGGCGTGCCCTTCTACCTGCGCACCGGCAAGCGACTGGCGAGCCGCGTCTCGGAGATCGTCATCGAGTTCAAGCCGATCCCGCACTCGATCTTCGGCGACAATGCCGGCCGCATCCAGGCCAACCAACTGGTCATCCGCCTGCAGCCGGACGAGGGCGTCAAGCAGTGGATCATGATCAAGGACCCGGGGCCGGGCGGCATGCGGCTGCGTCAGATCGCTCTCGACATGACCTTTGCCGACACATTCCACGAGCGCAACCCGGATGCCTATGAGCGGCTGATCATGGATGTCATCCGCGGCAACCAGACGCTGTTCATGCGCCGCGACGAGGTCGAGGCGGCATGGACCTGGGTCGACCCGATCCTGCACGCCTGGGCCGATGCGCGCCAGGAGGTGCAGGGCTACACCGCGGGCACCTGGGGGCCGTCCGCTTCCATCGCGCTGATCGAGCGCGACGGCCGGACCTGGCATGAGAGCTGATCCCGGCATGGCGACGATCGACATCGACCTGAAGCCGTCCGGCGATCGCCAGGCGCTTGCCGAGGCCCTCGCCCGGCGGGTCGCCGGCGCGCTCGCGCAGGCGGTCGCGCAGCGCGGCAAGGGGCTGCTCGCCGTGTCCGGCGGGACGACGCCGGCCCTGTTTTTCAAGACGCTCGCCGAGGCGGCGATCGACTGGTCGCGTGTGACCGTCACCCTCGTCGACGAGCGTTTCGTGCCGGAAACGTCGCCGCGCTCCAATGCGGGGCTGGCCAGGGCCAATCTGATGACCGGGCGGGCGTCCGCCGCGACATTCGTCGGGCTCTACTCCGATGCGCCCGATGTCGAGACCGCCGCTGCCGCCGCATCGAAGGCCGTTACGGAGCTCGGCCTGCCGCTCGACGTCGCCGTGCTCGGCATGGGCGGTGACGGTCATACCGCCTCGTTTTTCCCTGATGCAGCTTCCCTCTCTCGGCTGCTCGATCCGGCCGGCCGGGAGATCGTCGCGCCGGTGCATGCCGAAAGCGGCGGCGAACCGCGCCTGACGCTGACCCTGCCGGTGCTGGTCGAGGCGCGGATGCTGGCGCTGCACATCGAGGGAGAGGCCAAGCGCACGGTGCTGGACGGCGTGCTGGGCGGCGACGACCTGCCGGTCGGCCGGGTGCTGAAGCTGAGCGCGCGCCCCGTCGAAGTGTACTGGGCACCCTGATTGCAACTGCCGTCGCGGCCTTCCCTCCCAGAGGCCGCCGGCCATTTGAGGACGATGCCATGAGCGCCAGGAAAGAAATCCTAGCCATCACGGACCGCATACGCCGGCGGTCCCAGCCGGCGCGCCAAGCCTATCTGGCCCGCGTCGACGCGGCACAGGGCCGGCGCGCCAATCGCGGCGTGCTGTCCTGCGGCAACCTCGCCCACGGCTTCGCCGTGTGCGGTCCGCAGGAGAAGGCGGCGCTCGGTGGTGACACGGTGCCCAACCTCGGCATCATCACCTCCTACAACGACATGCTTTCGGCCCATCAGCCGTTCGAGACCTATCCGGCGCTGATCAAGCAGGCCGCGCGCGATGCCGGCGGCATCGCCCAGGTCGCCGGCGGCGTGCCGGCGATGTGCGACGGCGTCACCCAGGGCCAGCCCGGCATGGAACTGTCGCTGTTCTCGCGCGACGTGATCGCCATGTCGGCGGCCATCGGCCTCTCGCACAACATGTTCGATGCGGCGGTCTATCTCGGCGTCTGCGACAAGATCGTGCCGGGCCTGGTGATCGCGGCGCTGACCTTCGGCCATCTGCCGGCGATCTTCATCCCGGCCGGCCCGATGACCAGCGGCCTCCCCAACGACGAGAAGGCGAAGGTCCGGCAACTCTATGCGGAGGGCAAGGTCGGCCGCGCCGAACTGCTGGAGGCCGAGTCGAAATCCTATCACGGTCCCGGAACCTGCACCTTCTACGGCACGGCGAACTCCAACCAGATGCTGATGGAGATCATGGGGCTGCACATCCCCGGCTCGTCCTTCATCAACCCGGGAACGCCGCTGCGCGACGCGCTGACCCGCGAGGCGGCGAAGCGCGCCCTTGCCATCACCGCGCTCGGCAATGCCTACACGCCGGTCGGGCGGATGATCGACGAGCGGTCGATCGTCAACGGCGTGGTCGGCCTGCACGCCACCGGCGGCTCGACCAACCATACGATCCATCTGATCGCCATGGCGGCGGCGGCCGGCATCCGGCTGACCTGGCAGGACATTTCCGATCTGTCCGACGCGGTGCCGCTGCTGGCGCGCGTCTATCCGAACGGGCTCGCCGACGTGAACCATTTCGATGCGGCCGGCGGCATGGGCTTCCTGATCCGGGAACTGCTCGATGCCGGCTTCCTGCATGAGGACGTGCGCACCGTGTGGGGCGACGGGCTGCGCAGCTACACGGTGGAAGCGCGTCTCGGAGAGGGCGGCTCGGTCGTCCGGCAGGCGGCGCCGGCCGCGAGCGGCGACGAGAAGGTGCTGGCGCCCTTCGCCAAGGCCTTTCAGCCGACCGGCGGCCTGAAGGTGCTCGAAGGCAATCTCGGCCATGCGGTCATCAAGACCTCGGCGGTCAAGCCCGAGCGCCGCATCGTCGAGGCGCCGGCGCTGGTCTTCCACAGCCAGCAGGCGCTCAACGATGCCTTCAAGGCCGGCCTCCTCGATCGCGACTTCATCGCCGTGGTGCGCTTCCAGGGCCCGAAGGCGAACGGCATGCCGGAACTGCACAAGCTGACCACCGTGCTCGGCGTGCTGCAGGACCGCGGCCGCAAGGTCGCGCTGGTCACCGACGGGCGCATGTCCGGCGCTTCCGGCAAGGTGCCGGCGGCGATCCATGTGACGCCCGAGGCGCTCGACGGCGGGGCGATCGCGCGGATCCGCGACGGCGACCTCGTCCGACTGGACGCCGAGGCCGGTCTGCTGGAGGTGCTGGTGGCGCCCGGCGAGTTCGCATCGCGTCCGCTCTGCGAGCCCGAACTCGACGACAGCCAGCATGGCATGGGCCGCGAACTCTTCGCCGGCTTCCGCGGCATGGTCGGCCGTGCCGACCAGGGCGCCAGCGCCTTCTCGGTTTGACCCGGGCGCCGGGCTCGGCCACTGGGCCCGGCGCCGGCGCAGGCCCGGATCAGGGAATGCTGATCTCGGTCCGCTCGCCCGCCGTGACCTTCGCCGTCGCTTCTTTCGGAGCCGCCGCCTCGCCATACTCGGCCTGCACCACATAGTCGCCGGCCGGCAGCGTGGTCTGATGCTTGTCGGAATAGGCGACGCCGAACTCCTTGCGGTTGCCCTGAATGTCCTTGGCCGCTCCCAGCACCGCGATGCGGGTCGCGCCGGGCGCCGCGATCGACAGCACGCCGGCCTGCAGGACGACGCTGACGTTCAGATTGTCGCCGGAAGCGACCTTGAACTGCGCTTCGCCGTGCGCCTGGTCCATCTCGGCCAGCGCGACATAGTCGCCCGGCGGCAGGTCATGGTCCTTGTCGGGCCCGTATTCGTAGGACACCTGCTCCTGCGAGCCGTCGATGGCCTTCTTCGCCTTGACGATCCTGAAGAAGAGCGCGCCGTCCTCGACCTTCATCCCCTCGACATAAAAGGCGTTGACCACGACATGGCCGACGCCGACCACGATATCCTTGCGGACCGTTGCGCCGGCGGCGAGAGCGAAGCTCTCGGTCGCCATGCCCGCCCCGATGGTGACCTTGACCGTCTGATCGCCGGCCGGGACGACCACCTTGGCCTCGCCATACTCGGTCGTGTCGCCGCCGGGATATTCGAAGCGCACAGCCGCGGAAGCATCCGGCTCCTGACCGGCGACGGCCAGCGGCCGGACCATGATCGTGCCGGCATCGAGCACGAATTCGGGTCTCGCCACCTCGCCCGCCCTGATGGTGATGGGCTGCTCGGCCTTGGCCTGTCCGTATTCGGCGACGAGGACGTAGTCGCCCGGTTCGAGCTTGCCCTTCCAGCGATTGTAGTCGGTCATGACGTATTCGCCGCGCTCGCCGTCCTGTCCCGGTCTGTAGACCACCCAGACATTGCCGGCGCCGTCGTCGAGCAGCGGACCGTCGGCGGAAAGCTTGACCGTCGGCTGCAGGTTGAACTCCTCGGCCGGCTGCGGCGCAGGATCAGGTTCGGGCGCGGGGGGCGGCGCCGGCGCCGCGACGACGGTCTCGGCCAGCGCCTCCTTGAGCTGGGCGGCGTCATCGGCCTGGATGTAGCGGCCGCCGGTCTTGTCGGCGAGGCAGGCGACCTGCTTGCCCTCCTCGGCGGTCAACCCGAAGCCGACGACATGCGCGGTGAAATCGACACCCTTCTGCTCCAATTCGCCAGCGAGCGCGCAAGGGTCGGCCTCGCAGGTCTCCAGCCCGTCGGTGATCAGAACGACGGTCGCCTTGTCCTCGGTGTACTTCATGTCGTCGGCGGCCTGGCGCACGGCGGCCGTCAGCGGCGTCTTGCCGACAAATTTCATTGCGTCGGCCGCCTTGCCGATCGCCTCGGCCGTGCCCGCAGCCGGCGGCACGATCAGTTCGATGTCGTCGCACTTGCCTTTCTCGCGGTGACCGTAGGCCATGAAGCCGACCTCGCGGTCGGCGGGCAGGTCGGCGAGCACGGTGCGCAGCGCCTCGCGCGCGATCTCCAGCTTCGGCTTTCCGCCGATCTGGCCCCACATCGACCCCGAGCCGTCGAGAATGATGAGGGTGCGCTCCGCCGCGCTTGCCGGGACCGCGGCGAGGCAGGACAGGGCCAGAAATCCGGCGAACACACGCTGCAGCAATGTCATCGATCATCCTCTCGGCTTGCCGCCGCCACGGTAGTTCAACCGCAGGTCGATTTGAAGGCTGATCAATAGGTGGTGCGGCGTTCCTCGCTCGGCGGCCGGCCGAACTGCAGGCGGTAGCTCTGGGCGAAGTAGGAATGCGAGGTAAAGCCGGTGGCGATCGCCACGTCGAGGATCGGCATGTTGGTCTGGCGCAGCAGTTCGCGGGCCCGCTCCAGGCGCAGGCGCATATAGTAGCGGCCGGGCGTGACCGTCAGGTGCCGCAGGAACAGACGTTCGACCTGGCGCACCGACAGGCCGGCCGATTTCGCGAGCTGGACGGCCGACAGCGGTTCGTCGAGATGGTCCGCCATCAGCTCGACGATCTTCTTCAGCTTCTCGGACTTGCCGGTCAGGTCGCGCTCCGGTCCGACGCGCTGGCGGTCGCCGGCCGAGCGGATGCGCTCGTGGTGGAACTGGTTGGCGACGCCGTTGGCGATGTTGGGGCCGTGATCGCGACGCACGATCTCCAGCATCAGGTCGATCGAGGTGGTTCCGCCGGCGCAGGTATAGCGCTTGCGGTCGATCTCGTAGACATTGCCGGTGCATTCGATGTCGGGGAAGCGCTCCATGAAGCCGGCGCGGTTCTCCCAATGGATCGTGCAGCGGTGGCCCTCGAGCTGGCCGGCTTCGCCGAGCAGATAGGAGCCGACGGACAGCGCTCCGAGCGAGGCCCCGCGGCGGCCGAGCGTGCGAAGCGCCCCCAGCACCTTGCTCTTGCCGGGGAATTCGGTGGTCAGGCCGACGCAGACGAACAGGATGTCGACGGAAGGCAGGTCGGCGACGCCGTAGTCGATCTTCAGCGGCAGGCCGTTGGACGCCATGACGGGGTCGCCGTCGGCCGAGACCGTCGTCCAGCCGTAGTAGTCGCGGCCGAGCAGCCGGTTCGCGGATCGAAACGTGTCGATCGCGGCAGCCAGCGAGAACATCGAGAATTTGTCGACGAGCAGGAAACCGAGCTGCCTGCCGACCGGCACGACATCGTTCATGGCCTGGCTTCTACATCAAGGCGCGTGCCGCGCAAGGGAGCGTGACGGCGTCAGAACGTCGGGCGCGGCAGCCCCGCCGAGCGGCAGGCCGACACCAGCGTGTTCGCCATCAGCAGCGCGATGGTCATCGGGCCGACGCCGCCCGGGACCGGCGTGATCGCGCCGGCATTGGCCGACGCCTCGTCGAAGGCGACGTCGCCGACCAGGCGCGCCTTGCCGCCCGGGGTGCTCGCGGCCACGCGGTTGATGCCGACGTCGATCACGGTGGCGCCGGGCTTCACCCAGTCGCCGCGGATCATTTCCGGGCGGCCGACCGCCGCCACGAGGATATCGGCGGTGCGGCATAGCGCCGGCAGATCCCTGGTGCGGCTGTGCGCGACGGTGACGGTGCAGTTGGCTGCGAGCAACAGGTTCGCCATCGGCTTGCCGACGATGTTGGAGCGGCCGACCACGACGGCGTTGAGGCCGGAGAGATCGCGTCCCCGCACGCGCTCGATGAGCAGCATCGAGCCGGCCGGGGTGCAGGGCACGAAGGCGGTATCGACCTCGCCGGTGCCGAGTTTGCCGACATTGATGAAATGGAAGCCGTCGACATCTTTCTCCGGCGCGATGGTCTGGATGATGCGGCCGGAATCGATCTGAGGCGGCAGCGGCAACTGCACAAGGATGCCGTGGATGGCGGGGTCGGCGTTCAGCGTCTCGATCAGCGCGACGAGGTCGGCCTCGGCGGTGTCTGCGTCCAGCGTGTGCTGCACCGAATGGAAGCCGCAGGCCTTGGCGCGTTTGCCCTTCGAAGCGACGTAGACCTGGCTGGCCGGGTCCTCGCCGACGATCACCACCGCCAGGCCGGGCACCACGCCCTTGTCCGCCACCAGGCGCGCGGTCATCGCGGTGACCTTCTCGACGACGTCCTCGGCGACGGCCTTGCCGTCAATGATCTCGGCCATGACAAAACCCCGGTTGTTCGGTCCGGGGCATAGTCATCAAAATTTCGGGCCGCAATCCCGCCACAGCGTCGCGCCGTGCCGCAAACCCGTCACGGCGCCGAAATCGCGCCGCCTCAGAAGTAGCGGCGCTGCGCCCTGTGCTCGGCGAGCTCGCGGATCGCCTCGCGGCACTCGCGCAGGCTGGCGCGGATTTCGTCCAGCGATGCCTCTGTCATGTGGGCGGCCTGCGAATCGCGGCGCGGCTGCCCGGCATAGCGGTCCGGTTCGGCCGGGGCGTAGGGCTGCGGTGGCGGATAGGGCTGCGGATAGGCCATCGCCGGATGCGGCGGCTGCTGCCAGTACGGCGCGGCAGCAGGCTGCGGGTAGCCCTGGCCCGGCATCGGCCCCGCCTGCGGATAGCCGTAGGGCGCGGCATAGCCGGGCGCCGCCGGATAGCCGTAATGGGCAGGGCTCATCGCGGCGACGGGCGGCGCCATCGGCGGGTAGGGATAGGGATGGGCGGTGCCGTAGGGATGGTCGTGCGCCTGCCGGGGCTGCTCCACCGGCGGGTAGTCGCTGGCATAGGGACGGTGCATGGGTTCCTGCCTCGATTGAGCGGACGCATCCGCGGCGGTTTGATCGGTTTCGGCGCGCACGTCGCGCGGCACGGCTGCGGCCTGCGGCGTGGCGTCGGCGGCCGTTTCCTCCACCAGGGCCGGCGGCACGGCCGGCTCATGATCGAACATGGTGTCGACCGGCTTTCGCGGGCGCGGCCCGGCACGGCGGCGGCGATTTCTCATATTCTGGCTGAGACCGGCCCAGCCGCCCCTGGCGGCACCGACGCCGACGCCGAACAGGAAGCCCAGGACGGTTCCGGTCATGGCCGTCACGGACCGCGAGGTCGAACTCGATTCGAACGGCGGGGTCGCTTCTGAGATGATGTTGATGTTGGCGCTGTTGATGCCCTGCTGCTCGCTGGTTTCCTTGGCACGCAGCAGATAGGCTTCGTAGACCGCGCGTTTGGCGGTCGCGTCGCGCTCGAGCTCGCGCAACGTCACCATCTCTCCGCTGAGATCGCCCTGGCGGACCTTCAACTGGGCGAGCCGCGAGGAAAGCTGCTGTTCGAGTTCGACGGCGCGTCTCAGCTCGGTCTGGGTGGCGGCGGCGATGCGGCGGATCTCGGAGCCGATCTGGTCGCGCAGCCCGCCAAGCTGTGCCTCGACCGCGAGCAACTGCGGATGGCGCGGGCCGAGCCGCACCGCCAGCCGGTCCGATTCGCCCTTGAGCGTCGAATACTGGGTGCGGAGCTCCTGGATCGTCGCCGACGAGAGCTCCTCCGGAAGCGAGCCGCCGATCACCGCGTCGGCATCGGCGCCGCGCGTCACGTCGGACCGGGCCTTGATCTCAAGCGTGCGGGCGCGCGCCACGCCGAGCTGGTCGTTCAGCTTGACGATCTCGTCGTCGGTGATCAGCCGGCCCTGCGCGTCGATCAGGTCGTTCTCGGCCTTGAACGTCTCGACCTTGCGTTCCGCCGTCTCGACGGCGTTGCGCAGCTCGTCGAGCTTTGCCGACAGTTCGCCGGCCGCCCGTCCCGCGGAATCCGAGGCGATCTGGCCGTAGCGTTCCAGGAAGACCCGGCTGGTGGTGTTGGCGATGAGCGCCGATTTCTCCGGATCCTGGGTATTTGCGCCGACGAGCACCACGAAGGTGCGGCCGCCGCGCTCCACGGTCAGCGCCTTTCCGAGGTTCATCACCGCCAGCGCCGTGCGCCGGCCCGGATCGGCGGCGCCGTCGGAGGACGAGAACAGCGACCTGACCTTCGACAGATAGCTGAACGGGCCGGATTTTCCGGTGCCGTTGAATTCAGGATCGGCCGCGAGGTTGAGCTGCTGGACCACGTTGGACAGCACGGTTCCGGACTTCATGATCCGAACCTGGTTGTCGACGATGGCCAGCGTCGCCTCGTTGGAGATGCCGCCCTGGGTCAGCTCCCTGTCGACCAGATTGAGGTCGCGCGGGTCGGCGAGCAGCTCGGTCGCGGCGAAATAGGTCTTTGGCGTGCTCAACGCCACCATGACGCCGATCAGCGCGCCGGCGACGGTCGTCGCCGCGATGATCTTCTTGGAATTGATGACGCCCGAGATGACCTTCGCCGGATCGATCAGCGGATGCCAGCGGCCGTCCGCCTCGCCTGCGATGGCGTCGTCTTCGGCGGCGGCCATCTCGGCTCGGGCGGGGGAGGCCTGCGGGTCGGCCGGCCGGGACGCGGGGGCTTGCGCCGCCGGTTCGCCGGCGGCGGGAGGCGTGCGTGCCTCATCGGTCTTTTCCCGAGCCGGCTCCGGCGCTCCGCTGCCGTCGGCCGCGACCTGCCGAAATGCCGGCGGGGCGGTGCTCGGCTCGGCCGCCTGGCGGTCTTGGCCGGCGTGACGCAGCTTGTTGCGGCGAAACTCCTCGGCGAGACCCTCCTTGCGCGCCCGCGCCTGGGCGACGGCCTGGGCGAGCCGGCCGGCCGCCGGAGCGTCGCCCGCCCGCAGCGCGTCGCCGAGCGACAGCAGCGAACGCTCGCGCCCCGTGGCGGAATGGTCTTCGCGGTCAGGCATGAGGCACGTGCGGTTGACTCTGGAGGCGCGGTTGCTCGTCCAATTGTTAAGCCACGCTAAAGTCGCATGGACAATAAAAGGTTAATGAACCTTGCCTTTTCGCGTTGGAGTGGAGAAGGCCGCGATCCGGCCCTTCGGAAAAACGGCGACTTAATCATTGCCGCCTATCGTGGCGGCCATGGCCGGTACCACCGACACCTTTGCGACGCGCCCTGCGACGCGCCTGCGCAGCTTCCTGGCGAGCCGCCGCGGGCTCGTTCGCGACTATCTTGCCGCCATCAGCGGCGCCGGCGGGCGGCTGGTGTTCTCGCTCGCCTATTTCGTGCTGCTCGCCAACACGCTGCCGCTGTCGGACTTCGGCATCTTCGCCACCGCGTCGGCGGCCGGCGTCGTGCTGTCGCGTATCCTCGGCTTCGGTTTCATCTCCAGCCTCTACCGCATCGCCACGGTGAAGCCGCTGCTGATCGGGCTGTTCACGGGCGGCTTCCTGATGATGGCGCTGATCTCGCTGCCGGTCCTCGGCGCGGGTTCCGCGGTGGTCTACCTGCTGTTCTTCAACGGCACGATGACGGTGGGTGCCTTCGCCATGGTGGTCGCGGCGGAGGCGTTGCTGTGGCGCCCGGTGGAAGCCGTCATCATCGTCAACAACGGCCTCGGACAGTTCGGCAGGGCCTCCCTGCTCGCCATCCTGTCGACGGCGGCCCGCGCCGCCGCGGCACTCGCCTTCATGCTGGTCTCGGGCGGCAGCCTCGCCGACTGGTGCGTCTACTATCTCGTCGCCAATGCGGCGATCGCCTTCGTCGCCTTCGCCGTCTTCTACCCGCGCCAGCGCATCCGCATCCATCCGAAGCTGTACTGGCGGCGGCTCCCGGACTCGCTCTACGTGGCCTGTGCCGAGGTGCTGTTCTACCTGCAGATGGATTTCGACAAGTTCGTCGTCCTGTCCTTCGGCGGGCCGCAACTGGCAGGCATCTACGCGGTGATCATGCGCCTCGTCGACCTGACGGCGATCCCCATCCGTACCTTCACGATGATGCTGGTGCAGCGGATGATGCGAACGCCGTCGCTGCTCACGGGCTGGCGCATGCGCGGCGGCATCGAACTGGGAATCCTGACGATCTCAAGCCTGGCGCTGGGGTCGCTCGCGCTCGTGCTCTACGTGTTCCCCAACGCGCTTGGAAGCAACGTCGCCCAGGCGGCAGGGCTGATCGGCCTGGCGTTTCTCGTCCCCGGCGCGCGCAACATCGTCGAATATCAGGCGGAACTGCTTTTCGCGCGCGGCCAGACCTTGACGCGCGCCGTGAACCTCGCGCTGCTCGGGGCGGCCAAGGCGGTGTTCCTTATCTATGCCCTGTCGATGACCCGCGACGTCGAAAGCCTGGTCTGGCTGCTCAATGCGATCTTCGCCGGGCTGTATCTGATCTCGGCCGTGCTGACCTATTCGGCACTGAGGCTGCCGGCCAGGCGCGCCTGACCCGGGGCGGCGGCGCAAGGCAGCCGGAATCTGGCTGGCATTGCTCTACCGGCCGCCGTTCCGCAGAAAACCCTTGTACACGTAGCCGTGCTTGCCGCTGTAGACGATCTCGCACCAGCTCGAGCACGAGATCACGTCGACGGTGGCGCGGCCCGGGACCGTGCCCAGCACGCTGCCGCGGCTGCTCGGCCGGGAGCGCAAGGTGACGGCGCGCAGCGTCCGGCTCTGCCGGGTCGCGTCGGCCGTCTGCTTCGACGGCTCTTCGTCAGCGACCTCGGCGGCCTTCGGCGCATCCGGACGCTTGGCGGGAATGGCCGCGGTGAGGGCGGCATCGGCGCCCCCGCCGTCATCGGCGTAGGCATTGGCGACGATGTCGTCGAGTGCATCCTCGGTCGCCGCTCCGGCTGCGGCGCTGAGCGCCGCCTTGACGTCCTTGCCGTTCGAATCCACCCAGCGCTGATCGGTCTGCCCAAGCGTCTTCACCGGGTCGGCTGCGACTCTGGCCTTGTCGGGCTCGCTGCCCGCCGTCTGGGCGCGCAACTCTTCGGCGTTCTTGACAGGTGCCCGCGATGCGGTCGCCGCCTTCTGCGGTGCGGCCACCAGGCTTGCGATCGCGGCTTCCGGTGCCGGCTTCACGGGGTCGTTCCTGGCGGCAAGGACGGCTGTGCGGTTGGAGGGGAGGGCGAGCCAGATCGCAGTTCCGGCCATGCCGAGGAAAACGACCGTCCCTATCGCCGCGACAACCAGATGCGAGCGCACGGAAATCTCATGCCAGATCGACGCGCGCGCGCCATGGCGGAACTCATAGGAGACGCGCCTTGATTTTGGCGCCTTGAATAGCCCCTTCAATACAACCCTCTCCGCGTCGCACCGGTTTCTGTGCCCGGTGGTTCGGATTATCATTATCGTGTTCGGCCTGTGTGAGGCTGAAGCCCCCGGGCCGCCTAGGCCGTGCCCGTGTGACACGTTTGCTTCAAGATTGTGGCATCTCTGCGCCGAAATCCCCCGAGGCGCCAGGAAATGGACACGAAAATTGGCAGGCCGGACGATACGCCGCGGCTATGCGGCTTCGCAACCGGCAAAATCGCGATACGCACCTTATGATTAAGCCGCCAAGGCCGCGCCCGCCCCAAAACTGTCCACAGGTCCAAAGCGCGTCGCGTCAAATCGGACTCAGGCGACCCGCTTTAGTTTTGTTTCGGTGCATGTCGTTGTCCCGAAACCGGTTCCCACCTTTAGGCGACAGGCATCAGAGTCGATCGCGCAG
The DNA here is from genome assembly GCA_019635715.1 of Rhizobiaceae bacterium. Classification (GTDB taxonomy): domain Bacteria; phylum Pseudomonadota; class Alphaproteobacteria; order Rhizobiales; family Rhizobiaceae; genus Kumtagia. The sequence goes on along the minus strand of JAHBYY010000001.1, from coordinate 1,276 downwards.
CGCGAACCAGTTGAGCGCAAGGAACAGCAGCGGCGAGCGGAAGCGGCGGCCGCCCGGGAAGGCGGGGATGTTCAGGTCCTCGAACAGCTTCAGGCGGTCGCGATTGCCCGACACGGTTTCGGCGAACAGTTTTCCGAGGAAATTGGACAGCATGACGCCGTGGCCGGAGTAGCCGCCGGCCGAGATGACATGCGGCATGACCTCCCGCACGAAGGGCTTGCGCGGCATGGTGATCCCGACATAGCCGCCCCAGCCATGGGTGATCTCGACATCCTTCAGCGCCGGATAGAGCTCGGCGATCTGCTTGCGGATGTGAATATGGATGTCCTTCGGGTCGTTGACCGCGTAGATCTCGCGCCCTCCGAACAGCAGGCGGCCGTCCGACGACTTGCGGAAGTAGCGCACCACGAAGCGGGAATCATCCACGGCTTCTCCGCCCGGCAGCACCGGGCTGTCGGCTCCCAGCGGGACGGTGGCGCCGATGAAGGAGCCGATCGGCATGACATGGGCGCTGCTGATCGGTTCGAGCCTTTCGCCATAGGCGTTGACGGCGATCAGGCATTTTTCCGCGGTGATGGTGCCTCGCGCGGTGGCGACCCTGACCTTGCCGCCGCTGCTCGTGATGCCGGTCGACCTGGTGTTCTCGAACAACGCGGCTCCGGCGGAGGCCGCGACGCGAGCCGTGCCCACGACCAGCTTCAGCGGATGGATGTGTCCGGTGCCGGTGTCGCGCGTCCCGCCGAAATAGTGGCTGGAGCCGAGGCGTTGCGCGGTCTCGGCGGCGTCCATGAAGGTGATGTGCGGATAGCCGAAGCGTGCCGCCATGATGTCGGGGTGCTTGCGGTAGTCGTCGAGATAGCGTCGCTTATGGACCACCGACATCTGGCCGGGCCGATAGTCGATGTCGATGCCGTGGACGGAGGCGAATTCGAGTAGCTGCGCCTTGGCTTCCTCCGCCAAATCGAACAGTGCCTTGGCGCGCGTGAAGCCGTATTCGGCCTCCAGCTCCTCGGCCCAGGCGCGCTGTCCGGTGCCAAGCTGTCCGCCGTTGCGCCCGGACGCGCCGTCGCCGAAGCGATGCGCCTCGATCAGCGCGACCGAAGTTCCCGCCTTGGCCAGATGCGCCGCGGCCGACAGGCCGGTGAAGCCGCCGCCGACGATGGCGACGTCGCAACTGCGGTCGCCGTCGAGCGGCGGGTAGGTCGGTCGCTCGCCGACCGTGTCCTCGTACCAGGAGATGCCGGGGGAGATGGGAGATTGGTAGGTCATGCGGACT